>NZ_CP111043.1:0-315312 GCF_026250525.1 Chondrinema litorale
GCAGGCCAAAAATATATCGGTGAGATGGAGCAGCAGGTGAAAGATGTACTCCAATCGCTTGCTGAGGCAAAAAATAGCCTTTGGATTATTCCTAGATTTCACGAACTGGTTTTAGCTGGTAGACATCAGTATTCTACCATTAGCATACTCGATCAGGTTTTACCCTTTGTAGAAAGTGGCGAAGTGAGAATTATCGGTGAGTTGAGTCCTTCTAACTTAGAAAGAACCATACAGCAATTTCCGCAGTTGTTGGGTACTTTCGAAATCATTAGAATAGATGAATCTAGCAAAAACTTTACAGTTGAATTAGCCAAAGATTGGATTAAAGCAGACACCAATAAATCTCTTTGGAGCAAATTTTCTGATGATGATATTGAAGAAGTTTACCAGCTTTCTAGCCAGTATCTTTCGCATAAGCAAAACCCGGGAAACTTGCTCGATTTGCTCAAGCAAACCAAAAAGCTGATCGTTTCTAAAAAAGATGCTTCTTACCAAATTGATATAAAGGATTTTATTCAGTCACTTTCCAACACAACTGGCTTACCAGAAAACATTCTTGACGACAGCGAAAAGCTCGATCTCGATTACTTAAAAAATCATTTTTCTACCAAGGTAATCGGTCAAGATGATGCAGTAAATACCATTATCGAGCGGGTTGCAATGATTAAGGCCGGCTTAACCGACCCAAGCAAACCATCTGGTATTTTTCTATTTGTAGGCCCTACCGGAACTGGTAAAACAGAAATTGCCAAGACACTAGCGGAGTATCTTTTTGGCTCACCAGAAAGGCTTATCAGGCTAGATATGAGTGAGTTTCAAAATCACGACTCCATCTATAAATTACTTGGAGATAGTTACGATTCTTTTGATGATACTTCCCTCATTAATAAAATCAGAAAAAATCCTTTTTCAGTAATTCTGCTTGATGAGTTCGAAAAAGCCCATCCTACTATCTGGGATTTCTTCCTTCAAGTTTTTGATGATGGTAGACTGTCAGACACCAGAGGTTTAACCGCCGATTTTAGAAATTCCATCATCATACTCACATCTAATTTGGGTGCAAGTTTACCTGCAAGTACAAACAGAATTGGATTTAACACCTCAGAGGAACACACTGATATTGATGCAAATATATTAGCCAGTATTCAAGATACATTTAGACCGGAATTTGTAAACAGAATTGATAAAGTGGTTGTATTTAATCCGCTGACTAAAGCAGTTGCCAAGCAAATTCTCAAAAACGAACTCAAAAAAGTATTAACTCGAAGAGGTTTAAGAAGAAAGAAATGGGAGCTCGATTTCGAAGATTCAGCCCTAGATTTTTTACTGGACAAAGGCTTTTCAAGCACAATGGGCGCTCGTCCGCTTAAACGTGTTATAGAGAAATATTTACTTGCTCCACTGGCAATCACTATTGTAAACCACAACTTCCCGAAAGGCAATCAATTTTTGTTGGTTGGTGTAGGAAAAGATAAATTGAAAGTAGAGTTTATCGATCCAGATGAGCCACAATATACTTGGGAACAGAAGAAGAAAATACTTGAAAACCAAGAAGTTAAATCTAAAGAGTTAAGCTTAAAAGAGATTGTACTCGATTCAAATGGTGTGCTCTCTGAATTTAGACTAATTGAAAACGAGTTGAAGAAACTTGATGAAAATATTAAGGAAAATGGCATAGAAGAAACCAAAACCGAATTGTTGCAAGAAATGGCAGTTCCTGATTTTTGGAATAGTGCCGATAGGTTTGAAGTTTTGGCAGAAGTTGAGTTTATCGACCGATTTGAAAGTGCTTATGAAACTGCTCAAAACCTTTTCAATCGCTTAAATGATACTGAAAAAGAACGCCTCTCTTATGACGCTAGATTAATAAAAAAACTGGCAGAGCGAATTTACTTACTAAAAGAAGCTTTAAATTCTTATTTGGATGAAATTCCGCAAGATGCTTTTATCAAGATTGAGTTTGACAAGAATTCTGAAAACTACGGAGCCAAGATAGAAAGCATGTATGCTTCTTGGGCTAAAACCAGAAACATGAACATGCGAGAATTAAAAAGTGTGGATGAAGTTTCTGAAATTGCCCGCTACTTTTCTGTGTCTGGATTTGCTGCTTTTAATATTCTGAATAAAGAATCTGGTTATCATATTTTTGAAGTGCAGCATGATAAATCAGAAAAGGTTGAAAAGCATAAAGTGAAGGTGATTGTGCTCCCTATGGAATTGGAAGATTACAGATTAAAAGATGTAAATACTGTAATTAACCGATTTGAATATCAGAAAAATCAAAAAAACACCCGTCGCTATAAGTTACAAAAATCACCAGTAATAAAAGATTTGAAGAACAATTGGCAAACTGGCAAAACAGATCGTGTGCTATTCGGAGACTTCGATTTGTTTGAATGATGTTAATTAAAAAGCAGGATGTAAATGTAATTATGTCCTACTTTTTTTAATTCTTTATTTTCCAGATTATTTAAAAAACAAGCGGAATTAAGGTCTTGTACATTATTATTAAAAGGAGTATCGAAATGATGTTTAACACCACTCCTGCTTTCACCATGTCTGAGACTTTTATATGTCCACTGGCAAAAACAATTGCATTAGGTGGGGTTGCCATTGGCAGCATAAATGCGCAACTAGATGCAATAGTAACTGGAATCGCTACAAAAAGAGGCTCCACGCCCAAACCTTGAGCAATGCCTCCAACTACCGGTAGTAAAATAGTAACTAATGCTACATTGCTCATTACTTCTGTCATAAACAGCATTACAGCAATAATAATAGAAACAATGGCAAAGTTGCTCAAAGTATTATTCTCTGCTATAGATGAGCCGATTAAATCAATAATACCCGTTTTTTGCATCGCTCCTGCCATACTCAAACCTCCTCCAAAAAGCAATAAAATACCCCAAGGTAATTTCTCAGTGTCTTTCCATTCTAATAGAAACAATCCTTTCTTCAAATTAAAAGGAACAAAAAATACTACTAAAGCAAAAAACATCGCAATGGTAGGATCGCTTAATTCTATAAATTCGAAATAAGGCTGAATTTGCGTTCTGAAAACCCAAAAGAAAGCTGTAAAAAAGAAAATTACAGAAACTTGCTTTTCCTGCCCACTCATTTTACCAAGCTTTTTGTATTCCTCATCTACAATTTCTGCTGAACCCTCAAACTTCCCTAACTTATTGGGAAACATCACTTTAACCAATACAAAGAAAGTAATGGCTAACAACACTGCGGCAAAAGGAAAACCTATTATCATCCATTGGGCAAATGGTACTTCGTATTGGTAAGTATTCTCCATAAAGCCTCTAAAAACTACATTTGGTGGAGTACCTACTAAAGTTGCTACACCACCAATATTAGCGGCATAGGCAATACCGATCATAATACTTAAAGCAAAGTTTTTCTGTCTTATGGTAAGTTCTTCTTTGTTCTTTAAAAAAATACCTATCACAGATGAAGCGATAGGTAACATCATTACGGCAGTAGCTGTATTACTAATCCACATACTGAGCAATGCGGTTGCCAACATAAAACCTAAGATAATTCCATTGGCATTTGTACCTGTCAGTTTGATAATACTAAGCGCAATTCTTCTGTGGAGATTCCATTTTTCCATGGCTAGTGCTATTACAAAACCACCCATAAATAAATAGACTATTGGTGAGCTGTATGGAGCAGCCGCTTCTGCCATTTTATACAATCCTAAAAGCGGGAAAAAAATCATGGGGATTAAGGCAGTCGCTGCAATGGGAATTGCTTCTGTTATCCACCACATCAACATTAATGCAGCAACGGCAATAACTTTATTTGCTTCTGGGCTTAAAGAATCAAACAGTGGGAACAAAAGAAATGTTATAAATAATACAGGACCAGCGACAAGGCCTATTTTTTTTGATAATGGGTATTTATCTTCCAAATTTTATTTAATTTATCCGCTTACAGAGAGTTTATCTGCATAAATTTAAGCCGATTATTTAAATATTTAAAAAAAATACTACAATAGTACAGAAAACTCCGATTTTTGGAATGCAATTTATGGTATCTAAATACCAGCTTAGTACAATTTAGTAACCGATTTTTTTTATTATCGTAGACACAAATGCATTTTTTTGATTAAATAAGATCTTGTCATGAATTTTTCTAAATTTTCAACAAACATCATTATAGCATTACTATTATTTTCGGCTTGTGTACCTAAAAAAGAACACGAAGAAGTAAAAGCTAGGCTAGACTCTCTCACTGTAGCAAAAGAAAAAGAAGAAACACTTCTTTTAGAAATGGATTCTAAAATGGATTCTATTGGTATTTTATTAGACTCAATAGAGGTACAAGAAGAAGGCATTATGCTAAACTTAGAAAACGGTATTAGATACGACGATTATGTGGGTAGAATAGCTCAAATACAAGAATACATGGATAGAACCAACAACGAGCTCAAACAACTCGAAGATGCTTTGGTTAAATCTGAAAACGATAATAAAGTTTACAGAAACATTGTAGCAAAATATAAAAAAATGGTAGCTGAGAAAGACGAAACTATTTCTCAATTACAAGAAAGAATAGCCACTTACGAAGAAGAAAAAGTTGCTTTGGTAAGAACTGTTGACTTACAAAACGAAGAACTAACAGAATTACAAAACCAAGTAACACAACAACAAAATGAAATAGGCCAACTATCTGACGACCTCGACTCTTCTCAAACAGAAAACGTAAAAGTAAAAGCAGAGAAATTCTTTTCACTAGCTCAATCTACCGAAGCACTTGCTGAAAAAACAAGTAGTTTTCTGAATGGGAAAAAGAAAAAAGCTTATTACAGACAAGCACATGATTATTACAGACAGGCATTTGAACTAGATGCTGACTTAACAGAAGCTTATACTAAAATGGAAGAACTAGAGTCTAAATTTTAGTTGAGTAAATAATCACTGCTAATGTCTGCCATTAACAATCAACAAATAGAAGTATGCCAATTATTCAAAAACAACAAGTGAATGACTACCTCAGTTTAGCTATTTGGAAAATAGACGAACAGGAAAATCAACTCACTGCTCTAACTAGAGATGAATTTTTGCCAGACGAAATTTCATCAATGAAATCGCCTCTAAAGAGATGTCAGACATTAGCAGGCAGGTTAATCGTAAATTATTTGACAGAAGATGCAAATTGCAGGTATTCTGGAGTAGACAAAGATGAAAATGGAAAACCGTATTTGGTAGGTCTTAACTCTCATATTAGTATATCGCATACATTAGATATGGCAGTTGCGACTTTTAATTCGCTATGTAAAACAGGCGTAGATGCTGAAGTAATTAGCAACAGAATATTAAAAGTTGCTCCAAGAGTTTTATCTCAAAAAGAATTAAACTGTATTGGAAATAATGAAGAAGAAGCCACTATTTACTGGTGTGCAAAAGAAGCACTTTATAAGCTTAATGGAGAAAAGGGACTCACATTTACAAACGACCTGTATGTAGAAAAAAAATTAGGGGTAAATGATTTTAGCGGTTATATAATTTCGCAAAACTTCACCTATAAAGTTGATCTACATTGCTTTAAGATTGAACAAGTCGTTTTTGTTTATTCTTCTGAAGTTAAAAAATTAGAAAATTGCATAGAAATAGGGGTAGAAAATCAGTATACCAATAGCACCAGCAATTAATACTGATATAAAAACCGCAGCCGCCGCTATATCTTTCACCTTTCCCGCAAGAGGATGTTGCTGTGGGTGAAGCAAATCAATAGTTTTTTCTATTGACGTATTAAATGCTTCACTTAACCATACTAACCCTGTAGCAAGCACAATCCATAACCATTCTTGCCTGGTAAGTTCAAAATACCAGGCAAGAATAAAAACAAAAACTCCTACCGGAAAGTGAAAGAAAAAATTATGATCGCTGGAAAGGAATTTTATACCTCTAAAAGCATGTCTGAAACTTTTTAATTCTTTTATAAAGTATTCTAAGACTTTCTTCATGCTTAATTATCAATAAATTTTTAGCGGTTAATTTTACTTTTCAGCAATTGAATAATCGTAGCTGATCTCAGCAGTTTTTTCCAACATTTTTGCCACAGAACAATATTGATCTACTGATAATTTTAAAGCTCTTTCCACTTTTTTACTATCCAATTTACCAACCAGATGGAAATGTAAATGAATTTTTGTGAATACAGCAGGAACCGCACCTGGTTCTCTGTCTCCATCTATGGTAATTTTAATATCTTCTAGCTCTTGTTTTTGCTTCTTTAATATGCTTATTACATCAATCGCACTACAAGAACCAATGCCTGCTAACAAAAGCTGCATAGGTCTTACACCTTTGCCTTCTCCCCCAATAGCAGGTGAGCCATCAATAGAAACAATGTTACCATCTTCGTTCGAGGCTTCCATATGGTAAGCCTTATTTTTTCGATTTATCTCGATTTTCATCTATTACTTATTTGATAAAATAATTAATTTCAAAATTGGTAATTTTACATTCCAATCTTTCCAACTTTAAAACAAATAAAAATGAAAGAAATCACAGTACAAGAATTAAAAAAATTAATGGATGATAAGGAGGATTTCCAATTAATAGATGTAAGAGAGGAAAATGAATTCAACTTTTGCAATATTAATGGTGAATTAATGCCCTTGGGAAGAATTCTTGATTTTGAAGAGGAAATTTCTAAAGATAAAAAAGTAGTAGTTCATTGTAGAAGTGGAGCAAGAAGTGCAAATGCTATTTTACAATTGGAAGATGCTTTCGGATACGACAATCTTTACAATTTAAAAGGAGGCATACTAGCTTATGCTAAAGAAATAGATCCATCGATCCCACAATATTAATATGTACTAGGGAGCTACTCAAAACGAATAGCTCCCCGTATTTTTTTGCATCAAAGAAATTTCCTATTCTAAATTCCCGCAATTAAGGGGAGTATTTTTTAATGCTCAATTAAAATAATCTCAGTATCTTATCATGCCAACAAATAAAATATGATGCTGAAATTTACTAGTTCTCTCCTACTCTTCTATACAATTTTACAAGTAGCAGTTGCACAAGAAAAAGATTTAAACTTTTATTATTCGGAAGGAATTGCAGCATACAAAAAGAATGATTTTTCAACTTTTCTCGAAAACTTTGAGCAAGCCTATAAAATCAGGCATGATCATCCGACTATAATGTATAATCTGGCAGCAGCTTATGCACTCAATCATCAGGAGAACAAATCGCTAGCACTCTTAAACGAACTCATTACTTTTCGAGCCGATTCAAGTATTCTCTCTGATCCAGACTTTGAAATACTCCACCAAACACAAGATTTCACTGATCTTACAAACAAAATAGCTCATCAAAATACATTGATTAATCTCACCAAAGAAGTTACTACTGTTCAAGGCAAATATCATCCAGAAGGAATTGCTTATGATGCAAAGAAAAACACTTTCTACATTAGCTCTATTAGAAAGGGATTGATTTTAAAAGTAGACAGAAATGGTGAAGTTTCAACCTTTTACAATGCGAACAAAAACACTTGGTCTGTAAGTGGTTTAGCTATTGATAAAAAAAGAAACAGACTTTGGGCTTGTACAGTTGCTACACCAAACTTCGAAAATTATAAAAAAGAAGATGAGGGCAAGTCTGCTATTTTATGTTTCAATCTTGCTAATGGAGATTTACTCAAAAGATACGATATACAAGATGAAAACCAACATTGGTTTGGTGACCTCACTATCAATAAACTGGGAAAAGTATATATTACAGATAGCAGCTTCCCTGCCATTTATCAAACTGAATTTGAAGCAGACAGCTTACAACTATTAGCTCAATATCCAGAATTAAAATCTTTACAAGGTATAGCATTATCTAGCAATGAAAAATCGCTCTATTTTGTCGATTATGTAAAAGGCATTTTAAAAGTTGATATAGCAAAACCAGAACTTACTTATTTGGTAAAACATCACATGCATCCCTATCACTTAAAAGGAATTGATGGCTTATACTTCTATAAAAATACTTTAGTGGCAATTCAAAATGGTGTAAAACCTATTAGGGTTTGCCAGTTTCAGATCAATAAGGCAGGAACTGAAATTGTTAACACCCAGCTTTTAGTAAACGCTGATCCAAAATTTAATGAGCCCACATTAGGCACAATATCGAAAAGCAAATTTTACTTTATTGCCAACAGTCCTTGGGGATTATATAATAAGGATTTTGCATTGCCAGAAGACGACAAAATCCCTGAAACAATGATTGTAGAAACACTTCTAAACAAAAAGTAAATTTATGATAGAGCTGTAAGTCTGGTTTTGTAATTTTGAGTGCTAATCAAAAATAAATAATCAGCATGCTTTTAAGAAGACCTAGAAGAAATCGTAAATCTGCTGTAATTCGAGAACTCACAGAAGAAACTACAGTACATAAAAAAGACCTTATATTTCCCCTCTTTTTAATAGAAGGTACAAATAAAAAAGTAGAAGTAGGCTCTATGCCGGGCATTTACAGGTACTCGCAAGACACACTACTTGCTGAGATTGAATCTTGTTTGGAACTTGGCATTAAAACTTTCGACTTATTCCCAAGTATACCTGAAGAAAACAAAGACAAAGTTGCTTCTGAAAGCTATAGAGATGGCAATTTCTATCTTGAAACAATCAGAAAAGTAAAAGAGCAACTGCCTGAAGCTTGTGTGATGACGGATATCGCCATGGACCCTTACAGTTCTGACGGTCACGATGGCGTATTTGAGAATGGAGAAATCCTGAATGATGAAACATTAGAAGTTTTAGGCAAGATGGCTTTAGCACAAGCCCAAGCTGGAGCAGATATTTTAGGGCCATCTGATATGATGGATGGCAGAGTTGAGTACATCAGAGATATTTTAGACAATAATAAGTTTACTAATGTGTCCATTATGTCTTACACAGCGAAATACGCAAGTGCATTTTACGGACCTTTTAGAGATGCACTAGATTCTGCTCCAAAGTCTGGTGATAAGAAAACCTACCAAATGAATCCAGCGAATAAGAGAGAAGCTTTAATAGAAGCTGAGCTTGATTATGTTGAAGGAGCCGACTTTCTTATGGTTAAACCTGCTTTGGCTTACCTAGATATTATTAGCTTATTACACGATAATTTCGATTTGCCTATTGCTGCTTATAACATTAGTGGAGAATACTCTATGGTGATGGCAGCAGCTCAAAACGGTTGGATTGATAAAGAACAAGCGATGTTAGAAGTGCTACTTTCGATTAGAAGAGCTGGTGCTAAGATAATCCTCACATATTTTGCAAAAGATTTTGCCAAGCTTAATCTTGGATAAAAAGAAAAAGTCTTTCCATTTTACTGGAAAGACTTTTTTTTATGGTTTAGACTTGAATAATCAAGTTGTTAAAAGCAATCTATAATCGTTTACTTTTATCGCTGTTGCCTCATCCAAAAGGTAAAACTTTGCACTTGAGTAATTATATGCTTCTACAGAATCCGCTAAATCTTGTCTTACTGGTTTTTGATGTAAAAGATTAATTCTACTTTCAAGCTTTTCTTTACTATCAATTACCTCAAGCTCGTATTTCATCTCCCACAAACGATATTTTTGTTTTCCTTTTGCTATTTCAAGTTCTTGCAAGGTGTTAAAATCATTCTCGCTTTCTAATATTCTGATGATTTCGCTACGTGTAATAGTTTTAAGATTTTCTGTAAATTCTACAGCAAGCGTATCATCCATATTTTCTATTACCAATTGAATTTGGTCTGGTAGTATTACATAAGCTAGAAGTCCTAATTTGTATTTATTTTTTAAAAAGCTCAATGCATCAAATAATAGCATATAGTGCTTTTTTTCTTTAAAAACGGGAAGTTGTTTGTATGTAGCAAGTTTAAATACAAAGTAGTTTTGATTGACATTCATAAAGTAGGGTTAAATTAACAGTCAGTTTTTGTTTCTTAAGTAATTATAAGGCCTCAATTTTTAATTAAAACTAACAATGATAAAGCCTTATTTGCCAGATAAAGAATGAATAGTCTGGAAATACTTATATGTAAGTTTTATGCAAAAATCGGATAAAATTGCGATAGGTGATAAAATTATCAGATAACAAATGTTACTAGGAATAATTTTATTAAGAAAGGTAAAAAAAACCTGCCTGTAGCCCAAGCAGGCTGTGCAATGATGATAATTAAGATAATTTTCTAAAACATTTGATATAACAGGTTAAAAAATCTGCTAATCAAATTAAGTATCATGGAAACGACAAAGTGTATAAAATGATATGAGTGGTATTAACAATTTTTGCTTTTTTCGACAAAAAAATGGCAAATTGTGAATAAACTCTTATTTCTTTCCTCCTATATTGTTATCTTCTCGTAGCTTAATTTCTGATTCAAGATCACTATACCATTGCTCTCCATATTTTCTTATTAAAGCATCTTTCAAGAAAACATAAACAGGTACACCTAATTCTTGCCCAAAACTACAAGCATCACTGCATATCTCCCATCGGTCGTAATTTAGCGCATCGTACTTATCATACTTAGTAACACGTATAGGATATAAATGACAAGAAATTGGCTTTTTAAAATCTATTTTACCATCGAGGTGGGCTTGTTCTATGCTACATTTTAAAAATCCTTTATCATCATAAACTGCATAAGCGCATTCTTTATGATTGATGGTTGGTGTAGAATAATCACCTTCTTCATCCAAAACATAAACTCCTTGCTTTTCTACTTCTTCGATTCCCTCTTTACACATATAAGGTTTTACCTTTTCGTAAACCTCATTCATTTTATCTTTTTCGGCTTCCTCTAGTGGAGCACCCAAATCACCTTCAACACAACAAGCTCCTTTGCATTTTTCAATATTGCAAACAAAGAAGTTTTCAATAATATCGTCGCTAAGTATTGTATCGCCTATTACGATCATTTTGAACACATTTAATTAAAATGCAATTATAGTAAAAAGTGCAATTAGAAATTTGTAAACAGAAATATTAAAATCACTTATTATTCAGGCATCTTTATTACTTTTAGCTTTTCAAACAACCTGATGTATATCCATGTACACCTCACCTATTTTACACAGGACGTATCTGGATAAGATTTTTTTAAGTCTTAAAAAGCTACATCACATCTAATAATTAATAACAAAATAATCATGACAAGAACTATCAAAAAATTTCATTTGATATTGATGTTGTTCGCGCTTCCTTTTTGCTTAAAAGCACAGGATGCACTAGAGAACAACCAACCTTACTTTAATCCTTTATTTTCGTGGCAGTCTTCTCCGTATCGCTCTGCATCAGGAGCTCCAGGTGAGCAATACTGGCAAAACAAAGCAGATTACGAGCTTAAAGTTGCCTTAAATGAAGCTGATAACGAGATTGTTGGAAGCATTAAAGTAACCTATACAAATAATAGTCCCGATCCACTAGAATTTGTGTGGATGCAACTCGACCAAAACAAATTTACCAAACATTCTCGTGGTACATTAACAATGCCTGTAGATGGTGGCAGATGGATTGGTGACGATCAAGGTGGTTATAAGATCGAAAATGTAATGGTAAGTATTAATGGTGGCCAAAAAGTAGCCGCTACCAAAGTTATTACCGACACCAGAATGCAAATCAGATTTGATGAAGCAATTAAAGCAAAAGGTGGTGAAGCTGTAATTGAGCTAGACTATAAATGTAATATTCCACAATATGGTGCAGATAGAATGGGTCGTCTAGAAAGTAAAGCTGGATGGATTTACGAAATGGCTCAGTGGTATCCAAGAATGGCAGTTTACGATGACATTAAAGGTTGGAACATCGAACCATACATGGGTGCTGGTGAATTCTATTTAGAATACGGCAACTTCGATTATTACATTACTGTACCTTTCGACCATATTGTTGTCGGTTCTGGTGAGTTAGTAAACAAAAAAGAAGTATTAACTTCTCAACAAATTGAGCGATTTGAAAAAGCATCTAAAAGCGACAAAACAGTTTATATAGTTGCTCCAGACGAAGTTGGAAAAGTAAAGAAAACCAGACCTACACAAGAAGGTACTTTAACATGGCACTTTAAAATTGAGAACAGTAGGGATGTAGCTTGGGCAAGTTCTAAAAGCTTTATCTGGGATGCAGCAAAGATTAACTTACCAAGTGGTAAAGACTGTATGGCTATGTCGGTTTATCCTCCAGAAAGCGATGGTAACAATGCTTGGGGTAGATCAACAGAATACACCAAAGGAAGTATAGAAAACAACTCAAAAATGTGGTATGAGTTTCCATACCCATCTGCTATAAATGTTGCTGGTATTGTTGGCGGTATGGAATACCCAGGAATGTCATTTTGTAGCTACAAAAGCACTAACAGAGGTTTATGGGGAGTAACTGATCATGAGTTTGGCCACAACTGGTTTCCAATGATTGTAGGTTCAAACGAAAGATTATATCCTTGGATGGACGAAGGTTTCAACACCTTTATTAACCACTACAGTACCGAAGCTTTTAACGATGGCGAATATAGCTCTAGATTAAGTGAAGCGAGATCATTCAAACCTTATTTGATTAATCCTAACAGAGAGAGTATTAGCACTTATCCTGATGTGGTTCAGATGTATAACCTTGGTTTTACAGCCTATAGAAAACCTGCATTAGGTTTATTAATGCTAAGAGAAGTTGTATTAGGACCTGAGCGTTTCGATTATGCTTTTAAAACCTATATAAAACGTTGGGCATTTAAACACCCTACTCCTATCGACTTTTTCCATACAATGGAAAATGTAGCGGGTGAAGAGTTAAACTGGTTTTGGAGAGGTTGGTTCTACTCTAACTGGAATCTCGATCAAGCAGTCGAAAAGGTGGAGTATATAAATGACAATCCTGAAAAAGGTTCTATTATTACTATTAGCAATCAAGATCAGTTTATGATGCCTGTTGAGGTAGAAATAAAAGAAGCTAATGGCAAAACTGGAAGAGTAAAACTTCCTGTAGAGATCTGGCAAAGAGGCGATGTTTGGGCATTTCAATATGAAAGCACTAGCGACATTATTTCTGTTGAACTTGATCCTGATAAAATGCTTCCAGATGTAAATTCTGATAATGATATTTGGAGAAACCCAGAATCTAGTAAAGACATAAACGAATAAAAAAATAAAGGGAATGATTTTAAAATCATTCCCTTTTTAATTGGTAAAATTCAAGTAAAAACCTGCTAATAAATCAACAGGCTTTAATAATCAATCAGGTATTGAATCAATAGTATTATTCTTTTAGAGCTACTATTTTACCTGAAAACAGGATATTACCCTGTTCTTTTTCATAAATAAAGAATGCAAACGGCTTATCACAAATTAATTCAAGACTTAGGGGTGCTGAGGTTTCTACAATACCAACTGAAGTAACTGCTGCGGCTTCTGTTCCTTCTTCATCCACTTTTATATAGGCTTTGTGTTTTACTTCATTCACGAATAATTGACTATCAGATATATTGCTTAAATCGGCAACGCTTTCATCAAAAACATCTTCTATACCTAACTCTTGCAAAACATCATTCAATTTTAAACCATAACCAAATTCAAACTTAGGCAACCCAACAGTTGTAGATGTATTTGATTTTAAACTTGTAAAATTATACCAATCTTCTGCATCAAGGTCTTCTAATATGGTATTCAAGTTAACATCATCATTAGGCAGCAAAATTGACATTGCATAGATTTCATCACCATAAGGTAAATCAAAAACTGTATAATCTTCTTGAACAGAAACTAATAATCCTTTATCTCTCAACATCATCATATCTACCTCATACTCCTCACCATTAATATCTGTAAAAGGAACTTGCTGTGTGTCATCTTTATCGAATTTGTTTGTCCACTCTCCTTTGAAATACAATGCATTAATTAAAAACATCACCTCGCCAGGCTTAATATTATCAAGAATTTTATCGATTAAGCCATTGGTTTTATCTTCAACCCATCGGTTAATAACATCTGGAGCATCAGATTTAGTAAAATCATAGGCAGTTGCTTCGGCATCAAATTCAGCATCTAAAGTGGTTATAAAATTATCTTTTACGATAAAGTTTTCGTCGTACCAAACAGAGTTGGCCATACTCACATCTACAACATTATCTAGTTGTGGTAGGCTTAAAAGAATATTTTTATAGTTTTCGTTGATTTGAGCGATGTCACTATCATCCCAGCCTAAAACTTCTTTAATTTCTTCGGCAGAATTTCCATTTGTACCATTTAGCAACATGCCCAAAGCTAGGTTTATGCTCAATGGTGAGATCATAATATTTTCATCAACATCTGCACTGGCATTTACAGTTTGAAAAATATCGAAAGTAAACTCATTTGAATTTTCTGTAAATTCTGTACTTACTTTTCTTAAATCTCTAAGTGCTTGTTCGGTATCTTTTGACGGCCCAACGTTGTCTTCACTGCAGGCATTAAACATAAAGACGAGGAGGAAGAGTAATGGTAATTTTTTCATAAAAAAATAATTGATTATGGCGAAATTCATTTTCGATACCCGGACGCAACTAAATACTATTATGCTGCAAAATGTGCGAAAAATCAATAAAAAAGCCTGATTCAAATTGTTGAATCAGGCTTAAAGCTTTTATATAATCACTAATTATTAGGCATCTTTTTTTATTAGGCCATCAATAATTGAAGTAAATTCATCAACAAATTGGGTATAATATTTTCCTGTCCCAGGGCCAGAAAAACCAGTATGTATATAGCTAACATTTCCCTCTCTATCAATTACAATTGCTGTCGGGAAAGAAAGAATATGATCTAACATTGGAAGTGTTTCGGCAGCCGCTTTTTTATCTGAAGTTCCAGCAATTAAAACTTCGTAATCGACACCAAACTTATCTTTCATTTTTTCCACTTTTGCTTTGGCATAAGCAAAATCTGGTTTACGCTCATAAGCAAGACCAATTATCTCCAAGCCTTGGCCTTGATATTTCTCGTATAAACTAGTTAAGAAATTTGTTTCATCCATACAGTTAGGACACCAAGAACCCATAATCTGCACAATCACCACTTTGTCTTTATACTTTTCGTCTTCAATAGAAACTAAAGTACTATCTAGATTAGGGAATCTAAAAGTAAGTTTATCATAACCTTCTTTGAGGTGGGTAAGTGAACCTGCATCTGGTAGTTTGGCATTGTCATCTTGTACAGCAACCCACGGCTGATACCAGTGGCTTCCAGAATAAAATGTACCATTAGTAAGCTTGTTATCTGCACCTAACTCAGCAGTAAACAAAAATGCATGGCTACCATCAAAACAAGAAAGTTTTAGACTTTTGCCGTCCATTACGCCTGCCAAATAACGATAGTCACCGGTTGGAGTTAAAAATGTACCCGTTACATTAATTCCTTTCTGCTCAAAAATACCAACTGCTTTTTCAGGAGTATCACTATCATTTAGAAAGTCTACATCCCAAGTACCTGTAACATTACCCAAAGGTTCTGGTTTGTTTACAATGAATCTGCGATCATCATCTTTAAAAATGGTAACAGGTATCTCATAAGGCACTTCGTACCAATATTTTTCATACATCCCAATAAGTTTATCTTCTTCCACTTTTAACCTAAGGTCAGTATCAAAAGAAAGCATTGGAATAATTATCGAATCTCCTTCGAATCTATATTCTTCTAATGGTAAAACCTCATCACCGTTAATTACAGCAATTGATAATTTACCAGCTTCATCGTGCGAAGTCTTTAAAGTAAAAGGGATAATCGTAGAATCGTTTGGTTGCATTTCTGCACGCCAAGTAGCATCTGGTAAATCTGTAATACCTTGTGCTGTCTGCTCTTCTCTTTGGGGGTTATTACAAGCATTCAGAAACAAAAGTCCAAGCAATATTGTGTTTAGTAATCTTAATTTCATCAATGTTATTATTAAGTGTTTGTGATAGCAAAACTAGAACAAAGAGCTTATAGTTAAAAATTCCCTCAAATTAAGATTATCGATCGTACCTCTTAGCTCTTCACTTGTATTCAATTATAAGAAGTTTTATCTTTTGATAATTGAAATTATAAACCCAAAATAATATGAAAATTAAAATAGCTATTGTCTTCATTCTATTTACTATTGTTTCTTGCCAAAAAGAAGAGGCCGAAAAAACAACCAAACAGCACTCCATAACACTTTATAATCCTGTTGCCATAGATGTAAAAAGTGCGCCAGTTACCATTACAAGAAGTGATATAGAAAACGTAGTTGGCAAACTTGGTAGTGATCTATTACCTGCTATAAAAGACAAAAACCAATCTATTATACCCTTTCAGGTAGATGATTTAGATTTTGATGGGAACTGGGATGAAATGGCTTTTGTAATTGATATACCATCGCAAGATAGCCTTACACTAGAGTTAGTCACAATTTCAGCAGATTCTTTACCTCAGTTTGAAGCTAAAACTTCGGTGCATTTAGCAAGACGAACCAATGAAAAAGGCCCTGTACAACCTGTAACAGAAGCCACCAATTACGGAGATAAATTACCTCCCTACCAACCAAACCAAATGGACGGACCTGCTTGGGAAAATGAGTATGTTGGTTATCGTTTGTATTTTGATGGAAGAAACCAAAGAGATGTTTTTGGTAAACAAGAGCCAGCAATTGTGCTACCTACCGTCGGACTAAATGAAGAAGGAAATCCTGTAGACAATTACCATGTTTTAGAAGATTGGGGAAGAGACATTTTAGCTGTTGGAAATGCCCTAGGTGCTGGTGGTTTAAGTTTAGAAAATGGCGATGAATTGATTAGATTAGGTTTAACTCTGCCAGAAACAACAGGCAATTTAGATTCATCTACATACAGATTGATTAACAAAGGTCCGGTAAGAGCTATATTTTCTGTTAACTATTATGGTTGGGATATCGCTGGGGAAACTATGGATGTAGCCAATATAATTTCTATCTGGGCTGGCAGCCATGCCTATAATAATACGGTATCAGTTTCTGGTTTTGAAGGCGAGAAAACACTCATTACAGGTTTGGTAAACAATAATAATGACATGCCGGTTATAGAAAAAGATTACAACAAGTATCAAGGTATTATTACTCACGATAAACAAACCTATAACAAAGAGTATTTTTTAGGTTTAGCGCTACTTGTTCCTACAGATAAATTTAATGGCTGGGCTGAAGCACCCGAAACAGGGAAGGTAAATACGACAACTTATGCAAAATTACCTGTAACAACCGGAACGACACTTACCTATCATGTGTTTTCAGGTTGGGAACTACAAGATACCAGCTTCACTAACCGAGATTTTTTCGTAAACATGATTGATGAGGAAGCCCAAAAACTCAATCAGCCGGTTCAGGTATTTTTTAAATAACCAGGCCTGTCACGTTTACATAAACTTAAAAAGATGCAAATATGAAATTACGTCTACATAAGCTATCTTTCTTATTCCTTTTTTTTAGCTTTTTTATATGCAAAGTTCAAGCTCAATTAGATGTTTCTGGTAGCGACTTTCTAAATGGATACATTGTTACTCAAGAGCAAGATACCATTCATGGTTTTTTAGAACTTTTTGATGAAATCTCTAGTTGCCAGAAGGTACATTTTAAAGAGAGCAGAGCCGATAAAAATATGTCGATCTACAATGCTGAAGATTTACTTGCTTACCAAAGAAAAGATGAAGTTTATGTAAGCTATAATGATGAATATTGCTTATTAAAAAACTGTATGAACGATGAAGGTCATACAGTTTTTATAAAGCTTATTGATAAAGATATTCTTTCAGTATATATGTATGCCAAAGACAGAAGCGACCATTTTTACACAGTTAATTATATTCCTGTTGTACAAAAAGAAGGTTTTGATCCCATTCCTTATAAAGGAAATTTACACATTCGTAAAATGGTAAGCTCCTACTTTTCAGACTATCCTGAATTGGCAAATAAACTTCGTGAGAAAGAATATAAAAATCAGGAGTTTGATTTGGTTGTGAATGATTATACCACTTGGGCAAAATCATCTATTGAATAATTAAAAGTTTTTAATGTCTATTCTCTTAGGAGCCAAATCAGTTTTATCTTTAAATGGAAGATAAATATTTAATATTCCATCTTCAAATACTGCTTCAATTTGGTCTGTATCTACAATTCCAGGAACTACAACTGTTTTTACCAAAACTGGTACTGGCAAACCTTCTTCCATTGTAGATGCACCTTCTTTGTTGAAATAAGTGAATATATGCAATAAGTGATTTCTTAATTCAATATCATAAGAATCTCCATATAAAGAAGAAGTTTTTACCTCAACCCTCAAGCCTTCTTGCTCGGTAAGTATATCTACGTTAGTCTCAGCTATTCCTCCTCCAATTACACTTTGCATTGCTGCTTCTCCTGCAATTACTTTTATTAGGTTTTTATCTATTTGCATAGCTTTTAAAGATTGATATTGATTTAATAATATCAAATCATATACCTGTGTATATTTAGGCTTTACAAGATCAAATAAGCGGAAATTTTGACATAAACGCCACTAGATATATGACAAAATTACCATTTATCAATACTTAATTGGCAGAATGGAGTTTGAAAAAATAACTGAAACACAAATTTTAATTATTGGAGCTGGGCCTGTTGGTTTACTATTAGCCAATTTTTTCGGTAAATATAGGCATCGCTGTATCATCATTGACAAACAAGAAACTCCTATTAATATTCCAAGAGCCATTTCAATAGACGATGAGACACTAAGAATTATTCAGGCAGTTGGCTTACTAGAAGAGTTTTTTAAGATTTCTAAAAGTGTAAAAGGTTTGCAGTTATGCGATCAATCGGGCAAACTCATGTTCACACTCACCAAAGAACCCACATCAGGCTTCGAAGCTTCTCATCTCTTTTATTCTCCTGAGTTAGAAAAGTTATTAAGAGATAAGTTGAATGAATACAAATCTGTAACATTCTTAGAAAATACTGAATTACTAAACATCAACAATACACACAATGGTGCAGAAGCTAGCTTACTTTATCAAAAAAAAGAAAATCAAAATATTAGATGCAGATACATTATAGGTTGTGATGGTGCTAATAGTAAAGTAAGAGCTATTACAGGTATAAAGATGAAAAACCTTAATTTCTCTGCAACAAATCTTAAAGTTGATGTAGAACTGAATGAAGAAGCTCAGTACAGTAACTGGATAAAAAAATACTGTTCTTCTAAACAAAAGGCTTTTGTTTTTTTAGACAGTTGGCATAAACATAAGCGAATTGAATTCTCATTAAAAAGGGATCAATCTGAAAACTTGGAAGATTATCTGGAAAAAACACAACAGATTCTTAATACAAGATCATTCAAAATATTACATAGTGCAGTTTATTCGTTTCAGAGCAAAATTGCGGATAAATGGAAAAAGGGAAATGTTTTAATAGCAGGAGATGCAGCACATCTTATGCCTCCCTATATTGGACAAGGAATGTGTGCTGGATTTAGAGATGCGCAAAATCTAAGTTGGAAAATCCATTATATTTTAAAGTATAATTTTTCTGATAGCATATTAAATACTTATCAATCAGAAAGATACCCACATACTCGATTTGTAATTACACTTACAAAGCTTACTGGATTATTATTTACCTCACCATTACACCATTTATTAAAAATTTTGAGCATACTACTACCTTCCAAGCTTTTAGTATTTAATGCCCCTCCTATCAGATTAAAAAAAGGAGTTTTTGTTAAAGGAAAATCTAATGCTTATCTATTCCCTCAATTTAAAATTAAAGATAATAATGCTGCTTACATCAATACAGACACCTTTCTAGGTACAGAGTTCTGTCTGCTCATTTATGATACTAGACTAAATGAGCAGGATGAAAATTCTCTAAAAGAACATGGTATTAAAACTTTAAAAATAGTCGCTAATAAAAATTCAATAAATAGCAATCTTATTCTTGATTCGAATAAAGATTTTGAAAAATGGTTCAAAAAAAACAATTGCCATGCAGTATTAATTCGACCAGACAGATATGTATTTAATACCTACAAAAATATTGAAGTAAGAAATATTATTTTAGACATAAGAAGGACAATAAAATTGTAGGACTTCCATTTTTCTTACAATTATCCAAGCCTAACTATCACTACTGAATCTGACTAATTGATGGATTTAGCAGTTAAAAAAAAGGAAATCAAATACTAACCCTTATGCAAAATCCAAAACCATTGTCCTCTAAAGAGAAAAATGAAATTCATAAATGGTTTAACAAAATAGATGAATTAATTGCTCAAAAAAAGCAGGAACAAAAAAGCAAAAACGGTTCTATTAAAAAATGATTTTTTTAGGAATTGAAATAAAAATAAAACTTTTTCAAGAAATAATTTTGCGCAAATAATTTATTTTATACATTTGCACCACCAAAAAATAAAACACTCTTGGTGATATAGCTCAGTTGGTAGAGCATCGGACTGAAAATCCGTGTGTCGGTGGTTCGAATCCACCTATCACCACTTAAAACGAAAGCCACACATTTGTGTGGCTTTTTCTTTTTTACAATAATTATATTTTCAGCAATGCTTAAAATATAAAATTTCTATTTTGAAAATTAGATTTATAAAAAATATTCAAAATTGTTTTGTGCATATATTTTATTTTATAGATTTGCACCACCAAAAACTAAAACACACTCTGGTGATATAGCTCAGTTGGTAGAGCATCGGACTGAAAATCCGTGTGTCGGTGGTTCGAATCCACCTATCACCACTACTCAAAATTAAAAGCTACACATCGTGTAGCTTTTCTTTTTTTGTTTTAAATAAATATATTCTCCAAGCTATATTTATATCTCAAGCTGGTACTTTTTACACTTTATTATATAACATTTCAACTGGCTAAATATGGAGTTAGGTAAAGAAATTAAACAGAGCAAATTCAAAAATGAGTATCAAAAAGCGATGCTCAATGTAATGTATACAGGCAACTGGGTAAATGCCGAACATGCCAGATTCTTTAAAAACTATGGCTTATCTCCTCAACAATATAATTTACTCAGGATACTTAAAGGCCAGCATCCTATGCCTGCTTCAGTAAATTTATTAATCGACCGAATGTTGGATAAAATGTCTAATGCTTCTCGGTTAGTAGAAAAACTCAGACAAAAAAAACTGGTTGAAAGAAAAACTTCAGAAACAGATCGCAGGCAAGTAGATGTTATTCTTACAGAAGAGGGTTTTGCTATATTAGAACAAATAGAGCAAGATTTTGGAGTATTAGAAGATAATTTCAAAAAGTTAAATGAGGAAGAAGTTATTTTTTTAAATAAAATTCTTGATAAAGTAAGAGGATAATTACAAGTTTGCCAGATAATTAAAGTTCTGGCCCATTCATGATTATTGCTTTTATTACTTTTTTAGGTTTTTTGTTAACTTTTGCAGTGTTTGCCATTTATGCTGAACGTAAAATTTCTGCATTTATACAAGATAGAATGGGTCCAATGGAAACAGGACCTTATGGCCTTTTACAAACTAGTGCTGACTTACTTAAACTTCTTCAAAAAGAAGATATCATACCTAAATCAGCAGATAAATTACTTTTCATAGTCGCACCTGCAATCATCTTTGTTGCAATGTTTTCTGGCTATGCTGTGGTACCTTTTACTCCCGACTTGCTCGGCTCAGAGTCTTCGATGGGAATTTTCTTTTTACTTGCCATTGTATCTTTAGACGTCTTAGGTATTTTAATGGCAGGTTGGGGCTCTAATAATAAGTTTGGTTTATATGGTTCATTACGCTCTGTAGCTCAAATTGTTTCATATGAAATTCCACTTAGTCTTTCTGTATTATGCGTAATTATCACCTGCCAAACTTTTAATTTACAAGAAATGTGCTTTCAACAAGGTACATTATCAAGCACTATTAGCGAGAGCAAAAATTACTTATTCGGCTTAAAAATGACAGGTATAGATATTACTAACATTGGTGGTTTTCTTACTTGGAACATTTTACGCTCCCCCATCCTACTAATCGCTTTTGTTGTTTTCTTTATTTCATCTCTGGCAGAAGCCAACCGCGCCCCATTTGATTTACCAGAAGCAGAATCAGAACTAATTGCTGGTTACCATACAGAATACTCAGGCTTCCGCTTTGCCATGTTTATGCTAGCCGAATATGGTGTAATGTTATTAGTAAGCTTTCTTGCAGTAATCTTGTTTTTGGGAGGCTGGAACACTCCTTTGCCTAATATTGGAGCTGTAAAACTAGCAGATTGGACCAGCGGATTACCAGGTACTTTTGCTGCAAATATTTGGGGAGCTTTCTGGATGCTTTCTAAAGTCTTCGGAATTATATTCTTGCAAATGTGGTCTAGATGGACCTATCCAAGACTTAGAGTAGACCAACTGATGACCTTATGCTGGAAATACCTTATTCCTTTATCACTCATTATGGTATTAATTAGCAGTATTTGGAAAATTTTTATGATTTAATTTTAGTACGTAAATAGATTACGTACTTGGCTTTCATATTTGTATTGTATTCAAAATCAAATAAGAAAAGTCATGAAAATTTTATTCAGTTTCCCGGTTCTAATCCTTCTTTTATGCATCAGTCTTACTGGAATGGAAAATGCTTACCTTCAAAAAACCGAAGCTGAAAGCATGGATCTTATCAATTCAATTTTTAGCTTAATCTTGATAGGTTCAATCTTATTAAAAGCAATTTTTTCTGGAAAGAAAAAAAGTGAGAAGGAAGAGGATAAAAAAGAAGAAAACAAAAAAGAGTCTCCTTTTGGAGCACTTGAAGCAAGCATTATTGGCAAAGCACAAGATGGCGCTGAGTTTTACCTTGTTAAAATGCCACAGGCAAAGCAACTCAACTAATAAAATTAAACTTGATATACACTTTGTTAATAGCCTTTAACCCTATCAACTTCAAAGAGGAGCTCATCTCCTCTTTTCAATCGAAAGTAATTTTCGGCAAGCTGCTTACAAGCCCTATCTAAATCTGTTAAACTTGCTACATGGGGAGTGATAGAAATTTTAGTATGTGACCAAAAAGGATGTTCAGTTGGCAATGGTTCTTTTTCAAATACATCTAAAAATGCTTCGGATATAAAACCCAATTCTAAAGCTTCTAATAAATCATTTTCATTTAAAACAGCTCCTCTTGCTACATTAATAAAAAATGCACCTTTATTTAATTGCTGAAAAACCGGTAAGTTTACTATATGCTTTGTCTGATCTGTAAGGGGTAATAAACAAACCAAACAATCAAGATTTTCTAAAAAGCTTTCCAAATTGTTTTCTCCGGCAAAAGTATAAACAAACTCAATCGATTTTAAGCTTCGACTATAGCCTTTTACTTTATAACCGTTGCTTACCAAATCTTTTGCTACTCTAGTACCTATTACTCCTAAACCCATAATACCAACAGTATTAATTTTACGCGGAATCATAGGTTTCCACAGGTTTTGCGATTGATACTTAGCGTATTCAAGAAAGCGATGCTCCCAATGGTAAATAGCTGCTTGCACATACTTACTCATTTTACCTGAAAGACCAGCATCTCCTATTCTAGCTATTTTTAAATTATTGGGTAATGCATACGACATAATATGATCTACACCTGCTCCTAATGAACACACCAATTTAAGTTTTGGAAAATCTTTAAGATGCTCTGGAGTCTTTTTCCATAATACAGCAAAATCTATATCATCTGTATTTTCCACTTCATTTATTGTGAAAACAGAAACTTCTGGCAGCAATAAACAAAGCTTGCTCTTCACTTCAGCTAAATGTGGTTCCGGAGCAATTACTACAATAGACATAAAAAAGGCTTAACTTATAGATATTTGATTTCTCTACTAAGTTAAGCCTAATTTCAGGATTATCACCTTTTATAGTTGAAAATAATAAAGTATAAAAGGTTACATACTAATACTCTCTTTTACCTGAGATTGCAACAGGTTAATTACTTCGTGTTGCTCAAATAACTTGGCATAATCGAGAGCGCTCATTCCTTTATCGTCAGTAAACTGCACCTCTGCTTTATAAAATAGCAACAACCTAATTAAATCAGGATTTCCACAAATAACAGCCCAATGCAATGGCGTTTTTCCTTCTTCGTCTTTTACATTCACCGTTAGTCCATTTTTTAAAAAGTCTGAAACGGCTGTATAATCGCAGTTTTTAGTGGCCTCAATGAGTTGTTGGTTTTCATCAACCACTATTTCGTTTTGTGCTTTAATCTCCACTATGGGGAGCAATAAAACAAAGATTAATAGTAATTTGAATGTTTTCATGGTATTTATGCGTCAGGTTTATGGTTATTATAATATAATCATTTTATACCATAAAAGCCATAACATCCTGCATAAATGCATACTGATACAAATCAGCTTAAATCTTTTAATCTCACTGTGATGAAGCAGATTTTTCTTCTATTGGATCAACCAATAATTTTTGCAACTCGTTGAGTTTTAGCAAGGCTTCCACAGGAGAAATTGTATTGATATCTAATGATTGCAATGCTTTCTTTACCTGCTCGTAATGTGGATCTTTGGCTTCGAAAAGATTAAGCTGATAGTTTACCTTAGATATATCATTGAGTGGTTTTTTGCGCTTACTTCTCAGTTTATCTTTTTCAAGATATTGAAGGATTTCACTACTTCTAATTACCACCTGGTTTGGCATACCTGCCATTTGAGCTACATGAATACCAAAGCTATGCTCACTGCCACCAGGCTTTAATTTTCTAAGGAAAATCACCTTATTGCCAGCTTCTTTTACAGACACATTAAAGTTTTTCACCCTTGGAAAATCTTCTTCTAACTGGTTCAGCTCGTGATAGTGTGTTGCAAATAAGGTTTTGGCTCGGCTTTGCGGTTGGTTATGTAAATATTCTACAATTGACCACGCAATAGAGATGCCATCGTAAGTGCTCGTACCTCGCCCGATCTCATCCATTAATACCAAGCTTCTGTCGCTCAAGTTATTGAGTATGCTGGCAGTTTCTATCATTTCTACCATAAAAGTAGACTCCCCTCTCGATAAATTATCTGAGGCTCCAACACGTGTGAAAATTTTATCTACTAAACCAACATGAGCACTTTTTGCAGGTACAAAAGAACCCATTTGCGCCATTAAAGCGATTAAAGCAGTTTGTCTTAGCAGTGCCGACTTACCTGCCATATTTGGACCTGTAATCACCAAAATCTGCTGACTCTCATTATCAAGCAGTATGTCATTAGGCACATAGCTTTCTCCGGGAGGGAGTTGTTTTTCGATTACAGCATGCCTACCTGATTTGATATCCAAAACATGGCTTTCATCCACTTCTGGTTGGCAATAATTATTGGCTTCCGCTATTTCTGCAAAAGACAATAAACAGTCTATTTTAGCTAATTGGATCGCATTTTTTTGAACTGCCCCCACATATTCTGTAGAAAAAGCAACCAAATCCTGATAAAGCTGATGTTCAATTTTAAAAATCTGTTCTTCAGCATTCAGAATCTTCTCCTCATAAACTTTTAATTCTTCTGTAATATATCGCTCTGCATTTACCAGAGTTTGCTTTCTAATCCATTCTGTTGGCACTTTATCTTTATGAGCATTAGAGACTTCAAGATAATAGCCAAAAACTTTATTGTAAGCTATCTTAAGAGATGAAATACCTGTTTTTTCTATTTCTCTTTTTTGAATCTGTAGTAGAAAATCTTTACCCGAATAAGCTAACTTTCTCAATTCATCCAGCTCCTCATGGATACCGTCTTGTATAACTCCACCTTGGTGTGCTTGTAGTGGAGGTTGATCTTTAATATATGTAGAGATTTGGTCAATTAGATTTTGACAAGCGTCTAACACCCCTGCCAAATGCCTAATTTCCGCATGCTCACATGCCATCAGTAAATCTTTGATAGGCTTAACTTGCAATAGAGAATTTTTCAACTGCACCGTTTCTCTCGGATTAATTCTCCCAGTGGCCACCTTCGAAATTAACCTTTCCAAATCTCCCACTTGACTCAGAAAATCGAGTAATCTTTCTCTTAGAGCATCTTTCTCTTTTAAATAAGAGACAATTTTTAACCTAAAATCAATGGCTTTTTTATTCTTCAATGGAAGTACAACCCATTTTTTCAACATACGCGCCCCCATTGGAGTAATGCATTTATCCAATATTGAAATTAAAGGCACACCACCTTCGTGTTGAGGATAAAGTAATTCGAGATTGCGAATGGTAAATTTATCTAACCATACATACCTGTCTTCTTCAATGCGTGAAATTGCAGAAACATGACTTACTTGATGATGTTCAGTAGCTTCCAGATAGTACAGAATGGCACCAGCTGCAATAATACCTTCTTGCAAGTTTTCTATCCCGAAACCTTTGAGAGAGTTAGTGGCAAAATGCTTAATTAGTTTTTCATAACCATAGTCATGAGTAAATACCCAGTCTTCTAGCCTGAAAATATTATATTCATCTTTTAAGAAAGTTTTACATTGTTCAGACTGTTGTCTGCAATATAGAATTTCTGAAGGCTTAAAACCTTGGATGAGCTTTTCAATATAACTTGTATCTCCTTGTGCACAGAGAAACTCTCCGGTTGAAATATCAAGAAAAGCAATGCCAGTATAATCTTTACCAAAACAAACCGAGGCCAGATAATTATTTCTCTTTACACTTAATACATTATCGTTTAGAGAAACACCTGGAGTAACCAATTCTGTTACCCCTCTTTTTACAATCCCTTTTACACCTTTCGGATCTTCTAATTGGTCGCAAATAGCTACTCGTTGCCCTGCTCTTACTAGCCTAGGTAGATAAGTATCTAATGCATGATGAGGAAAACCAGCTAATTCGATATGAGAAGCAGCTCCATTCGCTCTTTTTGTTAAAACAATTTCTAGTATTTTACTGGCTACTATGGCATCCTCTCCAAATGTCTCATAAAAATCTCCCACTCTAAAAAGTAATAATGCACCCGGGTGTTTAGCCTTTATCGCATTATACTGTTTCATTAAAGGAGTTTCTTTTACCTCTTTCTGCTTTTTTGCTTTCTTCGCCAATGTTATGATTAGTTTATTTTTTTAACAGATATAAGTAGTAGGTTGAGCTACCAAATATAAATTTAATTAATCCTCAAAACTAATCAATTTACCAAGGATTCGGAAACCCAAATAGCATAGAAAAAAAATAACCACAGCTCTTCATAAACCGTGGTTATAATTAAGAATATAATTTCTTATCTAATCATTAGAAGAAGATAGACAATCCTACTTTACCATTCGATAAAGCAGTATAACCTCCACCTACTTCTACATTAACTGCCAAATTATCTTTGAAGAAATAACGGCCACCAAGTTGAGCGCCTAATCCTATACCACTGCTTTCAGGACCACTATAATCTACACTTGATCCCGATCCATCATATTTAGAATTCCAAATATAATATCCTAAAGTTAGTCCAGCATACACATCCCATTCATCAGAAATCTGTAACAGTTCATTGAAGTGATAATTACCTAAAACACCTATTCCAAAAATGGTATGACGATATTTAAATGTTGAATATCTATTTGAATAAGATTGGTAAGATAAAATTCCACCTGCTGTGATGTTATCTGCTACAGGAATTTCTAAACTAGCATAAATTGGAACTCCCCAACCAGACGCTCCTACTCCAATAGTTACTATATTACTCCCATTATCATATGGGTTGTACTGTGCCTGAGCATTATTTGATAAAGTAAATGCAATAAATAAAACTAAGCCGATAAATAATGACTTAATGAGTTGATTGTTCTTCATGATGTTCAGCGTTTAGCAAATTTTATTATGTAAAAAAATTAACTGTTTAATTAAAAGATTAATTAGATAGAAATGTTTGCAGATTTATACCATTCAAATGCTTTTTGTAAACCGTCACTAATAGAAACTTTAGCCTCATAGCCTAAAAAATTACGTGCTTTGCTAATATCTGCTAGGCTATGCTTAACATCTCCTTGCCTGGAAGGCCCATAAACTGGTTTTATCTGTTTTCCGGCAATTTCACAAATTTGCTCATATAATTGGTTGAGGGTAGTTTGTTCTCCACAAGCAATGTTATATACCTGATTTACAGCAGCTTCATTTTCAGTAAAAAGAGAAAGTATATTTGCATTTACTGCATTCTCAACAAAAGTAAAATCTCGACTTTGTAATCCATCTCCATTTATAGTGGGAGCTTTACTATCAATAACAGCTTGCATAAAAAGTGGGATTACAGCAGCATAAGCACCTTTAGGGTTTTGCTTCGGTCCAAATACATTAAAATATCTCAGCCCAATTGGCTCAATTCCATAGAGTTGGGCATATACATCAGCATATAATTCATTCACATATTTGGTAACGGCATAAGGAGATAAAGGTTTACCAATTATATTCTCAACTTTTGGTAAAGATTTACTATCACCATAGGTAGAAGAAGACGCCGCATAAACTATTCTTTTTATCCCTGCTTCTTTTGCAGCTGTAAAAACATTAAGAGCCCCAGTAATATTTACCTGATTGGTTGTGAGTGGATCATTAATAGAACGTGGCACAGAACCTAAAGCAGCCTGATGTGTTATTTTATCTATACCCTCAACTGCTTTTTGGCAAGTGGTAAAATCTCTGATATCCCCTTCTAAAAACTCAAATTTCTCATCTTCCAGAAAAGGTTGAAGATTTTCCATTTTTCCTGTAGCAAGGTTATCGAGTACCCTAACTTTACTTACATGAGGGAGTGATAATAATTTTTCAACCAGATTTGAACCTATAAATCCAGCACCACCGGTTACTAATATTTTGTATGTCTGCATATTAAAAAATTTATTTTCTTCTTTTTAAATATGGATTTAGAAAATAAATTTTACATACACGCCATTTTTCCAATTCTTCTACCATGTCTACCTCCTTCAAACTCTGTTTTGAGGAAAGTGTCTAAGATTTCGAGTGCTGCTTCGGTACTAATAAATCGAGAAGGAATACATAATACATTCGCATCATTATGCTGTCTAATGAGTGATGCAATTTCTGGAGTCCAGCATAAACCTGCTCGAATTTTCTGGTGTTTATTAGCCGTTATTGCTACACCATTTCCAGTTCCACAAATTAAAATACCAAAATCACAGTCAGCAGATTCTACAGCATTTGCCACAGGGTGCGCATAATCAGGATAGTCTGTCGACTCAGTTGAATTTGTACCAAAATCTTCAAATTCATATCCTTTTTCCTGTAAAATAGGCTTTACAATTTCTTTTAAATCATACCCAGCATGATCTGCTCCTATTGCTATTTTCATTTTATCACTTTTTTTGCAAATGAAAATATTTTGAAGATGAATAAAAACTATTTTACAGACAATCGAGGTCAATTTTCTATTATTTTAAGCTTATTTCGTTTGTAGAATTTACATTTTTGCCAAATGAATGAAAAGCCATATAATTGAATACTTAAAATTTACTATTATACATGCACCAACATCCTGATTTACCTTTAGTAAGTATCATCACAGTAACTTATAATGATGCTGAAAACTTACGAAAGACAATCACTAATATAGCCCAGCAAGACTATCCCAATTTAGAATATATTGTAATTGATGGAGGATCAAAAGACGAAAGTATTCAAATAATAAAAGAGCATGAAGCTAAGATTACCAAATGGATAAGTGAAGCAGATAAGGGTATTTTTGATGCTATGAATAAAGGTATTACCTTAGCCAATGGGGAATTTATCAACTTCATGAATGCGGGTGACTGGTTTCTTTCAAAGAATATTATTGCTGAGGTTTTCAAAAAAGAAGAAAGCCTTGAAGCAGATTTAGTTTATGGAAACCATGAAGTACACTACCCAAACTTTGTAAAAAAGAAAAAAGCACTAAAGCCTGAAGAACTTTGGAAACACATGATTTTCTCTCATCAAAGTTTATTTACTCGCAAAGAGCTTCTCTCAGAAAGACCTTTTAACCTCAAGTTTAAATTCGCTGCTGACTTTCATTTCATCTACAACAGCTATCGCTTGGGGTACTCATTCTATAATACAGATTTAAATATTGCAGGTTATCTGGCTGGTGGACATTCAGAAACAGGAGTAATTTCGGCCTATAAAGAAAATAGAAAGATTGTACTCAAATATGACAAAAGATTTAAAGTGAGTTGGTTTCACCAGAAGCTGATTGTCACGCAAACTGGACTAGAATTGTTTAAAAAATTAGTACCAGAAAAGCTTTATATGAAACTGATGCAATTAAAAAATGCTTCCAAATAATTCAATATTTAAGTACTTGTTTATAGACCTTTTCAACTTTGGAAGCATAGATTTCCTCAGTAAAAAGTGATAACGCTTTTTGATAACCCTTCTCACCAATTTTCAATCTTAGCTCAGCATCAGAACCCAACTTGAGCATTGCATCTATTAAACCCTGTGGATTAGCATACAAAAAGCCATCAATCCCATTTTCGATTAACTCTGGATTTGCACCTCCATTAAAAGCAATTACAGGTTTCGAATGGGCAAAAGCTTCTGCCGTTACTCTTCCCATAGCTTCACTTTTAGAGCACATTAGCAAAACATCAATTTCTCCATATATTTCATCAGGATTATCTATAAATCCTGGAAATTTAACCCTTGAAGTTAATCCTGATTGATTCACTTTTTCTTTAAGCTGATTGCCAAAAGCATTATCACAATCTCCTACTAACAACAACTCTGCTTTAGGTAATTTATCTGCAACATCTATAAAAGCATCAAGCGCATCTTTATGACCTTTTTCTGATCTAAAAGAAGCTACCAAGGCGAATACAGCTTTTTCAGATTGCCTAAACTGTTTTGGTAATTTCCTCATGCTTTCCTCAGACATTACACCATTATAAATGATACTTATAGGAGCTTTCACTGCTGATAAAACTTCATTTTTTAATGCCTCAGAGATTGAAATTATATGAGCCGACCTATTTAGCCATTTAAGATGGTTTTTGAGGCCCATGTTGTAGGCAGCCTTGTAATCTTGCAAGCCAAACTCTCTAATATGCCATACATGCGGAATATTTAATTTATAAGCCACCTTGGCTCCTATTTGTAAAGCAGACGAATTAGAGTGAATAATATCTGGTTTTATACTATTTACCACTTTTAATATCTTCCCAATATTAAGCCTGTTCTCTATATGTCTTTTTAATCCCAAAAGTCTAGAAAAGCCTCTTTTGTAATAAAATTCATCATAAAACTCTTCAATTATATAAGGAATATTTCTAATCTCTAGCTCCTTACAAAGAGGCCCTTGAGTAGGTAAAAGCACTATTACTTTATAAGATTTTATTTGTAACTGGTGAGCTAATGCAATTAATGATCGGTTAGCACCAAACAATGCTGTATAATGGGTAAAAAAAAGAATTTTCAAAATCTAATATTTAATCTGATAACAACTGTTACATTTGTCTCGTCGTACTAATTTCATATCCTTTTAGTACAAATAACAAACTGTTGTATTACCTAAAGGTAAATACAGAAGATACTTACAGCTGAAAATATAAAACATGCACCGGATCTTTTCTATTCTATCAGGTATTAAGGTTCATCATTCAATCTCATCTTTATTCATGCTTTTTTTTAGCATGCAACAGGTATATAGCCAGCAAGATACGGCTAATTTGAATATCATAAATGAAGAGATAGACAATTACTTGCATATTACTCAAAAAAACAACTTTGTAACAGGTTTGGATTTTGGAATGGGCATTGGTTTACGCAACGAAAATATCAATATTGAGAGCGCCACTGCCATTGTCGATTTTACGATTTCACCCAAGGTTGGCTATTACTTTAAACAAGGATTTTCCACAGGTTTCGACTTTGATTATTTTGCATCTGTAGCTTCGTTCGATTACCAAAACGAATATCAATTTCTTTTGCAGAGTTATAATATCTTCTTTAAATACCAATCGCCTAAAGGTTTTGCAGCAGAAATCGCCAGTGGATATGGAACTGGCAAAGAAAAATACATCAATAATGGTTCTGAAGAAAACAACGAGTTTGGCGGCTATAGATATTCCATTGCAGCAGGACTATCGAGTTACTGGTCTAAAAATGTAAGCTTCGAACTAATGCTAAAGTACACAGGATCTCAAGCCAGCTACGAAACCGTTGAAGAAAGTTTTTATTTAAATGGATTAAGCTTAAACGCTGGTATTACTGTAAACATCTTCTAAATCGCTCTTACAACTTCCACAAGAAACTCATTAAATACAATTGCTGTTAGCTTTTCGATAGAAAAAGCGGATTTAATCTTATATCAGGTATTTTTTAACCATTTAATTTATAAGTGAAGCTATTATAAATTAAAAAATGGTACTTATATTTATACGTATTTGATATTATGAATTCACTTTTTGAAAAATTATTTTTTATACAAAACCATCTTAAAACATGGGGATGCACTCAAGAAAAGTACTTATCTTGAATGCCGATTATCGCGCTTTTTCAGTTTGCAGCGTGTATAAGGCATTCTTGCTGGTTTACCTCGATAAAGCTGAAATAGTGAAAAAAGTAGAGAATGCCTATCTACGAAGTATTACACGCTCTTACGATGTTCCGTCTATCATCAAATTACACAACTATGTAAATATCCCTTACAAAGGTGTAATTATGACCAGACAAAATATCTTTAAAAGAGATGGAAACAAATGTGTTTACTGTTCTTCTAGAGACAACCTCACATTAGACCATGTACTGCCCAGATCGAGAGGTGGAAGTAGTAGTTGGGCAAATTTGGTTACTGCATGTAAAAGATGTAATTCTAAAAAAGGAGATTTTCTTCCAGAAGAAATCGGCATGATATTACCTTATAAGCCTTTTAAACCATCCTTTATAATGTTTCTGAGGGACTTCTCAGGGCTCGGTGAAGAGAGTTGGATGCATTACCTGCAAGTAACAAGATAAACGAAACATACTTTTAATTGAAAGTATGTTTTTCTTTTTTTGGAGGAGTGATAGCAATTGTTAAACTATCAATGATAACTTTATTGAATAATGGAGTAATTCAATTGCATAGTTTTTAAAGACAACAAACAGATTTTTTTTATGGATCAAAGCAAAAAAGCTAGAAGAAGCTTTATAAAGAAATTAGGAACAGCATCCGCTTTTTTTTCTATAGGAACCAGCAGCTTTGCTGCTAACACTCAAAACATCCAACAAATTAAGCCAGCATCTTTAAAAGAAGGTGATACCATAGGAATTGTAGCACCGGGTTTTGCCTTACCCAAACCAGAAGTTGTAAAAGAGTTTGGCAAAATGCTAGAAGAAGAAGGTTATAAAGTTAAGTTCGGGAAATATGTATTTGGCAAATACGGCTATTTCTCAGGTACAGACGAAGAGAGATCAGCAGACTTAAACGATATGTTTGCAGACAAAGAAGTAAATGCCATTGTAGCTGCAAGAGGTGGCTGGGGTGGTGCCCGTATTTTAAGCATGCTAGACTACGAAACGATCAAACAAAACCCTAAGATTTTTATTGGTTATAGTGATATTACTTCATTACTCTTAGGTATCTATCAAAAAACTGGCTTAGTAACTTTCCACGGACCTGTTGGCACCTCAGAATGGAATAAGTTTACTTATAAGCATTTCAAAAAAGTAATTATTAAAGAAAAAGCCTATAAACTACGAGGCAATAAAAAAGATGAAGAAGATCTAGACACAGGTCGCTATGTAATTACAGAAGGTAAAGCCAGTGGTATTATGGTCGGTGGTAATTTAACTGTATTCTGTGGCATGGTTGGCTCAGAGTATCTTCCAGATTTTGAAGGAAAAATATTATTTTTGGAAGACGTTGGCGAGGCAGTTTACCGTGTAGACCGTTATCTTACTCAACTAAAACTTGCTGGTATCTTAGATAAAGTTGCCGGAGTAGTTTTCGCAACGTGTGCATCTTGCGATACAGAAGAAAACAGAAAAGATAACTTCTCTCTTCAAGAAATTATTAAATTCCATTTAGAACCACTTGGTGTACCTGCTTTCTTTGGCATTATGTCTGGCCATCTTAAAGAGCAATACACACTCCCTGTAGGAGTAAATGTTGAAATAAATGCTAAAAAAGGGAATATTAAATTACTGGAAGAATCTGTGATTTCTTAATTCTCTATTGCATCAACTTTGAGCACCAAAAAATTATTTATACCCAAAATACATGAATCTTAGAGCCATAAATTTCAATTATCTTGAGTTTATATGCTAAATTCGCTCAGAACAAGAGCTAATATATAATGATTATCGAAAAAAGAGCCTACGCTAGAGCAGGTTTGCTGGGGAATCCTTCTGACGGATATTTTGGAAAAACCATTTCAATTATAGTAAGAAATTTTGGTGCTCATATTTCTCTTTATGAATCTCCCGAATTAAAAATTGAACCTCAAGAACAAGACCTTAATGAGTTTAGAAACATCTACCATTTAGTTGAATCAGTTTCTTTAACAGGTTATTACGGTGGTTCTAGATTGATTAAAGCAGCTATTAAAAAGTTTGCTGAATATTGTGAGAAAGAAAACATTAAGATTGCATCTAAGAATTTCACCATTAGATATCGTTCATCTATTCCAAGACAGGTTGGTTTAGCAGGTTCTAGTGCCATTGTTACAGCGACAATGCGTGCATTAATGGAATTTTATAATGTGGAGATTATCCCTGAAATGCTGGCGAATCTTGTACTCTCTGCAGAGTCTGACGAACTCGGTATTAGCGCTGGTTTACAAGATAGAGTTATTCAAGCTTTTGAAGGCTGTGTTTATATGGATTTTGATAAAACCCATTACGAAAAAAATAAACAAGGTATATACGAAAGGCTAGAACCACAGAAATTACCTAATTTGTACATAGCATATAAGGTGGATCTTGGCAAAGTTTCAGGAGCTGTGTTGAATAATATTAGGGTAAGATATGAGAAAGGAGACCAAGAAGTAATTAATACACTTTCCCAAATGGCAGATTTAGCCGAGCAAGGAAAAGAAGCCATTGCTCAGGGTGATACTCACAGACTAAATGAGTTAATTAACCTAAACTTCGATCTGAGGTGTAAAATTATGAATATCAGTGATAGTAATCACGAACTGGTTTCTTCTGCAAGAGCTTGTGGTGTTTCTGCTAAATTTACAGGTTCGGGTGGTTCAATTATAGGAGTTTATCCAGATGATGAAGCATTGACCAAATTGGTAATAGCCATGAGAAAACTCAATGCGAGAGTAATCAAACCATATATATTATAAATTTTAATTTTTAATAGAAAAAACATTCCCAATGACAGTTAAAAAAGCAGTAATTCCAGCTGCAGGATTTGGAACAAGATTTTTACCGGCAACAAAAGCACAACCTAAAGAAATGCTTCCAATTATAGACACTCCTACTATTCAGTATGTAGTGCAAGAAGCTGTAGATTCCGGTATAGAAGATATATTAATTATTTCGGGAAAAGGCAAAAGAGCTATAGAAGATCACTTTGACCGCAACCCTGAATTGGAAGCGAGATTAGAAGAAAGTGAAAAAGAGAAGCTGTTCAATGAGATGCGTCATATTGCTGATATGGCTAACATCCATTTCATCAGACAAAAAGAAATTAACGGTTTGGGTGATGCTATTTATTATGCTAGATACCACACTGGAAACGAACCTTTTGCTGTACTTTTAGGTGATACTATTGTCGATTCTGTAATTCCTGTAACCCAGCAATTAATTGATGCTTTTGAGCAATACAATGCAAGTATTTTGGCGGTAGAAAAAGTACCGAAAGATAAAGTATCAAGATATGGTATTGTTGGTGGAAAACGCTTGAGCGATACCATTATGGAAGTATCTGAGTTTGTAGAAAAACCAGATCCAGCTACTGCCCCATCAGACTTGGCTATTGCAGGGAGATACATTCTAACACCTGAAATCTACACTGCTTTGGAACAAACACCAAAGGGTAAAAACAATGAGATTCAATTGACAGATGCTTTTAAAATACTTTCTAAAAGAGAAAAAGTAATTGCTGATACAATTGAAGGTAAAAGATATGACATTGGAAACAAACTAGATTTCTTAAAAACTACAGTTGAGTTTGCTCTAAAGAGAAAAGAGTTTTCCGAAGAGTTTGGAGAGTTCTTAAAAGAAACTGTTGCAGGCTTAAAATAAAAAAAGGCTGCGAGAGCAGCCTTTCTTTTTTTAATATCTATCCTATTTTTATTCGGCAGAATCTATTGCTCCAAGCTCGCCACTATCTGCTTGGTCTTTTAACTTAGCAATCTCCTTATCGATGAACCATAATCCTTGGCCTTCCTCACCGATAATGTCAAATATTTCAATCACTCTTCTTGCTAATTCTTCTTCTTCACGCTGCTCAGCTACATACCATTGTAAAAACTGGAAAGTAGCATAATCTTTCACCTTAAAGCTAAAATCAACAAGGTCGTTTATCGAATTAGTTACCTTTATTTCATGCTCTAATACATCTTCAAACACTTCTCTAAGACTCTCATATTCATATTTAAGTCCGTCAATTTCAGGTGCAAGTGCGTAGCCACCAGATGCATTAATATATTTTATCAATTTAAGCATGTGCATTCTTTCTTCTTCAGAATGTCCATACAGAAAATTAGCGGCATTTTCGTATCCTTCTCTTTCGCACCAGGAAGCAGCAGCTAGATAAAACTGAGAAGAAACACCTTCCATTTTTACCTGATCATTTAATTTGCTTTCAACTTCTGAGATTAAAGAGGTTTTCTTAGTAATTTTTGCTTTTATTTTATTCATAATCATGATTATATTCTATATCTGTACAAATATAAAGGCTTAACTGTTGAGATAGTTTCTATTTTTTGCAATTTATCTTTAAACAAATTCTAAATAAGAAACTGAACTATTATTAATTTATTTATATTTTCTAAACAAAGCAAGTTGGCTTATGAGAAAACTATAAAAACCAAGGCAGTATGGAATACCAACCCATAAATTGTGGTTTCTACGATTATTTTGAAGCTGCAATTACTTTAAAAAAGAAAGTGAGTATATCTTATTTAAATACTATTGGTAAATTAGTAACTAAAGAAGTTACTCCAATTGATCTTATTAGTAAAAATAAAGAAGAGTTTTTGGTATTGGCTAATGGTGAAAAAATTAGGCTTGACCAAATTACAGAATTCGACCAAGCTAAAAACCCTTCGGTATCTTGTTCTATTAAATAGCGATTTCAAACTCTTTCAGATACGTGATAATCGTTTCTGTTCGGAGAGTTTAAAGAAACCATTTCAGAAATAAACCCCGCTAAAAACAACTGTACCCCTATTATTAACATCACAAGCGAAAGAAAAAACAAGGGTTGAGCAACTACGTCTCTATCAGGTACTTCATTTAATATATTAGAGATATACACCTTTTCTAAAAGTATTTTCATTGCGAAAATGAATCCTAGAAGAAAAGAAAGGGTACCCAAAGTACCGAAAAAGTGCATCGGTCTCTTCTTAAATCTAGATACAAAAGTGATCGAAAGTAAATCTAAAAAGCCAAATACAAAGCGTTCCAATCCAAATTTGGTAACTCCATATTTTCTTGCTCTGTGCTCAACTTCTTTCTCTCCTATTTTATAGAAACCATTCCATTTGGCAATAACAGGAATATAGCGATGCATTTCACCATACACTTCTATGGTTTTAATCACCTTCGCATTGTATGATTTTAAACCACAATTAAAATCGTGTAATTTAATACCAGAAGAAAGCTGAGTTACTTTGTTAAACAGTTTAGAAGGAATGGTCTTACTGATGGGATCGTATCTTTTTCTTTTCCACCCAGAAACTAAATCATAACCTTCTTCGGCAATCATTCTATACAAATCTGGAATTTCATCGGGACTGTCCTGCAAGTCTGCATCCATGGTGATTACCACTTTACCTTTTGCAGCACCAAAACCGGTGTGTAAGGCAGCAGATTTACCATAATTTCTCAAAAAGCTAATGCCTCTTACTGCCGGATATTCAGTTTTTAATTTTTTAACTATCTCCCATGAGTTGTCTTTACTGCCATCATCAATCAAAATTACTTCATAAGAATATTGATTGGCTTTCATCACTTTATCAATCCATGCTACCAGCTCCGGCAAAGACTCCTCCTCATTAAACAAAGGAATTACTACTGATATTTGTGGTTGTAATTCCTCTATAGTGCTTTCTTCCATGTAAAACCTCTTTTACAAGTTTATTCGTTAAGATTTTCTCAACCAATATACTTGTTTATTATATCAAACAAGAAAATTAGTAATAACAAAAAATTACCGACTATTAACCGGTAAAATTTAATTTATGCAAATGTATAAATACTCATCTTCCTTTTCCAGATTTTTAGGTTTTAATAGTAATCAGGGTTATCTTTTTTGAAAATTAATGACATTATAAGTGAAATAAGGAATCCAAAAAACATTGTTGTAAAGAATCCGATTACTACAATCATCTCAGGAGTAGTGAAACTCGCTGTCATCGACAATGCCTGCTCAATTTGAGCATCTGTCAAATCAGGATTTCTAGACATTTCCTCTCTTGCATTGTCTACAATCAACTGAAGCATTGAATCATCAATAAATTTTAGATAGAAGTAACTAAAGATATTAGAACAAATAGTGGAGATTAAAAAAACAAACATACCCAGGCCAATGCCTTGCCCGAGTTTCATATATCCATTATTTAAGCCTTTAAATTCTTTGTAAGCGAACACTAGCATTATTATCATAAACACAAATGATAAATACCCTAATGATTGTTCTGCAGCTAAATCTAAAACTTGTAGTAACAAACCGTATACAATTAGAAAAATACCTAGTATAAGACCGTATTTTACTCCAACTGACTTAATAGATGCTTGATCTTCCATTCTTTTAAACTTTAAAATAATTTTGATTTAATTTAATTTCCAGTTGTCTGCATTAATTTTAATTCTATCTCCTTCTTCGGGCAGACTATCTATTGAAGGGATATTTATAGTAAATAGACTATCTCCTAATAATATTTGCATAGTATTTTGCGACAAATCTATGCTTATGACTTCAGCATCTATACCACCATTTTTCTCAATATTTGTCCCCAACACATCTTTAATTTTGCCAAAAGTCTTCATTTTACCCTCATCTACAATAATAATATGATCTGCTAACCGAATAGCTTCAGCTGCATCATGTGTTACAATTAATACTGTAGTTGGATATTTAGCCAATAGTAGCTTGAGGTCTTGTTGTAAGCGATCTCGCAGTTGGTTATCTAAAGCAGAAAGAGGCTCGTCTAGTAAAAGTAACTCTGGTTTTCTAATAACCGCTCTGGCTAGAGCAACTCTTTGCTGCTGCCCACCAGAAAGATGCGTTGGCTTTATATTTTCTAATGCTTTTAAATCTATTATTTCCAATAATTCGTTCACAATGTCAGCATTTCTATCTTCTTTTCGCAATGCAAAAGTCAGATTTTCTTTTACTGTCATGTTCGGAAATAAAGCATACTCTTGAAACAAAAAACCTATACTTCTCTTTTGAGGAACAAGATTGATTTTTTTAACACTATCGTACCAACATGCATCATTTATCTTTAAATATCCATCGTCTGGTTTAAGTAAGCCAGCAAACATTTTTAATAAACTAGTCTTACCTTCTCCAGAACCACCCATAATAGCAGTAACAGAGTTTGCTGGTAAACTGGCAGATAGTCTAAATTGTAGTTGTCCGCTGTGATGATGTAGTTTTTTCTTGAAACTAAACTGAAGCATGTTTATAATTAATCAGTATACACGATTAGTAGCAGTTGTATGCGAAAAATTACAGATTGATGTTATTTTTTCTTGAATTAAAGAAGTTTACAAAGAATAAAACAGATAATGAGAAAATGAGTAAGATGATAGAATAAACATTTGCAGAATCGTAATTGAGCATTTCAACCTCATTATAAATCGCTATGGAAGCGACTCTAGTCTCATCTGGTATATTTCCACCAATCATTAAAATTACACCAAACTCGCCAATTGTATGAGCAAAAGACATAGTGATACCCACAATTACAGAAGATTTAATATTGGGTAACATTACTTTTGTAAAAGTCTGCCATTGGGTTTTGCCTAGTGTATAGGCAGCATCTTCGTAATAGGTAGGTAAATTCTCTACAGCAGATAAAATAGGATTTACTATAAAAGGCAAGCTAAAAATTACTGAACCAAGTAATATTCCAGCAAATGAAAATACCAACTGGATATTAAAAAAGTCTTCAAAAAAACTCCCTAGTAAGCTGTCTGGATTAAATGCTACTAATAGGTAATAACCTAAAACTGTAGGAGGCAAAACCAATGGTAAACTCACCAGTGATTTGACTATAGATATTAACCAATAACCTTTTAATTTAAAGTGGATTAAATAAACTATAAATATCCCTAAAACCAATAAAATGCATGTTGTAATTGTAGCCAACTTGAAACTTAGCCATAGTGGTGAAAAAGATATTTCCATGGCTTAAAATTACAGCGAAAAAATATGAATTATCTTTTTTATTAGTGAGAAGTGCTATTATTCTCTTTAAAAAGAGGGATTGTAAAATAAAAAACAGTTCCTTTATAAAGCTCACTTTCAGCCCAGATTTTACCTCCATTTACTTCTGCAAACTCTTTGCATAGCTTAAGCCCTAAGCCCGTACCTTTTTCTCCTTTAGTACCAGTAGTAGTATGTTTTGTTTCTATTCTAAACAGTTTATCTTTTATATCTTCTGTAAACCCTAAACCCTCATCTTTTACAGAAATAGTCACAAAATTTTGCTCAACTGATGCATCTATAAAAATTTCTTTTTCTGTATTTGAAAACTTAATGGCATTAGAAATTAAATTCCTCATAACAGTATCAAACAGATTTTTATCTCCAAAAACGAATACATTTTCTGAATTGTTGATGATACTAATATTTTTAGGTGCCGCCATTCCTTCAAGCTGATTTATATTAAGACTTATCTGATTTCTCAATATAAATTTTTCTTTATAAGTCTCTAGCGTTCCCATTTGAGAGCGAGCCCATTGCAATAAATTATCTAATAAACTGTAAAGACTTTTGGTTTGCTTTTCTAAATCTCTACCTAATGTTACTAATTCTTCTCTAGATAACAGATTAATATTATTTGCAAGCAACTGTGTAAAAGCAAACATCGAATTAATCGGCCCTCTTACATCATGCGCTAAAATCGAAATGAATTTATCTTTATTATCATTCAGTTTAACAAGCCTTTCTTTTTGCGATTCTATATTATCTCTTTGACTTAGAATCTCTTCATTTTTAGCGTTTAGCTCTTGAAGTGTAAATGCCAATTCTTCTGTACGCTCTTGTACTTGTTTTTCTAGTTTAAAATGTAATTGATGCTGAAGCTTTAAATTCTCTTCGTAGATCATACCTCTCTCATCGGTAATTTTCTTTTTCTCAAACCAACTTCTGTCAATTAATGCAATAGATAATAAAGTTGACTCTAGTAATATACCAATTTCAGCACCGTGGATAGTAATAAAGCTTCTTTCGAATAAATGATAGTTCTCTAATATGACAGGTATTAAAAACAAGAAATAAAACAAATAACCAATTATGTAAAATCTGGCTGCTCTATGTCCCTTACTATACCTAATAAATGCAGCAAACATCATAAATAGAATAAAAGCTAATGCATTAAACTCAAGCAGCGAATTAATAATTAGAAAATCTACATAGAAACTTATAAAACCTACTAAAACCGTAAATCCAACTAGAGGAAAATAGACGAATTGAAGGAATTTCTTTTCGTTGTTTAACTTCAAAAATTCATAGGCAAACCATAACCCAAAAAGAATTGTAAAAAGAAGCACTTGTAAATATGCTACGTTGTACCATCCACCAACATTTCTTAAAACTAATGCAGATATATGTCCTGATAAAAATACATTCAACAATAAATTGAATGAAACATAAAAGACATAAATAATAAATGATCTCTCTTTGAGAAAGAAAAATATAATGAGGTTTATAATTATAATTATGCATATAATACCGAAAAAGCTACCATAATACATTTCATAACTTTTTACTTCCTTTATCAAGCCTTCCTGATCAAATAAATTAAATCGAAGTATGATTGCATTAGCTGTTTTCACTTTAAAGTAAAGTGTTTTTCTTAGCTCATTATTCTCTACAGGAAAAATAAAGGTTTCGTAATGTAAGAGTCTATTATTATAAGGTCTTAGAGAGCCTGTTTCTACCTTATGCCATTCAATATTTTTTTCATAGAAATAGTCTATATAATCGATACTTGGATAGTCTATTTCCAAAAAGTATTTCTTCTGAATTGAATCTGAAAATATTAATTCTGCTTTAATCCAATAAGTGAATGAGTTTTTTCCAAAATTTACTGAGTTTGTAGCTATTGGTTGAAAATTTATATCATTAGATAAGCAGGAGTCAATATCTATTGCCTCAGATGTGTCTTCGAAATAACTGAGCTTTAATTCTGGGAGGTTTTCATTCGCAAAAGCATAACTATCGCACATATAATTGTATATGCACAATAGTAATAGCGTTTTCGAAATAATAGATGAATTAAATAGCACAGCGCAAAAGTATATTCTCACTAATTTTACAATATTAATGAGCTTTTATTGTAAGTAAACCACTTACATTAACAATTGAAAATATGTTAATAAGTAAAGATTCTTTTGTACTAAAAAATTATAGATATCATTTAAAGAAAATCCTAGACTAAAGGATCTTCTTAAGGTCTGCTGGAGAATAATTTACAGATTTAAGTGTTTTGTCATCACCTTTTCTGTAAACTAAGTACAATCCATCTATTTCTTTGTAATAAGATTCTGTATCTCTTTCATTTTTGTAATACTCAACTGTTTTTTGTGCTTCTTCTTCGGTTTTACAAGCCTTAGACATATTTGAACGCTGTACTTCATCAAACAACTCTTTGAATTTATCTCCTAGACCAAATTCTAGTACAGCTCCAGAGAGTACATATTGAATGTCGCAAAGTGCATCTGCCACTTCTACTAAATCTTTATTTGCAATAGCTTCCTCTAGCTCTTTTAATTCTTCGGCAATTAAAGAAACTCTTAAAGCACAACGCTCGGGTGCTGGAATAACTGGTTCTGCTTCAATTGGGTGTTTAAATGTTTTATGAAATTCGGCTACACTCTTTAGCGATTCAGGAGACTTCATTTAGTTTATTTTAATATTCTTTAATATATAAAGGCGCAAAAATATAAAATTTGTTTACCATGCTACTATACAGCAAAAATGATTTTCAGATTAACTCACTATAATTACTAAAAAGTTAACTTTGCGGTAAAATCTGTTGGTAGATATCACGAAATAATTCAGCTTTTTTAATTTTAAATTAGAAGTTATGAGCAAAGAAGAAAATAAAAAACACGACGAATTAGACTGGGAATCTCTAGAAAGAGAAGACAGACTTGCTGGTCCACAAAAAGATGTAGAAGATTACGATATTAATGCGATAGAAGCAGAGAAACAAAATCTAACTGAAGAGGACAAAAGCTCTCCTTATCCAGATGATTTTTTGGCAGACATCAATCTATTAAACAAATCAATCAAAAACAGTCAGCAAAAATTTAAAACAGAAGCTGAATTGGACGAAGAAGAAGAGGAATAAATCAACTTATTCTACTCCAGTTTGTAGGTGCTTTATTGATTTTATCTAACTGTACTTTTAGCAGACTGTTTTTATCAGAACTTAAAGTAGGGTCTTCTTCCAGAATTTCTCTGGCAAGGGCCCTTGCTTCTTTAATAACCTTACCGTCTCTGGCAATATCTGCAAATTTTAAGTTTACCACTCCACTCTGTTGTGTGCCACTTATATCACCAGGTCCTCTTAGTTTTAAATCAACATCAGCTATTTCAAAACCATTATTTGTATCGGTCATGGTTTTAATTCTGATTTTCCCCTCTTTACTAAGTTTATAACTAGTCATTAAAATACAGTAAGATTGCTCGCCTCCTCGCCCTACTCTCCCTCTAAGCTGGTGCAATTGTGCTAAGCCAAATTTTTCGGCATTTTCTATTACCATTACAGTCGCATTTGGCACATTTACTCCTACCTCAATAACTGTAGTTGCAACCATAATTTGGGTTTCTCCTTTTACAAAGCGCTGCATTTCAAAGTCTTTATCAGCCGCTTTCATTTTACCATGCACAATGGAAATATGAAAATCTGGAAAAGCTCGACAAACACTTTCGTAACCATCTTCCAAATTTTTGTAATCCAGTTTTTCAGACTCCTCAATTAAAGGATAAACTATATATGTCTGTCTGCCTTGCTCAATTTGCTCTTTTATAAAACCAAATAATCTTAAACGATTACTATCAAACAAGTGAGAGGTTTGTATGGGCTTTCTTCCGGCTGGTAATTCATCAATTTGAGAAACATCTAAATCTCCATATAATGTCATTGCCAAAGTTCGGGGTATTGGTGTGGCTGTCATCACCAAAATATGCGGAAAAGCTTCGCTTTGTTTTTGCCAAAGTTTAGCTCGCTGAGCTACTCCGAATCGGTGTTGCTCGTCAATTATACAAAGTCCTAGGTTTTTAAAATCAACCGTATCTTCGATAAGTGCATGTGTCCCTACAATTATTTTTAGATTTCCGCTGAGCAAATCTTCGTGAATTACCTTTCGCTCAGATTTTTTTGAGGAACCAGTTAGTTTCGCAATGGTAATCCCCAATTTATCTGCAAATTCTTTTAAGCCATTGTAATGCTGATCTGCAAGAATTTCTGTAGGTGCCATTAAGCATGCTTGTGCATCATTATCGATGGCAATTAGCATACAAATAAATGCGACAATGGTTTTACCACTTCCCACATCACCTTGCAAAAGGCGATTCATTTGTTTGCCAGATTTAAAATCGCTGTAAATCTCTTTTACTACTCTCTTCTGCGCATTTGTGAGATCAAATGGAAGATGGTTTTTATAGAAATCTGTAAGTGTGGGTACTTTATCGAAAACCTGTCCTCTAAACTTTTCAACTCTTAATAATTTGAGCGAAAGCAGTTGCAGTTGAATTAAAAAAAGCTCTTCAAACTTTAATCTAGCTACAGCTCGAGCAAGAATTTTTGCATCTGAAGGATAATGTAGATTATTGATGGCTTGATCTCTGGCTATAAAACCATATCTACTAATAATTTCTTCTGGAAGTGATTCTGTGATGTGTTTTACTGCTTCAGGAAGCAAGTTTTTAATCAGCTTAGAAATGCCTCTAGAATCCAGAAACTTGTTTTTAAGCTTTTCAGTTGTGCTGTAAACAGGTTCTAAGCCACCCTTTTGTTCGGTTTCGATTGTTACCTCTTCTAACTCAGGATGACTAATGCTCATGGTTCGGCCAAACCTTTGTGGTTTGCCAAAAGCAATGTATTCGTAACCGGGTTTTAACTTCTTCGATATCCATGGAATGCCCTGAAACCAAACTAAATCTACTGCACCAGAACCATCATCGAAACGAGCAACCAATCTTTTTTTCCTCCTTTCACCGACTGTACTCACATTTACAATACGGCCTTTTAATTGTACATAAGGAAGATTTTCATGAATCTCGCTGATGCTATAAAATTTTGTGCGGTCTTCATGTCTGAATGGGAAGTGCTGAATTAGATCTCCAAAAGTAAAAATACTCAACTCTGTTTTGAGTAAATCAGCTTTTTGAGGTCCTACACCTTTTAGGAATTCTATTTTAGTATCGAAGAATGCCAAGTTTCTAGTTTAATGAATCTCTGCAATTATAATAGGCTTTCTCGATAAAAAAATAATGAATTTTGATTTTTTAAAGAATTGACAGAATATCTTCCTGTAAAATAGTATAAAACGCCTAAATTCTAATACCGATTAAAAGCATATCATCTATTTGATCTAAGTCTTTTTTCCAGTTCTCCATGGTTTCGATTATAGAATTCTCCTGTTCATCAATCGGTAATTTGGCTATAGAAGCCAGCAATTCTTTTAATCGCTTTTTTGTGAATTTTCTATCTGTTTCTTTTCCAAACTGATCTACATAACCATCAGTAAACATATATAACATGTCATCTTTTTGCAGATCGAATTCATGATTATAGAAAGGAACTTTATCGGTATTAAAATATTTACCGATTGGCATTCGGTTAGCTTTCAGTTCAGAAATTTCATTGTCTCTTACTATATAAAGTGAATTATGAGCACCAGAAAATTCAAGCTTCATATATTGAATATCAATTGCACATAGAGAAATATCCATTCCATCTTTTTGATCGCTAGAATCCAATGTTTTTATCACTTCACTCCTAAGTTCAAATAGAATATCAGCAGGTTTTATAATTTTATTCTCTAAAATCAACTTATTAAGTAGCGTATTACCAATCATACTCATAAAACCACCAGGTACACCATGTCCAGTACAATCTACAGCGGCTACAATTAACTTTCTACTTTGTTGGCCAAACCAGTAAAAATCGCCACTTACGATATCTTTAGCCTCATAGTAAATAAAGTTTTCAGGAGTTACTTCATCCAAAATTTCTTGAGTTGGCAACATCGCTTCTTGTATTCTTTTGGCATATCTTATGCTGCTTTCAATCTTATCTGTTTTGTCTTGAATAATTAATTTTTGCCTGTTCAGTATCTGATTTGACCTATGAAGTGCCAGTCTCGAAATAATCTCTTTTTTATTGAGATTGTATCTGGTTTGAATTAGAATAATAGTAAAAAAACTAACTACTGTAGTAAGTAAACCACCATTGAGCATTATTTCTTCAAAAGAAAGCTTACTAAAACTACTAAGGAAGATAACATTAGCTACTATCGATAACACCACTACCAAAATAGAATACTTCATTTCCCAAAGTATTAGCATTCCTGCACCAATAAATAAGGCTATGTAAGCCAAGGTATGCATGAAAAAATGAGTAACATCCATGTAGCTCCACATAAATGCATTTTGAGCTGAGATGAGAAAGAAGGGAACAAAGATGAGTAACTCATTAGAAATATTAAATTTCTTTCTAAATGATAAGACCAAAAAACTGGTTAGTGAAACGGAAAGTCGAACTACAAAAAAAATAAACCAATGTTCTCTTACATTAAGAAAATCATTTAATGAGAATAATAAATTAAAAACTACTGCCACCCATGCTCCTACTTGATGGTACTTAAATGCAGTCTTTTTTAATTCTTGCTGCCACTCATTTTTTGTAATGTTTTGAGAATGAAATTCTGCTTCCATTTAGCACTGGTTTTTGGTAATAATAGCTTGTGTATCCACAGCTTCTAACCAGCTTGTTAAACATATATTGGTATTATACAGATTAATTTACAAAAACATGGAAATTAAGCAGTTAGGCCGGCTCAATAGCATAAACATCTACATTAACACCGGGAGCATAATGTATTAATTCGGGTTTTCTATTGGGTAGTTCAAACTGATTTAAACCGAGCAAAGCATCGTCCCATTTATTTGCTTTTGTCTCTCTAAATTGATAAGGCTTGTGAATTACTTGCCCTTTCATTAATTTCTTTTTTGCCTCATTCCACGAAAACAAAATATACCGTTCCAATAGGAAAAATTCCAACGTGCCAGGAGTAGCTTCTTTTACATCTTTCCCTGTGAGATATTCAAAAACTGATGGGTTTAAAGTTCTTCTTCTTTGAGTTTCATACATTACTTTTCCCCCTACCTCATCCAGAATAGCTTTCATCTTTGCTCTATGGTATGGCAATTTGTAAAAGGTTCTGGCGATCCAAACGGCTAGACTTTGATTGGCATCTAAAGAGTAAAACCAAACACCGGGAATGCCATTTTCATCATATACATAAGTCCTCACATTGGTTTCTAAAAAGTTAGAAATACCGGGCACTGGTGGTAAAAATACCGGACGGATGTTTTTCATGTAGAAAGGTACCAAACCCAAATATGCTTTCCCTTCATAAGTATCTACATATAAACCTTTGGGCAAAGTTTTTTGGATTACATCAGCAGGAACTTCCCAATGTAAAAATAACAGATGATCCCAAGTTTGATATAGCACTGGATTTCTATCAACAGGTTTATTTCTTGCTGCTAATCTCGAATTGTCATCAGGTTGTTTCATAGTCTATGTATTTTGATAAAGAATTAACCCATTTAGTTATTGATGCATTGGCAGGAGCTATAAATTCTTGTCCTCTTGCTACCGATTGTAATAATTTTTTATCCTTCAACCCACGCTTAGTAATTCCATCTCTAGTTTCATGATAACTCAAAATACATTTATCATTTCTAAAAAAGCATTTGGGCAGCTCCCATAATGAACGCTTATATGGAGTACCGTCTAAATGGCTTAAAACTAAATCTGAATGATAAATAAAATTACCAGCACCCGGTAAGAAATTACCTGACTGATTTTGAAACCAAGAAGACTGTTCCGCAGCCACAAATATACAATTCGCACCTCGACAATATTCTTTTACAAAAACTTGATGCGGGTGAGAAGCTAAATAATCTGGACAATTGCTATTTGGCAATGGCAAAATCTCGCCAATTTCTAACCAACCGTAAAGCAAATGTACTTCTGGTGCATTTTTGATATAAGTGAAGCGACCATTCTTAAGCGTAATTTCTTTGAACCAACCAAAGAACAAAAACAGATCACCTATACCAACAGCAAAAGGAGAATTTAATAAATGAGAAAGAGCAGCTCCGTGTTGACCGAAAGCTGCTCTCCAATTTTGCGGTCTGTTTTGCAACAAACCCTTATTTATATCTGGGTCGAGATGCGCTTCAGAATAAAACTTTAAGCCCAAATCTCGCATTACATCTAAGTAATTAAATTGATTATTAAACTGAAGTTGATTGTAAAAAATACCCGAACCAGCTTCAGGAATAGGAATGGAAAAGCTTTTGTTTTGATAAATCCAACTGGAAATACCACCTGTAGAAGTATCAAAACCTTTTCTGCTTAAAATAATCTTTCTAGCCTTGCTTTTCTTTTCCCCGATCAATTATACATCTAATTTAAGTGCTGCTAATTCTGTATTAATTATATTCATTTCTTCTTCAGAAATACTTGCTTCGGCGGCCGCTGCATTTTCTTTTACTTGCTTTTCATTTCTGGCACCAACTAAAGCACAAGTAACTCCCGGTTGATCAATTGTCCAACGGATTACTAACTGAGCCAACGTAAGTCCTTTATCATCAGCGATTGGCTTAATCTTATCTAAAAATGCATTTACTTTTACTACATTTTCATCTTTAAAATAAGAACTTCCTGCTCTGTGGTCACCTTCGCCAAATTTATAACCCGGAGTTATTTTTCCAGTTAATAAACCTCTTTGCAATGGGCTGTACGCCAAGATTGATTTGTTTTTTTCTAGCACTTGAGGTACTACTTCTTTTTCAATATCTCTCAACACCATGCTATATGGCACTTGGTTAGAAACAATCTCAAGTACTTCATCTGCTTCTGCAACCCACTTTGCCGTATAATTACAAACGCCGGCAGCTAGAATTTTTCCATCTTGCTTAAGCTTTGCTACGGCTTCCATTGTTTCATGGATCGGTGTTGTAGAATCGTTCCAGTGGATTTGGTATAAGTCTATGTAATCGGTTTTCAATCTTTTTAGACTGTCTTCGCATTCTTTAATTACACTTTCTTTACCAGCGTATTTATAGATTTTTACCGGAGTACCATCATTCATTTGAGAGTCGAAAGCAAAATCTCCTTTGTTGTCATCCCAACGCATTCCATATTTTGTAAGGATTTTCACCTTGTCTCTTTTACCTTCTAAAGCCTCACCTACAATATCTTCACTAGTACCCATTCCGTAAATTGGAGCTGTATCTATGGTAGTAATACCAAGGTCTAATGACTGATTGATTGCTGCGATGGAATCTTTCTTATCATTTCCTCCCCACATCCATCCACCAATTGCCCATGCACCAAATGCTATTGCTGAGATTTCGATATCTGTGTTGCCAATTTTTCTGTATTCCATAATTAAAAAATGTATTGTGTTTATAGTATTTGTCTATTATTTCTGAAATAATTGGTTGTACTGAAATAAAAATTCAGCACAATTACTAGCTAAAAAAATCTGTTGATTTTAACAAATAAAACCTGTCAAAACAGGATTCTTGTTGGTTGTAAAATTCTTTCTGGAAGACCAAGGGTGACTCATTCAAAATTTTAACCGATGCTTTATTATTCACATCTACATAAGCAACCAGTTTTTCGATCTTAAGGTTTTCGAAAGCAAAATTTATTAAGCCATTGAGAATTTCTAGACCGTAACCATTACCCCAATGTTTTTGTAAAAATCGATAACCAATTTCAAATGTATTTGCCTCTTCGCCTACCAGTGCACATGTACCTAAAAACTCTTGCGTATCTTTAGAAACTATTGCCCAAACCCAAAACTGGTTTTCTGGAACTGAATAGTAGTTGATGACTCTTTGAAGATCGTCTTTATTCTCTTCCAAAGAGAAAGTTTTATTTCCCACATACTTCATCACTGCTGGATTATGCTGCATTTCGTGGAAAGCTGGTAAATCGCTCAACTCCAGTTGTCTCACTTTCATTCGTGCAGTTTCAAAAAGTATTTCCATCAGTTTCGAAGGATTAAAAAATGAGAAAAAATAAAAAAGACCTGCTTTAACAGGTCTTTCTTTCAAATTTAAATCTCTTATTTTCCGCTTGGGCTTTCACCGAATATTATCGGGTTATTTATCGGCCAAACGTTATTGTCTCTTTCAGTATCAACCATTCTAAATGTTGGGTCGATTTCTATATTCTTCACTCTCTCAATTGGTTGATTGATAATGAAAGAATATTCTGGGAATGTCCAAGGCCAATCTTCTTCTTGTACCTTTCTTACTGATGGCATATCTTCTGTCTTACCTCCACGCATAATTCTTAATGGAATGTAATGGTTTTCAAACTGACCATTTTCGAAGCTTACCAAAACATCTAAAGGCATTGGCATATTCCCGATTCTTTCAAGAATTACTTTTGTTTTTCCATCAGCAGTTGGCGTAACAGATTTTACGCTGTAATCGATAGAGTTTACAGTACCAATCCATTGCTCTAAGAACCACTTTAACTGTAAGCCAGACTCTTTCTCAAATGTTCTGATAATATCCATTCCATTTGGATGTTTGAATTGCCATTCGTAGAAAAATCTTAGTAGCGCTTTGTCGAAAGTTTCTTTACCAACAATGTATTGTAGTTGCATTAAGAATAACTCTCCTTTTGAATAAGCACTAATGCCATAAGTTCTGTTTCTAGCATAAAAATCTGAGTGCGTAGTTAAAGGCTCTTGTGTTTCGCTTCTTACCAAAGAAACATAACCATTATAAGCACCCATATGTGGGTTGTAGCTTTTCTCATCAAATATGATGTTGCTGATTTCACTTGATGCAAAACTTGTAAAACCTTCGTCCATCCAAGAATATTTGGTTTCGTTAAAACCTAATACATGCTGATACCAGCTATGCATTGCTTCGTGAATGGTTACTCCTACTAAACTTCTTAAAGAACGGTGTCCGGTAATCATGGTAAGCTGAGCGTACTCCATACCTCCATCACCACCTTGTATTACTGAGTATTTTCCATAAGGATATCTTCCGTATTTCTCACTTGCAATTTGGAATAATTGAACAGTATAATCTGGAAGTTTTTCCCAGTTTTCTGCTAAAGTATCTGCTTGGTAGAAGAAGTGTAATTCAGGACCATTTGGCACTTGCTTGATTGTATGTACATAATCAGGGTCAGCAGCCCAAGCAAAATCGTGCACGTTTTCTGCTAAAAAGTGCCAGTTAATTTTACCATTTTTCCCTTTACCTGCTTTGTCTCCATTGTAGCCATGTCCAACTTCTTTTTCGTTTTGTACAAATCCACTACCTGCTACTACATAATTTTCGTCAATATTGATTTTTACATCAAAATCTCCCCAAACACCATGAAACTCTCTACCGATATATGGGTTTGCATGCCAACCTTCAAAATCGTATTCAGCCATTTTAGGGAACCACTGAGTCATGGTATATTCTATACCTTCTCTGTTATCTCTACCAGAACGACGAATTTGTAAAGGTACCTGAGCTTCAAACTCCATTTTAATCTCAGTTTTTGCTCCTGGTAAAATTGGCTCGGCAAGAGTAACTTCTAGTATGGTTCCACTCACTTCAAAGTCTTGGTCTGTACCACCAATTTTTAAAGATTTAATTTTCTGGTAACCAATCTCACTATCACTTAAATGTAAAATTCTGTCTCTCACTCTGCCATCTGGGTCTTCAATCGTTCTTGAGCGAACATCCATCATACTACCCGGCTGAAAAGCATTGAAAAACAAGTGGTAGTAAACATTTTTGAGCGTATCTGGCGAGTTATTAAAATAAACAAGTTTTTGCACACCTTGTAACTGATTGGTGTTAACATCCATGTCTATTTCCATTGTATATTCTACTCTTTGTTGCCAGCGTGCAGTTTGTGCAAGCAGGATATTACCAACAAATAGTAAAAATGATGTTGTAATTAAATTTTTTATCGTCATTTGTCTGATAAATATATGTTTAGATTTTTATTGACCGTGAATTTCAAAGATAATCATATACAATCCAAAAAGATTTATGCAAATGGTCAAATTGCAAACTATTTGCTCTGATAAATTAAAAAAATGCGTTACTGCGCACTTATTTTTCTAGATTTTTTTTATATAATAAGTATCAGCTATTTTCATCTTCTTCACCCTTTTTTTTAATGAAAGATTACTACCAAATTTTAGAAATACCCCGAAATGCCTCTAGTGAGGAAATTAAAAGAGCATACAGAAAACTCGCTGTAAAATATCATCCAGATAAAAATGATGGGAACAAACATGCTGAAGAAAAATTTAAAGCGGTAAACGAAGCATACAGAACACTTTCTAATTCAAGTAAAAGGTATTATTACGACAACCCACAAGAGGCTGCTAAAATACAATATCAGAAATCATACTTATATCGAAAAATACAGTTTTACAAAAGAAGACAGGCAGAGAAAAATCTTTATAGAGAGCCCAAAACCGTCACATTTGTTAGAAACATTGTGGTTCTCACCATGCTTTTCGTCACTCTCTACATAGGTTTTACATCTTCTAGCTCTTTTTTTGGAAATACAAGCAGGTCTGTAACCATTAGGTTATATGAGTTTAACAACCTCATCCCAAAAGTAAACTCAACTGTTTATGATACTATTTACAGGTCTTACAAAGAAGAATTAATTGCCAAAGCAGAAATCTATAAAATGATGGGTAATAGCAATTACCGCAAAGGTTTTTATAAAGAAGCATTAGACCAGTACCTTACAATATATTACAATCAGAAATATATCGAAGGCTTTTCTGACTTAGTAGACTATATGCAAATTTGTTTTTTGAAAATTTCAGCACAAGATCAGGAAAAATTATTGGCAAGTTTGGACAAATACAGTTTACAGAAAGATATTTTTATTAACATCCCTGACGAAATACATGAGTTTGGAGGTAAAGAAATTTCTTAAAAGCACCTAAAATCTTTTTTTCCTATTTTCGCCTAATACAAGACACTATTACGAAAATGAAAAAGATGATTTTAATTAACCTATTATTAGCTCTACTCTTTTTGAATGAATGTTCAGAAGATGAAAAAGAAATTGAGCCCCCTACAAACATTCAGTTTACAGCCGACATAAGCGAAGATAAATCCGGCAAAGTAGTATTTAATATCAGTGCAGATAATGCTACTTATTACGTATTTTTTCCGGGTGCTTCACAAAGCGAAATCGGTGTAGAATCTGAAAGCGGAATTTTTGAATATACTTATGCCAAAAGTGGAGATTACTCTGCAAAAGTTTACATCTACTATGCTGACGATCATTTTATTACTGAAAAGTTAGATGTTTCTGTAGAAACCAATATTGAAGCAGGTTATGCTTTAGTCTGGTCTGATGAATTTGAAAATGATGGTGCCCCTAATGATGAAAATTGGGATTACGACATTGGCACTGGTTCCGATGGTTGGGGAAATAACGAAGATCAATACTATACTAGCCGAGAAGAAAATGTAAAAGTTGAAGATGGTGTATTAAAGATTATTGCTAAAAGTGAAAGTTACGAAGGCAGTGCATTTACATCTGCCAGATTGCTTACAAAAGACAAATTTGAATTTTCCTATGGCAAAGTTGAAGTAAGAGCAAAACTACCAAAAGGTGGAGGTACGTGGCCTGCTATATGGATGTTAGGTGCCAATATAGAATCTGTTGGCTGGCCAGAATGTGGTGAAATTGACATAATGGAACACGTTGGTAACAATGAAGGCACAGTAAGTACGGCGATACATACCAACTCTAGTTTTGGTGCCACACAAAATTACAAGGCTACCACTATTGAAAATGTAACCTCGGAGTTTCATGTTTATGGTCTTGAATGGACAGAAGACAATTTAACTATATCTGTCGATAGTGTTAATTATTACACTTACAATCCAGCTTCAAAAGGCGTAGATCACTGGCCATTTAACAAAGATTGTTTCATTATTTTAAACATTGCTATTGGTGGTACTTTAGGAGGAACTGTTTCAACAGATTTTAAAGAAGGAATTATGGAAATTGATTATGTAAGAGTCTATCAAGAATAGCTTGTATATTCAACTATTTTCAAGGAAGCTTTCTGAAATTGAACCAACATTTCAGAAAGCTTTTATTTTTAAATTGTATCACGAATGAACAGCAATTGTAACGAAAACGATACACCCCAGAAAAACACTCAATCATAAATGCCTTAATATCAGCATTTTAACAACTGGTACCCAAATTGAACTGGTATGATACAATTAACATAAAGAAAATAAAGATGCTTAGAAACTACCTGAAAATTTCTTTTAGACATTTACTCAGAAACAAATCTTACACACTTATCAATGTCTTTGGCCTTACACTTGGTGTCGCTGTTTGTATTATCATTTTCCTAATTATAAACAGGGATTTTCATTTCGATAAGGTGCATCAGCATTATTCAGATATTTATCGAGTGGTTTCAACCTCTTCTAATGCTTCGGGTAAAGATTTTTCTCCGGTTAGTAGCTACCCTTTAAAAGATGCTATTGAAGCGGAAATACAAGAAATTAATCACATAACTCGATTACATTTCGAAGACGAAAACATTGTAAAAATTGATAATAAAGACCTCATTGAAGAGCATAATATCATTTTTACTGACACAGCATTTTATGATGTGCTTGATTTTGGTGGAGGCATAGAAAGCAATGTTTTAGAAGGAAATTATAAAACGGCAATGGAGCAACCTGGCACTATCTTTCTCACTGAAGAAACTGCCAAAAAATATTTTGGAGCGCAAAATCCAATTGGTAAGCAGCTCAAGTTAGGGAATTTATTAGATTGTGAGGTAAAGGGGATTATTAAAAACGTTCCAGAATTATCTCACTTGCAATATAGTATGTTGGTGTCTTATCCCACATTAACTTCGGATTTTATTGGTGGTTTCGATTTGGATGAGTTCGGAGTATCAATTAGTGGGTTCACTTACATAAACATTCCTAAAAACAGAGTTGAAGCAATCAATGAACAGCTTAAAGGTGTAGTAAAAAAATACATGAGTGATGGCGAAAATAGCAGCCATACCAAAACACTATTTCTTCAACCTCTAAGTGACATTCACTTCAATATGGATTTTGCAAATGGCAATATCTCTTCTACATCTAACATCAAAAACATTTATACTCTCGCTTTTATAGCTTTGTTTATTATAAGCATTGCTTGCATCAATTTTATAAATCTAGCTACTGCTTTAGGCATTAAAAGATCAAGAGAAGTAGGTATTAGAAAAGTACTCGGCGCAGGAAGAAAAGAACTGATCGGGCAACATTTAGGTGAGTCTTTTTTAATTACACTTATTTCCCTTTTATTGGCTTTAGCCACTGTAGAAAGAATTCTTCCATTCTTCAATCAATCATTTGAAAGCTCATTGACTTTAAATTTGACTAATAATTTAAACCTCCTCATTTTTTTAGGTATTTTACTTTTAGTTGTAAGTATTCTTTCTGGAATTTATCCGGCAATTGTTTTGTCATCCTATCAGCCTGCAAAAGCGCTTAAAACCAAGATTAATTCGATGAGTAAGTCTTCTGTGCTGTTTAGAAAAAGTCTAGTAATTTTTCAATTTGGAATAGCACAAGCCTTAATTATTGGAGCGATTGTAGTTTCTAGGCAACTTTCATTTTTTCACGATAAGCCTCTTGGTTTCGAAAAAGATGCGATTGTAGATTTTTATATTCCTGAGACTGATTCACTAAAGAGTGAGCGTTTTTTTAATCAGGTAAGTGAATTAAATAATGTAGAAAATATCTCTTTCGGCTTGGGTGCACCGTCTTCTGAAAATAGCATCTCTACTAGCTTTAGTTTTCCTGAAGTAGATGAAAATTTGGAATATGATGTTTCTCTTAAGCTTTGCGATTATCGCTATAAAGATACTTATGGACTAACTTTAGCTGCTGGTAAGTGGTTTACAAAGGCCGATGATGAAAGTGCTGATTATAAGTTTGTTGTGAATGAAACACTCGCTAAAAAAATTGGCTTTACAAATCCAGAAGATGCCGTTGGAAAAGAATTATTGACTGGCATTAACAGCATAAAAGCAGAGATAATTGGAGTTACAAAAGACTTCCATACAAAGTCTTTACACCATCAAATACAACCTGTTTTATTCTTAAAATTCCCTCAGTTTTATTACAATGCAGGAATTAAATTTTCTGGTGGAAACTTAAATAGTTCTATCAGAAATATAGAAAATATTTGGAATGAAATCTATCCGGGATACATCTTCGAATATCATTTTCTGGATGATAAAATTAATGAGTTTTATAAAAATGAAGAAAGGATATTTAACATCTCTCAAATTTTTGCAGGAATAGCAGTTTTTATTGGCTGTCTTGGTCTTTTAGGCTTAAGTTCATTTATGGTTAGTCAGAGAAAGAAAGAGATTGGTGTAAGAAAAGTCCTTGGCGCGTCTAATAGTAGTATTGTGTTCTTATTTAGCAGTTCTTTTTTAAAGTTGTTAATTGTAGCTTTCTTTATTTCTGCTCCAATTTCGTGGTTTTTAATGAATAGTTGGTTAACTGATTTTCCTTACAGAATTAACATTGGAATTGATGTATTTATCATAACCATCATTTTAGCTTGTTTGGCAGCTTTAGCCACTGTAAGTTTTCAATCGATTAAAGCAGCCTTTGAAAATCCTGTAAAAGCGCTAAAATCTGAATAAAAATAAATTCTAGTCTCATAAACTAAAACAGCCCGATTTGAAATAATCAAATCGGGCTGTTTGCATATATCTACAGTATTCTACCAGTCTGGACCAGTTTCTTTTTTCTTTTGTGCTTTCTTTTTCAATTGTTGGAAATATTGTTTTTCTTGCTCTTCCATTGATTTCAAAATCTGCTCTGCTCTTGCTCTATTAATCTCTGGGTTTTCGAGCTGTTGCTGCTGCTGCTGTTGCTTTTTCTTTTCTTCTTCAGATTTTTCTTGTTCTTGCTGTTCCTCCTGTTTCTTTTCTTCGTCTTGCTCTTCTTTATTTTTATTTTCCTGATCTTGCTTTTGCTCGCTTTCTTGATCTTGATCAGACTGTTGGTCTTCTTTATCTTGCTCCTCTTCTTTTTTCTTTTCCTGCTCCTCCTCTTCTTTTTTCTTTTGCTGATCTTCCTTTTTATCGTCTTTCTTCTCTTCTTCTTCTTTCTTTTTTTCTTCCTCTAGTTTTCTTTTTACAAGCTCATAATCGTATCTAGCATCTTCGTTTCTAGGATTAGCTTTTAAAGCATCTTTAAAATCCTCTAGCGCTTTTTGGTAATCTTTTTTGTTGGCATTTATCACCCCCAATTGCTGTAAAGCGACTGATTTTACTTGTGGGTCTTTACTATCGGCTAAGCTTTTGTAATATTGCGATGCTTTTGTTTGATCATCTGTTTGAAAATAACAATGTGCAAGATTTAGCAAAACCTCAGATTCCATCACTCCCATTGAATCAACCAAATATTGATATGACTCAGCAGCAGCTTTATAATCGTTATTTTCATATGCTTCCTGAGCATTCTTTTTATACTTATTTACCGTAGCAATATCTCCCGGATCAATTACCAGTAGTAAAACACTCAAGAATGTGGAAAAGAAAAGTTTAGTTAGCATTTAGATTCGAATTACTTTTACAGAAATAATAACATCAATGATTAATAATACAAAAGCTGCCAGTAAAAATAAGAAATATCTGTTGGCAGCCGCATCAATTTCTTTGGTACTTCTCAGCTCTCCTTCAATATTTTCAATTTCTCTAATTAACTGAGGAATTTCATTTACCTTATCATTAATCTCAAAATAAGAACCACCAGTTATTTCAGCAATCTCTTGTAAACTTTCAGGCTTAAGTTTAGTAATCACCTCAGTACCACTATCACTTCGCTGAAAACGATAACCTTGCGGAATTTTGCTTCCTTCCTGCGTTCCTACACCTACGGTAAACAAACGGATACCTTCATCTTTCAGTTCCTCAGCAATTTCTGATGCGTTTGTACCAAAATCTTCTCCATCACTAATTAAAACAATTATTTTAGATTGCTGCTGTCCGGAAACATTTTCTTCAGCATTTTTATGTTTGTCAATCGCCATTTCTATCGCTGGTGAAAACTCAGTACCAGTGTTTGACAATAAACCGGTATTTAGCGTCTCTATAAACAGTAATAGTGCACTCCTATCAAAAGTTAGCGGACATTGCAAAAAGGCTTCAGATGAAAATATAATTAAACCCAATCTGTCACTTGAAAATTTTTCGACAAGATTTTTAAGCTCAAACTTAGTTCTTTCCAATCTGCTGGGCTGTATGTCGTCAGCGTCCATAGATCGAGAAAGATCAACCAGAAAGTAAATATCCTTCCCTTGTGATTTAACTTCTTTACGAGCAGAGCCAAATGATGGTCCTAATAAGGCAACGATCATTAAAGCAAAATAAAATGATCTTATTAAAAGCTTGATGATTACCTGATCGTAATTGCTCTTTACTTGTTTAGCAATTCTAATTGTTCTTGAGATGTAAAGAACATATAGCAAGATAAAAAAAGCTATAAAAGCAATTTCAAAAACACCTAGTTCTCTAAAAAAAGTAAGTTCCATTCAAAAATATCTATAAAAAATCGATTTAATTATAAGCCAAAATTATACAAAAGCCAATAAGAAGCTTATAAAGGAACATTCTTTATTTAAATTTTGCAGAAAAATATACGCTAGAAGACGAGCAACGCACGCTTGGAAAAAAAGTTCAAATTTATTTTATCCAATACTTGTATATTAAAATCCTATTTCCTTCTTTTGCATCACGTTTTGCCAAGCAAGGCACGGAGAGTTGCCTGAGTGGTTAAAGGAGCGGTTTGCTAAACCGTCATCGAGAAATCGATGCGTGGGTTCGAATCCCACACTCTCCGCTCAAAATATATAGGTACGGGGTGTAGCGCAGTCCGGTTAGCGCACCTGGTTTGGGACCAGGGGGTCGCAGGTTCGAATCCTGCCACCCCGACTACTTTAAGTGTGGGTCTCGTAGCTCAACTGGATAGAGCAACTGCCTTCTAAGCAGTAGGTTCCAGGTTCGAGTCCTGGCGGGATCACTAATTACAGTTATGGCGAATAACTCAAGATAAACCCGATAATGTTTTTATCGGGTTTATTATTTTCTCTAATTAAAATATAAAGAAATTAATTAAATACGGGGTGTAGCGCAGTCCGGTTAGCGCACCTGGTTTGGGACCAGGGGGTCGCAGGTTCGAATCCTGCCACCCCGACTACTTTAAGTAAGTGTAGGTCTTGTAGCTCAACTGGATAGAGCAACTGCCTTCTAAGCAGTAGGTTCCAGGTTCGAGTCCTGGCAGGATCACTATTAGCCTTTCAGAAGCGTCTGAAAGGCTTTTTTTTACCCTTTTCTCAAATTGGATATATAATAATTGATGCTAACATCCATGAATTTGAAGCAGAAAAAGCGATACTTTTTAATGTTTGAGGTAATTTAGATTGATTCAATTTTATTTATTATTTTTTTTCAAGCACCTTTAAAAGGTAAGGATGGAAATCTATAACATCCTTTTTTTCTTTTTTTTCTAAAAGATCCTTATACTCCTTTCTTAATTTCTGAACAGCGTTTTTGCTTATTCTTGAAATTATCTCACGGTTCTCAATATAATCAATTTCGATTCTTTTACCTGTTAAAAACAGGTAAGAAACTTCCGAATCAACAATGTCCTTTTGCGTATATTCCTTACCATAGACAACATATTTATAATAAATATATTCCGTACACCCACCTCTACCTCTGTGACAATCGAAATCATATCCCACAATTCTTGCTATTGTCATTTTTTGTTGAGTTTCAAATAAGTTTCTCATTCTAGATATATAGCTATAATGACATAAATAGCTTAATCCTATTGACAAAAAATGTCAAATCTATTTTCGTAAAATAATGTTTATTTATTTTATGTAAACAAAACCCATTTAATACAAAAGAGAATAAAAACATCCAACCACCACAAAATAAATATACCTCAACTGGTATAAATAATAATATCGCTTCAAGAACAAATAATAATAGAACCCACATTTAGAAATAATTGAAATGACTTAAAGAGGATTTTCAAATTTTTTATTAACCAATGGACTAAGGTTAATTGGAAAGAAATTAATTTAAATTATAAATTTTCCCAGCATCTTTTAATTCATCTCCTAAGTTGTCGTCGAACTGGAAGTTTTGTAATTGCCACTTATCTTTTGGTCTATACAATACAAATGTAAACCTGAGAGGCTGTCTATCATACTTAATTATGTAACTCCATAGTTCATAGTTTTCGCCAACATTTTTTTTGGTAATCAAATCATAACCATAATACTCTCCTACAAGCCCTAGAAAATTTTCAAGTTTATCTTTTACATTATCAATACCCTCTTGACTTTCTTCACTTATCCACTTATTTGTACTAAAAATATAATCAACTGCTTTTTTGAGGTTCCTGCTCATAAATTAAAAAAAATTGATCTATTATTTCTTTGCTAATTGACTGAGCTTTAATGGTATTAATTGAAGTAAAAGAAATCAGTAATATTAAGATTAGTAGAAATTGTTTTTTCATTAGATATTAATTTTTACCAAAAAAATTGTATTTAAACTGTATTAATTATAACTACAATAAGGAGGTATCTATTGAAGAATTTGGCTGATATAATTTACTTTTACCACTTTAATATAATAATACGCTGATATTTACAGCTTTTGCAAAATATTCATTAACCTATTCCCTATATTAGTATTTATACTTATGGCATCAGCTTTTGGACATGCAGTTTTGGCAGCCACAATCGGAGTCAACTTTTCGAAAAAGTTTTACGGTTGGAAGTTTTGGTTACTTGGTGCGATTTGTACAATCTTACCAGATACTGATGTGATTAGCTTTAAATTTGGTATCCCGTATGAATCATTTTGGGGACATAGAGGCTTTTCTCACTCACTTTTATTTGCTGCAATTGTAGGTTTTGTAATTGTATTAATATTTTACAGAAAACACTTAAACAGTGTAGAATCCATAGGTTACTTCCTGTTTTTTACATCATGTACTGCTTCTCATAGTATTCTTGATGCAATGACCACTGGCGGACTCGGTGTCGCTTTCTTTTCACCTTGGGATAATACCAGATACTTTTTCCCTTGGCGACCGATTAAAGTTTCTCCTATTGGTATAAGTAACTTCTTTAGTGAATGGGGAAAAAATGTACTACTGAGCGAATTTATTTGGATAGGCCTACCCTCTTTAGTTTATATTTCTGTAATGAGATTAGTAAAAAGTAGGCTTAAATCTTAGTCTACTTTATATACTCCATTATTAAAATGATATACTTTAACTGTTTCTTTCTTTAAGACTTTTTCGTTACATCCTTCAGTAAAAATATATTCTCGTCTCATAACCTTAATATCATACCAGTCAAGCTTATTTTTTACAATCTCAAAACGCTCTTCATAACTTTCTGCTTTGCACACATCTGTTTCAGAATCTGGCATATTCCAAGTTGAATTATCATATGCAGAATTAATTACAATTAAAGGCTTTACCCCTCCAATTTGAAGCGATGAAATAGTCGTTTTTTTCTCATAATGATGATTCCCTGTACTCTCAAATGTTGATGTAATCGCTTGTTTGTCTTTCCCGATATCTATTATTTCAAATTCGCTATTATCTCCAATTGGTACATCTCCATCAGAAACAATAGCATCAATTATTATAAAATCATCATTTACCTGCTCAAAAAAATAATAGTTGCGATAACCTATTGTATGTCCAAATATTTGCGAAACAGGAATATCAATAATTGCTATAAATAGACTCTGATTATCAATATCTACAAACTCATTAAAAACTAATTGATATGTTTCTGGGTCTGTTAAATCTGTGGTTGTTACATCATTTCTTTCAAAAATCTTTTTTAACAACAAACTATCTTGTTGTATATCTTGAGAATAAGATTCGTAGAAAAACAATATCAGTATAAATTGAAAAAAATATTTCATATGACCCCATTAATTTAAAGCTTTATTGGTTAACGTTAAATTTTAAAATCAGACAAATAAACTAAATCATTCACCTCAAACTAACATAAACATTGACACAAAGAAACAGAGGAAAACAATCTAGTGACGACAAAGATTTTGCTGTAAAATGGGACGGTATTTTTACAGAGGCCGCAAACGATTTATGTTTTTTACTCACTAGAGGATATACATCAGCTTCTGCGTTACAACTTGTAGGTAACAGATACAAAATCAATAAAAGACAAAGGGTTGCCTTAATGCGTATTTGCTCTAGTGAACAAGAAATTGAAGGAAGAAATAAATCTGTTTGTCAAGTAGATAATTTAAAAGGGAATATTGTAGAAATTGACGGATTCAATTTATTGATATTGCTAGAAGGTGCATTATCTGGTGCCTATATATTTAAAGGAAGGGATGGCACTTTTCGAGATATTTCAAGTGTGCATGGCTCATATAAAAGAGTAACTCAAACTGAAAAAGCCATATATCTAATTGGAGAAGAACTTAAAAAATTAGAAGTAAAAGCTGTTAAATGGTATCTAGATCAACCAATTTCTAATAGCGGAAGACTCAAAACCAGACTAATGGAAATTAGTAATGATTGCAATTTTAATTTTGAAGTGGATTTGGTTTTTTCACCAGATAAAGTATTGGCAGAAAGCAAGCATATTGTAGTTTCTTCTGATGGTTGGATTCTAGATCAAACTGAAAGATGGTTTAACCTAGGTGTATTTTTAATTGAAAAGCATATTCCAGATGTAAATTTAAAAGTATACTAATTTTACTTTGTGTCTTAAACCATCAAATTTTGATAGGCATAGCTAATTAACTCATTTGTAGATTGTAATTGGAGTTTCTTTAAAATGTTTTTACGGTGTGTGCTAACTGTTTGGGCACTTATAGAAAGTTCTTCTGCAATTTGTTTACTATTATTACCTTTAAGTAAAAGACTTACAACATCGTACTCACGCATACTCAGTTTTTCGTGCAAATTTTCTCTACCAAAAACCTTCTTATAAATGGTCTTATAATTTCTGTATTTATCTAAAATTTTAATTACGCCTGAAATTTTTGGATGCACAATATGCTCAAGTACAGAAACATTAATTAACACAATAGATAATTTGCCATCTTCGTCAAGCTCTAAGACATTTACTTGCTCTAAGATTAGCGCATAAGTATTCCATTTTGTTTTAAAGCGATAAGAATATTGAAAGATAATATCACCTCTCCTATTTGGTGGATATGAATCTAACACCTCAGTTGACTCTTTGTAAAACTCATTTACTATATAGCCAACATCTTCTGGGTGAATTAAATTAAGAAAAACTTCAACACTTTTACCTAAAAAATCTTCAACATTGTAACCAAGTGCAGAAAACACATTATTCCCGATATATTCAAATCTGGATGCATGCATATTCACAATTACAAAAAAACTCCCGGAAAATGGAAGTATTTTTTCAATTTGCTGTTGTCGAGTAATATGACTTTCTAGCCTTTTTTTATCAATAAATTTATTAGTATGGAATATTTCTTTCCAGATATCGGTATAATCCATTACTTTTTTATTTTAATTTAATGGATTTTAGATCTATATCCCACGAGGTCTTAACTTATAAAAAATAATATTCTGTGTGCGGGCTAAAATCTTGTTAGTTTCTGCGATTTAATATTGTTTAGTTATAGTATATTCTCCTGCGCCTATTCTTCCCTTTTATATTTACAAAGTCTCTTTTTAATATCGTCTAATTCAAATTTCAATGCTTTCAGCTCTCTTTTAATATCTAACTGAGCGTCTATTTGCTTAAAGGTTTTTCTAGCGGTTACTGTCATGATTGGAAATATTTAGTGTTTTGTATAACTCATAATACAAACCTTTAACCTAAAACCAATATACTCATAAAATACTATAAATCAGCAAGTTAATTTAAACCACGAATTTGTATTTGTGCCTTTATGGGAATATTTCTGAAATTTGGAATTATAAATTCACATTTAAATCAAAAATTCACTTAAACAATATTTCCAACTATATCTTTTATATAAAAGATATAATGTAAAACATCATATAAAACCAAATAATAACACTTTAATGCAGCAAACAGCAGAATCAACCAACTCGATTAAACAAAGTAAATTACCTTTATATATTTCTATACTTTTATTGGGAGGTTTATTAGCTAGTTATTTTCTTATACCAGAAGTAAAGGATTTTTGTAACGAAGCGTGGAATGTATTAACAAGTGACGATCAAAGTAGAATTAAACAATGGGTAAAACAATTTGGCTGGTGGGGTCCTGTGGTGATTATCATTACTATGTTAGTACAAATGATTTTGTTTGTACTGCCTTCGGTGGCACTTATGGTTGTAACAATTCTTGCTTATGGCCCAGTATGGGGAAGTTTATTGGTTTTATTATCTATTTTTATAGCTGCATCTGCTGCTTATGCTATTGGCAATTACTTTGGCCCTGTAATTATTGAAAAGCTAATTGGAAAAAAATCTAAAAAGAAGACTGCTCAATTTATAGAAGATTACGGCTTTTGGGCAGTTGTTATCACCAGAATAAACCCTTTCCTTTCTAATGATGCCATCAGTTTTGTCGCAGGAATATTAAAAATGAATTATGGGAAATTTATTGGCGCTACTCTACTTGGTATTACTCCCCTCACTATTTTAATTGCTATTATGGGTAAAAGTACCGATTCGCTAAAAACTGGCTTATTTTGGGGCTCTCTAGTAAGCCTTATCATTTTTGGATTATACGTTTACTGGGATAAGAAGAAGAGAAAACAAAATTAAATTTATAATGGACTCATTATTACAATGTTATATTGAATTTATTCCTAAACAATCTTTCTATTCAATATATAATGGGAAATATAGTGCTTTAGAATGTTTTAATAGTGATTCATTTAACTGTAGAGAAAAAATAACTGATTTATGGTTAGATAATCCCCTTAAAATTAAAAAAGTAAAACCTTCTTTAAATTCATTTACCCTTAACCCCCTAAAAACTAAAATTAGTGATAACGAGATATTTAATGGTTTTCTAGATACAAATTATTTCTGGATAGAATTTGATAAACTATCCAATATTATTACTTACTTCCAATTTGGAGTTGATATTTCTATTAAAGCAACTAAAGACTTTGTAGCAAATATACTTAAACTAGCTAACCATTTTGATCTTTTACTGCTTGGTTCAAACTTTAAAGTATTTGAAGCAACTGAAAATGACATAGATCAATATTTTAGGAGTTCTCCAGCCTATAAATTTATTAAAGATGAAATTCAGTTTTTAGCAGATGTAAAAGCAGGAAGGATTAAACCTGACACACCTTTTTAAACCTTATTTCCTCACAGAAGCTTGCAGGCCTTCTGGCTTTTCTTTCAATTGCTGTTTGCAGTAAGTGATAAAACCTACTAATTGAAAGTTGATTGGTTCTGGCAATCTATATTGAATTACCTTTCTAACAGACATCTCTAAATAACAATCATCCTCACAAATATTGAAAATTGCAGAGCGAGATTGCATCATATCTATTTGACCTTGTTTATAGGCAAATAGATAAACTCCTAGAGAAATAGCAAGTGTATAACAGGTTGTTAGTATTAGTTTTTTCATACTCAAAAAACGCTAATGCAAATATCAGATTATCAGCATTTTGGCATGAATCAATGCATTGTAATTTTTAAGAAAATTTATTATTATTCTTAGAATATAATATCAAGTATTTTTATACTTACCTTTATTTAGTCGCTCTAAAACAGCTTGATAATCAGCACTTTCAGTATCCATCCATTTATCCCAAAAAGTGAAGTATAAACCATAATTTGCAGTAAATTTAGCATGATGCAAAGTGTGATGTGTAGCTCCTATTAACCATTTTCCTATAACATTTTTTTCAAATCCATTCGGATAAACCTCAATATTTAAATGATTAATAAAACTTGAAACTGTCATTAAAATGAGCAACAAAGCGATCGCAGTGTAATGCATTGGGTAAAACAATAAAAAGAGTGGCAGTACCAATGTCTGCAATATACCCTCGAATGGATGAAAAGAAAATGCTGTCCAAGGTGATGGTGTAATACTTTCGTGATGTGCTTTATGTACAATTTTAAATACAGAGGGCTTGTGCATCCATCTATGTAGCCAATAATAATAAGTTTCATGAATCAGTAGAAAAAAACAGATACTTAAAGGGTAATTCCACCAAGGATAAGCTCCCAGTTCAATATAAACTTTGGTATATCCATTTTGCCAAAGTATTAACATGTAAACTCCGGTAATGGCAAATATTAAAGAAGTGATAGCTGACCAGACTAGTTCTTTTATTAATATATTTTTATTCCGAGGTTTTATTGAAATCTTTCTAGCTGTATAATCATGCTTCAAAAAAACATAAAATATTAAATCTAACATACCTGCTAAAAGCACATACCTAAAGAAAATAGCAAGAAAGGTAAAGAAGGTTGTAGCAAGAAAAATAGTAGGCTCAGAAAAATTTATATCATTCATAATTAGCAAAGTGCATCATTTGGTAACAAATATCACAGAAAGCAAATACTTAAACTGCTAATTTTAGCTTATTCTGAAAGATTTATTTTATACAATCTGAAAGCATGTTCAAAACTTTGTTTGATATTACCGATATTTGAACCCATTAAAGTTACACTTAGTTTAATAGCTGAGCATCAGTGATAACAATTAAAATTCACATGAAAAAGACATTATTTACCTTCATACTATCATTAATTACGTTCTCGATTTTTGCACAAATCGAGAATCATGTAAGCTGGAAAAAGAAGCTTTCTAAACAAGAAGCCTCAGTAGGTGAAGAAATTGAACTTATATTTGAAGCTGATATTGATAAAGACTGGTACTTATATTCTTCAGACTTTGATCCGGATTTAGGCCCGATGATAACAGAGTTTAAATTTGAAGAAAATAGCTCATATCAGCTTATAGGAGATATAAAACCTATAAACCCTAAAAGAAAATACGACTCCTTAATTTGGGATGGCGAATACACCTATTTTACAAAAAAAGGAGAATTCGTACAGAAAGTAAAAGTCTTATCTAAAGACTTTAATGTGAAAGTTTCTATCGAAGGTCAAACGTGTAGCGACATAGACGGAAAATGTATCTTGTTTACCAAAGATTTTACTTTTAACAACTTAAAAGTTACTCCTGCAAAAACTGCAGAAGTTGTACAAAAAACATCTGAAATTGAAGATACAAAAGCGATTGCAAAAGAAACTGAAACGGTTAAAAAAGTAGAGGAAGAAAAGACAGATGAAAAATTAGCAGAATCTAAACCGAAAGAAACATTTGCTAAAACTGAAACTCAAGAAGTTCTTAAGGAAGAACCCGATACTAAAAAAGCAAAAAGTGATAATCTAAGTGTTGTAAATAGTGATGAAGAAGGATCTTTGATTATGTTTATGCTAGCTGCTTTTTTAGGTGGTCTAGCAGCTATTTTGACTCCTTGTGTATTTCCAATGATTCCGATGACAGTTTCATTTTTTACACATAGAGCTGGAAAAGGCTCAGCCATCATTTACGGTATATCCATCATCTTAATTTACACCATTGTTGGAGTTGTATTAGCACTGCTTTTTGGCGCTACCATTGGTAATGTATTAAGTACACACTGGTTGCCAAACCTCATTTTCTTTGGTGTATTTTTATTCTTTTCGCTCTCATTCTTCGGAATGTTCGAGATCATATTACCGAGTAAATTAGTAAACAATGTAGATAAGCAAGCCGATAAAGGAGGTTTCTTAGGCCCTTTCTTTATGGCGCTCACTTTGGTTTTAGTTTCATTCTCATGTACTGGGCCAATCGTTGGGAGTATCTTGGTAGCTTCTGCTGGTGGAGAAATTTTAAAACCAGTAGCTGGTATGTTTGCCTTCTCTTTAGCTTTTGCATTACCATTTTCTGTATTCGCATTTTTCCCTTCTTTGATGCAAAAAATGCCAAAATCTGGTGGATGGTTAAATTCTGTAAAAGTGACAATGGGCTTTGTAGAGTTAGCTTTAGCATTCAAATTCTTAAGTATGGCAGACCAAGTTTACCATTGGGGAATTCTTGACAGAGAAGTTTATATCGCTATATGGATTGCCATTGCACTTTGCATGGGCTTATATTTCCTTGGATACATTAGATTACCACATGATAGCAAAGTAGAAACAGTTTCTGTACAGCGTTTACTATTGGGTGTAGCAAGCTTTGCTTTTGTAATTTATTTAGTTCCAGGCATGTTTGGCGCACCACTAAAAGCACTTTCTGGTTATTTGCCACCAAGAACTACGCATGATTTTGATTTAACAAAATTGACAACATCGAGTGTAAGCAACATAGCTCATACTAATGCGCCTGTTGAAGAAATTAAACACGCAGATAAATTTGAAATGCCACATGGACTTACTGGTTATTTCGACTATGAGCAAGGCATGGAAGTAGCCAAAAAGCTTAACAAACCAGTTTTACTAGATTTTACCGGACATGCCTGTGTGAACTGTAGAAAGATGGAAGATTTTGTATGGGGTGAATCGCCAGTTTTAGATAGACTTAGCAATGACTATGTAATTATTTCTCTCTATGTGGATGATAGAACCTCATTACCTGAGCAAGATTGGGTTGTTTCTGAGACAGATGGAAAAGTAAAGAAAACTATCGGGCAAGTAAATGCTGATATACAAATTTCAAGATTTAACAATAATGCTCAGCCATTTTATGTATTACTAAGCAACGATGAAGAAGTTCTGGTAAAACCTCCAATCGGTTATCAGCCAGACACTCAATTATTCATAGATTATTTAGAAGAAGGGAAAAAAGCTTTTAAGCAACACCAAAAAGAATTGGTAAGCACTATTAAGTAAAAAAGAAAGTCCTCCAAAGTTGGAGGACTTTTTTTTCATCATTAATTCCTTTCAAACTCAAGCCAATACTTTCTTCTGGATTTGTTGATTTAAATGCTCATAAATCTCTTTAGCCTTTTCAAAGTTTTGCCTATCTAAAGAAAAATCTCCATAACAGATATATTCAAAATATCTGGTTAAAGATTCGAAATCTTGCTTTATACCTATACCTTCTATCTCCGCTTCGTAATCGTGATTAGTTTTATGAGATTTCCATTTTATAAACTCTCTTGAATCTAAAGATTTTAACAAAGCCAAGTATAAAATTCTTACAGCTGTTTTATATTCTTCAGCTTTAATTGCATCATCTAATGCTTTATTAAAGTCTATCTCATGGATATTTTCAGTAAAAAAACCTTTTTTATCTTTCTTTGCCTCACTCCCTTTGAAAAAGATACCACGAGAATCTACATCGAGTAGTTTAGAAAAGAGGTAAATCATTACCAAACCAGAAATTACATATAATACATTTTTTGTTACTTCTCCATTTTGTCCCATCATATTAAAGAAGTTACCAATTTGTTCAGCTATCCACATTCCGATTAACTCCCAAATACTATAACTTCTCTGTATATCTTTTCGATTGTAATCAAAAGCATCATCCTTAGCTAATTCTTCCAGCTTCTCAGAATCAAAACTTCTCTTTATCGCATCAGGTTCTTCTGGAATAGAGTCGTTTTGAGCATAACCTACATTGCCTGCAAGGCTTAAAGTTATAAGTACTAAGAATAATTGAATTTTATGTCTCATAAATAGTATTCATCTTCTTTTGTTCCAATTAATTCTATTCTTTCAATCAGACCGATATGCTCTTTTTTCTCAACTATACTAAAGTATTGAAACCCCAGACTTAAATAAAAAACTGGAATAGCGAAAAATAATCCAATTGTTCCTAATACTGTTGAGATTAAAGTAATTAAACTCAGGTATTCATTATTTGAAGCAGCTAGAGGATCAAGTGTATTAATGGTTGTAACAAAATTCACTATGTACATCGGTATGTAGAATATCATATTGATGAAATACATAATTATTGAACTTACCATTAAAATACCAAAAGTTGATAACCAATTACCTCTAATGAGCGAAAAAGCTCTTTGAATTGCGACAATAGGGTTTACATTTTCTGTCATCTGAATGATGAATATTAAAGAGCAAGGTATTAACAGATATATAAATGCAAAAAATGCCAACATACCAACAAACCAACCTCCATTAAAAAAGCCTATTGCAGTAATTAAAGCAAATAACACAAAAACACTTCCTCCTATTATCGCTATTGTTAGTAACTGACCAAGTGCCACAGAAATAAAATCTCTTTTTACATATTTCCATACAAGTTCAAAACTTATATTTTTTCCATGCTCTGGATATAGCAATAAGTATCTATAAGTAACAGCAATTACAGCTATCAACCCGATAAATTGTATCAGAACTCCATTAAGCATGTATGTGCTAAAGTTCTCTGGAAGCATGGAAAAAGGGCCTGCAACAACATTAGCACTCGGATTTAGCATCATACTCATAAATTCTGACATAAAGATTCCGCTTAAAATCGAAGAAATCAGAATAAATGGCCCAGCGATAAAAATCAAAGACTTTATAAATGGAGTAAAATTCTCTTTTATAAATTCGATAGAAATTGAAACATTCGTTCCAAAGTCTCTAATCTTTCTTAGGTCTATTTTTGAGTTATTCATTATTAAAATCTGTTACCTTTTTAGCCAGTTGTTGAGGATAAAACACAAAATAATATATAACAAAAGCAGCTGAAATTAATATAATACCCAGTTTTACTATGGTCGGAGATTCAGTTAATCGAGTAACAAATCCTTCTAAAAAACCGGCTATAATAAATAGCGGAACTAGGCCTACAATAATTTTCACACCTCTTTTAGCTCCTTGCTTTAAAGCATACATTCTTGGGTAAGTCCCAGGAAATAGCAAACTATTACCTAATACCATACCACTACCACCAGCAATTATAATCGACGAAATCTCTATAGTTCCATGAATCCAAATGCTTAAAACAGATTCAAACAAAAGTCCATATTTATAGAAAAAATACTGGAAACTGCCCAACATAATTCCGTTAGTAAACAACAAATAACCAGAGCCAATTGAAAAAAATATGCCTAATACAAATACAAGAAAAGAAACCCTAACATTATTGAAAGTAATACCAAAAAACATGTCTAACTGCACCTGACTTTTGTAAACCGCCATAGGATCGTTTTTATTGATATTCTCAATAGTCATGTTGACATAATAATCGCCTAAAATCAATCTTGGGAAATTCTCATCGTAGGCACTAGACAAAGCTCCAATTAGCACCGCAGCCATAAAAATTAAGAAAGAGTACAAAAACTGTTTTCTAGACTCCCAAAATAAAAGTGGCAACTCATACATCCAGAAGGAAACAAATCTATTTGATTTAACTTTCTTGTTCTTGTAAATGGACTGATGCACCTTCATTGCCAAATGGTTGAGATAAGAAGTAGTTTGGCTCTGAGGATAAAAAGTTCTTGCGTAGGCAAGATCATCAGTTATCTGTATGTATAAATTAGATACTTTATCAGGATCGTTTCTTTCGGCACTTGTAAGTAGTTTTTCAAACTGCTGCCATTTTTCTTTATTTTTCTTTACAAAAGCAGCTTCCCGCATATATTAATTAAGTAAAAAATAGAAAATATTTTTTTATTCTGTTTTAGAATCTTTTGGATTTACATGATAGAGATTAAACTCAACACGTCTATTCTTCTTTTTATCTTCTTCTGTAATCTCGTTTTCAATTAATGGTTGGCTACTACCTAAACCATATGCTTGTACTCTATCATTATCAAACAAACCATAAGAAATAATATAGTCTCTAATAACCTTAGCTCTCTCTAACGAAAGATTAAAATTATCTTCCGGATTACCATCAGAATCTGTATGACCTACAATTTTAAGATTAAAATTTGGATGATCTGAGAGAAAATCGATAATTAAATGCAGGTTATTCTCCATAATGGGCTGTAAAGTGGAGCTCCCTTTTTCAAAATCTATAGATTCAAATGAAATTGTGCTAGCAGCATCTGTTGCTTCAATGTCCATAGTTGTATCACCTTCCAAATAGAACACTTGCTCAATATCAAAGAAATTATCTCCTTCAACAATAATTAAATAATTCCTTTTATCTATCAATTCAAATTCAAAAGAACCATCTGCATAAGTTTTTCGAGGGGCAACTTCGTCACCTTCGTCCATATCAATCACAGTAACTACTCCTTGAAAAACTTCACCAGTAGTAGGTTCAATTATTCTTCCTCTAAACTTCACCACACTATTTGGCTTGGCATCCATCGGTAATGGGAAAGATTGTAAATCTAAATTCTCTTCTTCAGGACCAACTGATTTGGCATAAAATAGCCATTTAGATTCAGAATCTATAGTAAAATAAAACTCATTCCCCTCACCATTTACCAAAGGCCCAACATTGTAGGGTTCCGTCCAGCTGTTTTCTACTCTATAAGTTTTAAAAATATCAAAATCACCAAAGTTCAACATATGACCATTTGATGAAAAATATAGTACATTATATTTTGGATGCGGATATGGGCTTACTTCACTATCTCTTGTATTAATTATTGGGCCAATGTTTTGGGCTTTTTCCCAGTCTCCAGTTTTTTGATCTTTAATTGAATAATAAATATCAGTTCCTCCAAAACCTCCTCTTCTACTTGAGGAAAAAAATAAGGTATCACCACTAATCGAAAATGCTGGATGTGAGTCCCAAGCGTAACTATTTACATTAGCACCCAAGTTTTTAGGTTCACTCCAAACACTATCATTTTCTAGATTGGTAATATATAAATCGCAATCACCTAGACCATCTTCACTATTACACCTTGCAAAAACTATATGCCGACCATCTCTACTCATACATGGTGAGCCTTCATTATCTTCTGAATTTAATGCTTTAAAAGGCTCTGCTTTCCCCCACTCATCAAGAGCAATATCTTTCTTAGAAATATAAATATCTTCGTTTTGCCTTACGTTTCCGATATCTAGTTTATATCTAACTGTATCGATATTTCTACTAGAAGTAAAAATTATTAAATCGTCATATTCACCAGAAATCGTTAAGCCGTAATCATCATAAGGAGAATTTACTCCATCTCCCATTTCAAGCATAATATCTTTGGGAGGCATTAAAGTATCTATTTGCTTACGTTTTTCAATTAAGCGATAATAATCTTCAATATCAGCATACAATACTTTATCGTAGTGGGCTATTGAATCGTAATAGTGCAATGCTTGCTGTAAGTCTCCCCTGTAATGCTTAATTAAAACTCTGTAAAGTTCTTTGGTAAGTTCCATTTGTCCTTGTGCTTCAGCAACTCTTGCTAGCATCCATACTTTATCCAAGTCATAGATGAAGTTTTTTATACCAAAATTGCTCACATAGTCATAGAGCTTAAGCATGAATTCATCCCACTGCTTATTACGCTTTAATCGCTCAATTTCTGCCAGTTTGGCAGGTTTGTAATAATCTACGATTAAATTGATGTTTTTAAAATCAATTTTAGGTAATTCAAAAACAGAAGATGTATCAGTAGGTATAAATTTCTGTACACGTAAGGTCTTTTCTTTAACTTCAGGATCCTTTTTAGAATTAAGCTTCTTCTGTGAATACACCAATGTACTCATAGACAGGCTTAAAAGAATGATAAAGAAATATTTATGAATAAAATTCCCCAACTTGATAATACTTTGTTCGACAAATAAAACCATATCCTAAACGCTTTATAGTCTGAGTATATTCGTCAACAGATGCTAAAAATCTGGAAACTATAAAAAAAACATACTTCAATTTTTTTAATTCCAATTTTAAAAAATTTCTGTGAACTCAAACATGCATATATATGACTGAAATCTTGTCAGAGTAAAAAAAATAAAATTAAACAAGTATTTCAGCATTATTACATAGTAAAAAATAAATTTAAAAAGGATTGTTTGGCTATTTGTTAATATTAAAGTATAAATTGCCAGAAAAATAATAAATCTAAAAAACACTGACAAATTACAGTGGCATACCTATTGTTTTTTAAAGCAATTTATAACTTGTGATTTTATTAATTTTAAATCGGATTAAGATTTTGATAAATATGCATCTCTTTTTGCTAAATATTCAATAATTTCTTTCTACCATTTATTAAAGTAACTAAAATTACCAAAAATATTTTGAAATAGGCCTTAAGGCATACAGAAGAGGAGCGAAATGAAGGAAAAAAAGCCGATTCATACTTTTCACATGAGTGAAATAGCAGATATGGAATCTGACCAATTGATTCCAATTATTCCTGGAGATGAGGAAGATGATACAACATATGTACATGGAGCAGAACTAGAACTGCCTTTGCTACCAATCAGAAATACTGTCTTATTTCCCGGAGTTGTAATTCCTATAACTGTAGGTCGTCAAAAATCTGTAAGACTTGTTAAAAAAGCTTATAAAGGTGATAAAACAATTGGGGTTATTGCTCAAAAAAACGCTCAAAGTGACGAGCCTGAAGAAAAAGACTTATATAGAGTTGGAACCATAGCAAAAATTCTAAAGCTTTTAGTTTTACCTGATGGTAATACAACTATTATTATACAGGGCAGAAGTAAATTTGAACTGGTTGACATCATTAAGGAAACTCCTTACATGGTTGCAAAAGTTACTGTTCAAAAAGATAAATTCCCCTCTAAGAGCTCTAAGGAAACTAAAGCATTAGTTTCTTCACTTAAAGAAGCTGCTAGTAAAATATTAAAACTCAATCCTGAAATACCTCAGGAAGCACAGGTTGCTTTAGACAATATAAGTAACCCAAGTTTTTTAATGTACTTTCTTTCTTCTAATATAAATGCTGATGTTAAAGACAAACAGGCATTATTAGAGCTTACCAATGGCAAAGAACGAGCTACAAGACTTTTAGAGCATATGCTAAAGGAAATTCAGATGCTCGAACTGAAGCAAGAAATACAAAGCAAAGTACATTCTGACATTGATCAGCAGCAAAGAGATTATTTTCTGCGTCAGCAGATGAAAGTGTTGCAAGATGAGCTAGGTATAGAAGGCCCTGACCAGGAAATTGAAAGTCTCAAATTAAAGGCTCAAAAGAAAAAATGGCCAGACGTAGTAAAAAAACATTTTGATAAAGAAATTTTAAAAGTAAGTAGAATTAACCCTGCTTCTGCAGAATACCCAATCTTAATTAATTATTGTGAATTGCTGGTAGATTTACCATGGAGTGACCAAACTGTCGATAATTTTGATCTAGATAAGGCACAAAAAATTCTCGACAAAGACCATTACGGTTTAGAAAAAGTAAAAGAAAGAATAATAGAATACCTCGCTGTTTTAAAATTAAAGCAAAACTTAAGAGGTCCAATTCTTTGTTTATATGGCCCTCCGGGTGTTGGTAAAACCTCTTTAGGTAGATCTATAGCACAGGCATTAAATCGTAAGTATGTAAGAATGTCTTTAGGTGGTGTAAGAGATGAAGCAGAAATAAGAGGACATAGAAAAACTTATGTGGGTGCAATGCCAGGTAGAATTCTTCAAAACCTTAAAAAGGTTGGCTCATCTAATCCTGTATTTATATTAGACGAAATAGATAAAACTGGCTCAGATTTTAGAGGAGACCCATCTTCTGCCCTACTCGAAGTACTCGACCCAGAACAGAATAGCACTTTTGTAGATAACTATCTAGAACTTGAGTACGATCTTTCTAAGATTCTTTTTATAGCTACCGCTAACTCTTTAGATACTATCCATCCTGCTTTGAGAGATAGAATGGAGATTATTGAAGTAAATGGCTATACTTTGGAAGAAAAGATGGAAATAGCTAAAAAACACCTAATTCCAAAGCAGAGAAAAGATCATGGATTATCGGCAAAAGATGTTTCTTTTGACAAAACTGGTTTACAAGCAGTAGTTGAAGGTTTTACTCGTGAGTCTGGTGTTCGTAGTCTTGAGAGACAAATCGGATCTATAATTCGAAACGTTGCTAAATCTGTAGCAATGGAAAAAGAATACCAGAAAAAAATTACTCCAGCTCGTGTAGAAGAAATTCTTGGAACTCCTGTATTTGATAAAGAGATGTACCAAGATAATGAGACTGCAGGTGTGGTAACTGGTCTTGCATGGACTTCTTCTGGTGGAGAAATTCTATTTATTGAATCAAGTCTGTATAAAGGCAAAGGAAAACTTATTCTCTCTGGCCAATTAGGAGATGTAATGAAAGAATCTGCTACAGCAGCTTTATCTTTCCTCAAAACATTTGCTGAAGAATTAAAGCTAGACTATAAATTATTTGACGATTACGATCTACACGTTCACGTTCCGGCAGGAGCTGTTCCGAAAGATGGACCGTCTGCAGGCATTACAATACTTACCTCTTTGGCTTCAGTATTTACGCAAAGAAAAGTGAAAGCTAATTTGGCAATGACAGGTGAGATCACTTTAACTGGTCGTGTATTGCCAGTAGGTGGAATTAAAGAAAAATTACTTGCTGCCAGAAGAGCTGGAATGAAAGAACTGATTTTCTGTTCTAAAAACAAAAAGGATGTAGAAGAAATTGATGAAAGATATAGAAGTAATCTAAAAATCCATTTTGTAGATCATGCCAGAGAAGTTTTAGATATAGCACTTTTAAAAACTAAAGTAGACAACCCTATCAAGTTTAATCAAAACTAACTAGAGGAACCTACTTTAGTTAGTTTTGATTTATAAAAAAGAGGAGATAATTAATTTATCTCCTCTTTTTTTTATTTGAAAATTATAGTCTAAAGTTAATTTAATTAACTTTTTCTTATCAAATCAGTTTAAGACTAGATAACTATTGCTATAATTCTATTAATATTATTTAAGTATTTTTTTAAATCTTTCATCTTAACACAAGATTTTTTAAATTCTTTAGATTTTATTCTGAAACTAACAGACATCTGATATGGAAGATAATACTGTGCAAAGTTTTTCAGCTATACTGGAAAACCTGAATACCTATACTGCTATATTTTCAATATTCTCATTTCTATTCTTAATTATTTGTTTAATCCTCCTGTTTAACATTCGCTCTAAGCTCAAAAGAGTAGCTTATGCTACAGATATAAAGGCCACAAATGAAAGTGTAGAAAGTGTAAAACTGAACTTTACAAAGCAGTTAGAGAAGTTTAAACACGATTTGATAACTGAAACTAATCAAGCAAAGAATACTCATATAAAAGAAATGGAAGATTTAAAATCTCACCTTTCTAATTACAATCGAAACCTTTTTACAAGAAATACCTTTATGCTCGATGGTCTGCTAGAGCTCAACACTGCATACTCACAGTGGATTAACTACATGAAAAACATCTATTTCCCATCAATTACTGCGGATACCAGTTATTTCGAAGAGATTAAGAAAAATCTAAATAATTACAGAACAGCTTTCGGGGCAACATTAGATAATTTAACAGTAATCGCACTAGATAAAGAATTCTCTGATATGGGTAAAGTCTTAAAGAAAGAAACTCAGTTGTTAGAGAAATTAACAATGCAGAAATTGCTTAAACTCGAAAAACTGTGTATTAAGTATTCTATAATAATGGATACCGATAAAAATGCTGGAGTACTTAGAGAAGAAGAAAGGAAAAAACTTTTGCTAGAAGAAACTGAAGTTAAAAAAGAACATTTGGATGAGTTAGTAAATCAATACAAAAAAACCTTTCATGTTTATAGTCAGTTTGCTTCGGGCTTAAATCAACAAGTTAACAATAGTATTTCTTAAATTTTGCCATAAAAAAAAGCCTCTTTAAAAAGAGGCTTTTTTCTTATATCAATTTTCACAAATTAAATATCAACATTTGCATATTTAGCATTTTTCTCGATAAACTCTCTACGTGGAGCAACTTCGTCACCCATCAACATTGAGAATAAATGATCCGCAGCAGCAGCAGATTCAATATCTACTCTTTTTAAACTTCTAAATTCTGGATCCATGGTAGTTTCCCAAAGTTGTTCAGGGTTCATCTCACCAAGACCTTTGTAACGCTGTACGTTTACTGAACCTTCTTTGCCTTCTACAGCCATATCTCTAATATTTTGCTCTCTCTCTTGCTCAGTCCAGCAATATCTTACTGTTTTACCTTTTTTTAATTGATACAAAGGTGGTTGTGCGATATATACATAACCTTGCTCAATTAATGCTTTCATATAACGGAAGAAGAATGTTAAAATTAGAGTTCTAATGTGGCTACCATCCACATCAGCATCCGTCATGATTATTATCTTATGATAGCGAAGCTTCTCAAGATTAAGCGCTTTTTCATCATCTTGTGTCCCAAAAGAAACACCTAGCGCAGTAATCATATTTTTTATTTCATCATTATCATAAATTTTGTGTTCCTGCGCTTTTTCAACATTCAGAATTTTACCTCTTAAAGGTAAAATAGCCTGAAAATTTCTATCTCTACCTTGCTTTGCAGAACCACCCGCAGAGTCACCCTCCACTAGGTATACTTCACAAACTGCCGGATCACTTTCAGAACAGTCAGATAGCTTACCAGGTAAACCTCCACCACCTAAAACGTTCTTTCTCTGTACCATTTCTCTTGCTTTTCTGGCAGCATATCTGGCCTGAGCAGCAAGTATTACTTTTTGTACAATGGTTTTAGCAACTTGTGGATGTTCCTCAAGATATGTAGCAAGCGTATCACTTACTGCTGTATCCACAGCACCCATTGCATCACTGTTACCTAATTTTGTTTTTGTCTGTCCCTCGAACTGTGGTTCTGGTACTTTTACAGAAACAATCGCTGTTAAACCTTCTCTAAAATCATCACCAGCAATATCAACTTTCACTTTATCGAGCATACCAGATTTCTCTGCGTAACCTTTTAAAGTTCTTGTAAGTGCTCTACGGAAACCTGCTACGTGTGTACCACCTTCGTGTGTATTAATGTTGTTTACATAAGAATGTACATTCTCAGTATATGAGTTGTTATACAACATTGCTACTTGTACCTGAATATTAGACTTTTCGCCTTCCATGTAGATAGGCTCCTCTAATAATTTTTGTCTGGTTTCGTCAAGATAAAGTGCAAATTCTTTAAGACCACCTTCAGATAAGAAAGATTCACCCTTAGAAGAACCATCTTCTTCTTTATGCCTGTGGTCTACAAGGTTTATAGTAATACCTCTATTAAGGAAAGCTAGTTCTCTTAATCTGTTACTAATAGTTTCGTAATTGTAAACCTTTTCAGTAAAAATGCTTGTATCTGGCCAGAAATGTACTGTAGTACCATGTTTCTCAGTTTCACCAATCTTTTTTACATCATATTGAGGTACCCCAATATTATATTCTTGTTGATAAACAGACCCTTCACGATGTACAGTTGCCTCAAGTTTTGCTGATAAAGCATTCACACAAGATACACCCACACCGTGCAAACCACCAGATACTTTATATGTATCTTTATCGAATTTACCACCTGCGTGTAATACTGTCATTACAACTTCAAGTGCAGACTTATTTTCTTTAGGGTGTAAATCAGTTGGAATACCTCTACCATTATCAGAAACCTCAATTGAGTTATCTTCGTGAACCTGAACGGTAATTGTATCACAATAGCCAGCCATCGCCTCGTCAATGGAGTTATCTACAACCTCCCAAATTAAATGGTGCAAGCCTTTAATACCAATGTCTCCAATATACATTGCTGGTCTCTTCCTTACTGCTTCCAGTCCTTCAAGAATCTGAATATTACCAGCTGAATAGTTTTGTTTCTTCTCCATTGCTTAAATGTTAAGGGCGTAAAAATACAATTAATCCCGAAATTGTAAAAGTAAAAAAAGCCAGTTTGTATTTATCTGAGTGATTGTATCGAAAAAAAAGCTACAACACATTATAAATACTACTTTTTAAATAAATTGATTAAAAAAATATCTAAATTTTATATATAAAATATTTAATTAAGCTTCATCATTTTGTAATAATGACGTTAAATCTTCTTCTGTTTTAATTAATCTTCCTTTGCAATAAGAAATGAGCCAATAAGCTCTTTTCACTTTCTCTGACAGATCGTCTACAGAAACAAGATCATCTTCTAAGGCATCTCTTATTTCTTCTAGCTCTGCCAAAGCCTCTTCATAATTTATGTTAGTTTCGTTTTTTTCCATTTGTAGCTAATACTTTACTAATTATCTTTCCATCTTTCAAAACACTTTCTATCTCATCTCCTACCTGCACCTCATCACCATTAATTACAGGTTTATTATTTTTTAAGGTGATACTATATCCTCGATTTAATAAATTTTGTGGATCAAGTTGAATCACTTGTCTTTCTAAAGATTCTAATTTCTGATTCTCGCTTTTTAAACGGTATTTTAATTCCTTACTTATCTCTAGCTCTAAACCAGCAATACCTCTTTGTTTCTGTTGCAGTGTTTTATTTCCAAGTCTTGAAATATCATTTTTTAGATCTTTCAAAAAACTTTTTTCATTGCTCAATTTATTAGAAGTTAACTGAGTAATTTCTTGATAAAACGTGGCAATTTCATTCCAATAAGTAAGTGCACGCTGAATTAAAAACTCAGCTACAGCGGTTGGCGTTTTTAGTGCTGCATTTGCCACAATATCACAAACAGACTCGTCTCTTTGATGGCCAATACCTGTCAACACTGGTAATTTGTGTACTGCAATTGCCTTGGCAAGTTCATAATCATTAAATGCCTCTAAGTCTAGCCTCGAACCTCCTCCACGTATGATTATTACTGCATCAAAATCCTTTAAATTAATTTTATTAAGTTGATTTATTATTTCTGATACAGCTCTTTGCCCTTGTACACCAGCTTCAAATATTGTAGTATGAAAAATAAAATTCCAAGAGTTGTTTTCTAGCTGATTCATAAAATCTGTAAAACCAGCAGCTTCTTTAGAAGAAATAATTGCGAGCCTTTGCGGTACAACAGCTAAATTTATTTGCTTTTGTAAAGCTAGCAATTGCTCTTTTTCCAACTTCTCAAGCGTCTCTCTCCTTTTTAATTCGAGTGAACCTATAGTAAATTTTTCATCCAGATCAAGTACCATTAGCGATATGCCGTGTACCTCATGGTAAGTTACTCGAACCTGTACTAAAACTTCAGAACCTTCTTTTAAAATTTCAAAAATGCCATCACCCAAACTTTCATATAGTTTTTCAAAAGTATCTGCCCAAATGAGCCCTCTTGCTTTTGCAACTATTCTGTTTTCATCTTTTTGAACAAATTCTAGATAGGCATGCTCTCGCAATTGAAACTGTGCTAACTCAGCAGTAATCCAGAAATCTTTCTGAATTCCGTGAATCAGTTTTTGTATACTTTTATTGAGTTGTAAAAGGGTAAAATACTTCAATCCGAAAGTGTGATAATTGACTTCGCAATATAGCTAAATTTATTAATAAAAACGAATTATAGCCGAAGCAAAAAGACGAGTCTTTGTATTTGATAATCAATTAGTTGTAACTGAATAAATTTATTATGACAATATTGATACTTTTTGTCCTATTAAATTCGATTTTTTAGTGGGTTTTATTGAAATATGATGGTCTAAAACTTAGTTTTTTTATATAAAAACAGCCTGCTAATTTTAACTAACAGGCTGTTTTTAAAGCATTTAGATTGAATATTTACTAAATCAATTATTACCTATTTCTTTTAGCCAATTGTAAATGGCCACTTGTGCTCTTAATCCGGTTTTTTCTTCTAACCGAATATTATCCATATCAGCATTTAGCATCACCGCTTTTGCATCATCATTTAATTGTAAATCTAGTATGTGCAAAATCTCTTTTTTAATCTTATCATTATAAATAGGATAGCAAACTTCTATTCTACGATACAAGTTTCTTTTCATCCAATCGGAAGAACCCAGATACAAATCGTTGTTTCCATTATTATAGAATAAAAATGCCCTAGCATGCTCTAGATACATATCTACAATTCTTTTAATTTTTATATTCTCGCTAATACCTACTAAGCCAGGCCTTAAGCAACAAATACCTCTAATAATCAAATCTATTTCTACTCCTGCTTGCGATGCTTCATACAATTTATCAATCATCACTTTGTCTTCCAGATTATTGAGCTTAATTAGAATGTATGCTTTTTTACCGCTCTTTGCAATTTCAATCTCATTTTCTATAGCTTCAATAAATCGCTCTTGTAAATTTACTTGAGCTACTAACAAATGCTTTAGCTCTGGTGTATCGTTTCTTTTACCCAAAAACCTGAAAACTGATTTCAATTCCAAATTCATTTCTTCATTAGCAGAAAACAGCCCATGATCGGCATAAATAGTAGCCGTTTTCTCATTAAAATTACCCGTACCATAAAACGCATAGCGCTTTTTAATGCCATCTTTTATTCTGGTAACCAAAGCAATTTTTGCATGCACTTTTAAACCCGGAATACTAAAGTAGATTTCTACACCAGCCTTCTCCATTTCTGCTGCCCAACGCAAATTATTTGCTTCATCAAAGCGAGCCTTAACCTCTACAAATACACTTACCTTTTTGCCATTTTTAGCTGCACTAATTAGAGCATTTGCAATAAGTGAATTAGATGCAATTCGGTATACGGTTACTTTAATTTCCTCCACATAAGGATCGATGGCAGACTCATTAAAAAACCTTAAAACATTATCGTAAGACTGATAAGGGAAATGGAAAATTAAATCTTCTGTATCCATAGCATCAAAAAAAGAATCGTATTGCTCAAATTTTTGATGCTCTAAAGGCAAATATCTCTTCTCTTGTAAAGCAGGTTTTAAAGGATTAGGCAAAGCGAAGAAATCATAGAAATTATGATATTTTCCACCAGATACAATTTCCTCATTTTCTATATTTAATGCACTCGTTAAAAAAGAGAGAATATTTTCGGGCATAGTGCTATCGTATAAAAATCTACTTGGTGGCCCTATATTTCTTTTAGATAAGTGCTTGCTTATTTTTTCTATTAAATCGCCTTCATATTCATCTTCGATTTGTAAATCTGCATCTCTATTTATTTTAATGCTGTAAGAATTTTTTACTTTGAAACCGGGAAATACCGTTTTCAGGTTCATTTTAATTACATCATCAAGAAATATAAAATACTGCTTTCCATTAAGTTCTGGTAATTGCAGAAACCTATCGAGATCGTTAGATGGAATATTGATCAAACCATATTGCACTTCTTCTGGAGTATCTTCTCTACAAAGTTCTACTATAAAATATAAACACCTGTTTTCGAGAAATGGAGTTTTATTTTCTGGTTTAAGTAAAACAGGCTGTAAATAAGCCAACACTTTACTTCTAAAAAAACTGGTTATATATTTCTTATGAATTTCAGATGTTGGAGCATCATCATATAGAATTATGCTTTTTTCTGACAGTGCAGGAATTAGCTCTTCTCTAAAAATTCTACCAAACTCTTGTTGCTGTTGGTCTACCTCTTTATGTATTAACTGTAAAAGTTCCTTTGGTTCAAAGCCTAGATTCTTATTTATCTTCTTTTTATTTATTTCACCTAAACTCTGTATAGCAGCTACTCTAACTCTAAAAAATTCGTCTAGATTAGATGAATAAATTGCTAAAAACTTAATTCTCTCATATAATGGAACTCTGCGGTCTAATGCCTCAATTAATAATCTCTTATTAAAACTTAACCAACTTAAGTCACGGTTAAAATAACTGGTTGCATCCATTACTGATGTACTTTCCTCATTTATCATTCCCAAAAAAAATTTTATTAGATAAACCAATTATAATTAATAGTGTCACAAAAATGAATAAACTTTTTATGACTAAATAGTAAACTAAATATGAAATGATACTTAGTTTAGCCTAACTAACTTGGTTTTGAGGATGTCAAAATAGGTTTAACTTTGCATATCAAAATCTAATATTAGAAAATTAACATTAGGATAAATGGATTTATTCGAAAAAATACAACTTGACAGGGGGCCTCTAGGTCAATACGCACAATTGGCTCATGGATATTTTGCATTCCCTAAATTAGAAGGTGAGATTGCACCAAGAATGCAATTTAGAGGCAAAGAAGTTCTTACATGGAGCCTTAACAACTATCTGGGATTAGCCAACCATCCCGAAATTAGAAAGTCTGATGCTGAAGCTGCTGAAAAATATGGATTGGCATATCCGATGGGTTCTAGAATGATGTCTGGTAACTCAAATCTAATAGAAGAGTTTGAATCTCAAATAAGTGAATTTGTAGGGAAAGAAGATACAGTAGTATTAAACTTTGGTTATCAGGGTATTATGTCTGCTATCGATGCTTTGCTAGATAGAAAAGATGTAGTAGTTTACGACTCAGATTGCCATGCTTGTATTATTGATGGTTTGAGAATGCACTTGGGTAAAAGATTTGTTTTCCCTCATAATGATATTGAAAACTGTGAGAAACAACTTTCAAGAGCTACTAAATTAGTTGAAGAAACTGGTGGTTCTATATTAGTTATTACAGAAGGTGTTTTTGGAATGTTGGGCGATCAAGGAGACCTAAAAGGTATCGTTGAATTAAAGAAAAAATTCCAATTTAGATTAATGGTAGACGACGCTCACGGTTTCGGTACAATGGGTAAAACTGGTGCTGGTACTGGCGAAGAGCAAGGTGTACAAGACGAAATCGACGTATACTTCTCTACTTTTGCAAAATCTATGGCAAGCATTGGCGCATTTATTTCTAGTAAAGAAAATGTGATCGATTACTTAAGATATAACATGCGTTCTCAAATTTTCGCTAAAACGCTTCCTTCTTCTCTAGTAGTTGGAAACATGAAAAGGCTTGAGATGTTGAGAAATAGCCCTGAGCAAAAAGATAAGTTGTGGGCAGTAGTAAACGCATTACAATCAGGATTAAGAGAAAGAGGCTTCAATTTAGGACAAACTCAATCTCCGGTAACTCCTGTAATTTTAAGTGGCGGACCAAACGAAGCAGCTCACTTAATTATCGACCTAAGAGAGAAATTCCATATTTTCTGCTCTGTAGTTGTTTACCCAGTAGTTCCTAAAGATGTGATTATGTTGAGAATTATCCCAACTGCATCTCACTCATTAGAAGATGTACAGGAAACAATTAATGCTTTCGAGCAAGTGAAAGACAAATTACAAAGTGGAGTTTACGCAAATACAGAACTACAACCAATGCAGTTCTAAGTAAATTCTAACATTATAAATTAATTAGAGACCTGCTCTGTGTAATGCACAGGGCAGGTTTTTTTATTTTATCTGAAATATGTATTTTTAGTAAGCCATCAGATTAAACTAGCAACAAGACTCATCCTTACGCATATTTTTCACTCAAAATACACGTCGCTTATGAAAAACTCTACTACGCTATTTAGTTTTTTAGTCAGTTTAATCTTAGTTCATTTTTCAGTTTATGCACAAGACGCTACTTATTTTGATGCATTTGAAACTGACAGTTTTACTTCTGAAAATGGAGGAATTCTACCCTATCGCTTACTTAAACCATTAGAATATGACGCCGACAAAAAATATCCTTTGGTGATATTTTTACATGGTTCAGGAGAAAGAGGCGAAGATAATTCCTCACAGCTTAAAAATGCAGCAAGTGTTTTTTTAGATGAGGAAATTAGAGAAAAATACCCTGCATTTGTTTTAGCACCTCAATGCCCAGAAAACGACAGATGGTCTTTACACCACGAAGGAGATATTACTGAAAAATATTTTCTAAGTGAAGAACCTTCTGAAACGATGAAGCTGCTTATGGAACTCATACAGTCCACACAAGAATCTTATAATATTGATGAAAAAAGGCTGTATGTAACAGGACTCTCTATGGGCGGCCAAGGCGTATATGATCTTTTACTTAGAAATTCAGACACCTTTGCTGCGGCAGTAGTTGTTTGCAGTTTTACAGACATTAGAAAAGCAGGTGCTTTGGTAGATACCCCTATCTGGATTTTTCATGGAGAAGACGACAATGTAGTTCCAGTAGACAATGCTCGGGTAATGGTAAATACACTTGATGTTTTAGGTGCAAAACCTCGTTATACAGAATACACAGCAACCGGACACAATTCTTGGGATAAAGCCTTTTCTGAAGAAAAACTTTTCCCTTGGTTATTCAAGAAAAAACTTTAATAAAAAATATGAAAAGAGGTTCAAATGAGCCTCTTTTTTTTGTCTTTATCTTCATAAAAATAGCAACTTGTTATAACTTGTCGCTGATTATTTAAATTATTAAAACCACATTTATGAAGGTAAAATTATCTGCAACAATCGCAGCATTGCTGCTTGCCAGTATTGCAGTTTTTGCACAAGACAAAACGCTAACCGGCTTTACTACAGAAAACACCAACAAAGAATTCGAACTCGAAAAAGAGTTTGATAGCTATTTAAAAGCTGAAAACCTCAGAGAATGGATGAAAATCCTCACAGATGAACCGCACCATGTGGGCTCACCTTACGGTAAAAAGAATGCAGATTTTATGGCTGCAAAATTTAAAGAATGGGGTTATGATACTGAAATTGAAGAGTATCAAGTATTATTTCCAACACCTGCCGAAAGAGTACTCGAATTAACTTATCCAACTAAATACAAAGCAGGATTACGTGAACCAGCATTAAAAGAAGACGCTACTTCATCCTTACAAAAATTACAACTGCCCGTTTACAATTGCTTCTCTGCAGATGGCGATGTAACCGGAGAGTTGGTATTTGTAAACTACGGCATTCCTTCTGATTACGAAGAGTTGAAGAAACTTGGAATTGATGTAAAAGGAAAAATCGTAATTGCTAAGTACGGAGGTTCTTGGAGAGGTATAAAACCAAAAGTTGCTGCTGAGAATGGTGCTATTGGTTGTATTATTTACTCAGACCCAAAAGACGATGGTTATTTTAGAGGAGATGTTTATCCGAAAGGACCATTTAAAAATGAATATGGCGCACAAAGAGGTTCTGTATTAGATATGCCGCTTTACCCAGGAGATCCTCTAACCCCTGGCTATGGAGCAACCAAAGATGCAAAAAGAATTGCAATGGAAGAAGCTCCTACTCTATTAACGATTCCTGTTTTGCCTATTTCTTATAAAGATGCCGAACCACTTTTAGCAGCTATGGGTGGCCCTGTAATTCCAGATAGCTGGAAAGGTGCCTTGCCTATTACCTACCATGCAGGACCGGGACCGGCTACTGTTCACTTAAAATTGAAATTCAACTGGGATTTAAAACCGGCATACAATGTAATTGCTAAAATGAAAGGTTCTGAATTTCCTGATGAATGGATTATTAGAGGAAACCACCATGATGCATGGGTTAATGGAGCAAGTGATCCAGTAAGTGGAATGGTTGCCGTAATGGAAGAAGCAAGAGCAATTTCTGAGCTTACTAAAAAAGGATGGAAACCAAAAAGAACATTAATCTTTTGTGCTTGGGATGCAGAAGAACCTGGTTTACTTGGCTCAACAGAATGGGTAGAAGACCACCAAGATGAATTAAAAGATAAAGCAGTTGTATATATCAACTCAGATGGAAACGGTAGAGGTTTTTTATATGCAGGTGGTTCGCATACACTTGAAAAATTTTTTGGAGAGATTGCAAGAGATGTAATTGATCCGCAAAAAGGGATTTCTGTTGCAAAACGTAGAGAAGCTTATATGCAAGTAAATGGAATACCTTATTCAGAATTTAAGCTATCTGCTTTAGGTTCAGGTTCAGATTATTCTCCTTTTATACAACACTTAGGTATAGCCTCTTTAAACATTGGCTATGGTGGAGAAAATGCTGGTGGTGAATACCATTCAATCTACGATTCATTCGATCATTATGTAAGATTTAAAGACCCTGATTTTCAATACGGAGTAGCACTTTGCCAAACTGGCGGAAGAACTACATTACGCTTTGCAAATGCAGATTATTTACCATTTGAGTTTAGCAAACTGGCTAGTACAGTTTCAACTTATGCAGATGAGGTGATGAAACTAGCTGACCAACTACGTGAATCAACTATAAAAGAAAACAAAATGATTACAGATGGTATTTACGAAGCTTATTCAGACCCTAAGAAAACTTTTATAATTCCAGAAGTAAAGGATGAGGTTCCTTATTTTAACTTTGCTCCGCTACAAAATTCGTTAGAGAAATTACAAGTAACAGCTTCAACAGTTTCAACTTTGCTAGACCAAAATAAAGCTGAAAGTAAAGAGCTTGACAAAATGCTTTACCAAAGCGAGAGACACTTCACAAAGGAAGCAGGTTTACCTATAAGACCTTGGTATAAGCACCATTTATATGCTCCGGGTTTCTATACTGGTTATGGTGTTAAAACTTTACCTGGTGTGAGAGAAGCAATCGAACAAAGAGACTGGGATTTAACAGAAGAGCAAATCAAAATTTTAGCTGATGTTTTAGATGATTTTACCAAACATCTAAATAAAATAAAAACTAGCTTACAAAGTGAATAAAATTAAAAAAGCCACTCTAAGTAGAGTGGCTTTACAATATTTATATAATTCTATATTTTAAGTCGTTACGAGCTCTTTTTCCTTCATAGAATTTACAATTTGCTTTCTGCTTAATTCACAATTTATCCAATCTGGATCTAGCTCTGCATCTATATTTTCGTAAAACCCAATCGCAGAATGATTATCTTCAGCAACTTGCCATTTCATTTTCTGCGCACCACATTTAATCACTTCGTCTGATAATGCTTCCATAAACATTTTACCAATACCTTTTCCTCTATGTGATTTGGTTATAATAAGATCTTCTAGGTACAAACTTTTACCCTTCCAAGTAGAATAAGTAAAATAATATATAGCCGTACCCACAATTTCACCATTGTCTTCTGCAACAAAAAACCTAAAAAATGGCTTTTCGCCAAAACCGTCAGCAAGCATTTGTTCCGGAGAATTACTGATGTAATCCGGATTATGCTTGTGATGTATCGCCAGTTCTTCTACTAACTGATACATCGATTTAATGTCATTATTTGTTCCTTTTCTGATAATAATTTCTTTTTGGAAATTCATTAATCTAGAATTTTTTAAGTTTCGACCTGAAAACGGGGATTAGATTTCCCGATCTCAACTTTTTAGTTATTTGTTTAACATAACTTCCCCTAAAAAAAAATCCCACTATATAATTAGTACATTAGTGAGATCTGCTTGCATATGTATTTAATTTGTGTTAGTACAAAGGTATCAATTATTTAATACAAGCAAAAAGTAAATCAATTTCTGCATTAAAGTAGACCTTTATACTTACCAATTAACAAAATGAGTTTTAAATAATTTCCTGATATATAATACTTAACAATATATTTTTTTTATTGTTTGTTTTTGTTCAGCTACATGTTAACAACATTCTCTGCACTAAAATCTCTTGTGCTCAAAAATATCTTTACACATAAAATGATTAACAAGTATTCATATAAAGTAAGAAATAAGACTTTATATGATTGAATTACTGTTACTTAAAATGAAAAATACTTTATTAAGCCCAAAAATTTATTATTAAAACCTACACTTTACAAGTATTTATCACATCTTTAAAGCAAAAGTTACATTTAATATTTAAGCCATTTATATGGCATAATATTATGAGAAATTTTAACAGAGATTAATTAAATAAGGGAGAAATAATATTCCTTAAAAGAATATGTGGGGAGGATATCAAATTACGGGTGTGCTATGTTATACACAAAGTAATTCCTGACTCCCCAAGACTGGAGCCAGGAATATTTTCAATATTTTCTAGACTAATCAAGTTCTGCATGAGCATCGAAATCCGAATTTTCCGGAGTCTCATCGATCTTAGAAAAATCTAATTTATCGATTTCTTTGAGTCTCGCATCTATCTCAGATCGAAATTCATTTGATTCTTTATCTTTCTTTTCTGGTACCACCTCTGTATTTTCTTTTTTCTTCTTATCATCATCTTGCAACAATGTAAATGAGAAAAGGAAACTAGCAAAAAGCGATATGATAATTAAGATTTTTTTCATGACTTAAGTTGCTGTTTAACAGGGTATTACGACTTTTTATTATAATCCAGACTTTGCATCGTAGTCTGGGTCGTTACCACCTTGTTCTTTTTTAAGTTTGCTTAAATCTTTGTAGATATCTTCGTTAGGATCTTCACAAGCGAAAGTGAACATTAAACCAACAAGCGAGATTATAGCTAAAAATTTCTTCATGACTGATTTCAGTTAAATATGGACAAAATAAGTTTATATCAAAATAATACTAATAATACAGGTATCCTTCACAGAGTTTTAAAATAGAATATAGGTATCCCTCAGCACGACTATTGATAGTAGTGATTTCATATTTTAGACATGTTATGATTAAGGCAATTTACCTAAACCATAATTAAATATTTGATTAAAAAACTCTGAGGGATACCTGTGAAATATCTTTTCCTAATAGTGTTGATTACTATTGTTATTTCTTGAAGTAAAGGTAAGTTAATAGATGTTAATATTCAAACTTTTTTCATAATTTTTTTAATAAAACTTACATATTTCTTGCGATAGTAAATTTTATACCCTTGTACCCACTTCAAGCTATGCTATAACCAAAAAAGATTACATTAGATAAGTAATATTTTAAAGCATAATTGAAATTATAGGGCTAATATAAATTAGGTAAAAAAAAACTGCAAAATAAATTTTGCAGTTTTTGAAAATATTAACGTTAATTCGTTGTTATCATAGATTGCCTATCATCTTACTAGGCACTACCCACTCGTCAAATTGCTCATTAGTTAGCAATCCAAGTTCAAGAGCAGCTTCTCTCAATGTAGTTCCGTCTATGTGTGCTTTCTTAGCAATTTTTGCAGCCTTATCGTAACCGATGTGTGTATTTAATGCAGTTACCAACATTAAAGAATTATCTAAATGTTCTTTAATTCTTTTACTATTTGGCTCAATTCCTACAGCACAATGTTCATTAAATGACTCACAAGCATCGCCAATTAATCTTGCAGAAGTTAACACGTTAAATGCCATCATTGGCTTAAATACGTTCAACTCGAAATGGCCAGTTGCCCCTCCTATTGAAACCGCTGTATCTAATCCCATTACTTGAGCACAAACCATTGTTAATGCTTCACACTGAGTTGGGTTTACTTTACCCGGCATAATTGAAGAACCTGGCTCGTTAGATGGGATAATAATTTCACCGATACCAGATCTTGGTCCAGATGAAAGCATTCTAATATCATTACCGATTTTCATTAAGCTAACTGCTAATTGCTTTAATGCTCCAGAAGTTTCAACTAAAGCATCGTGAGCAGCAAGTGCTTCAAATTTATTTTCGGCAGTTACGAATGGATGACCCGTAAGTTGAGCAATTTTAGCTGCCACTTTTTCTGCATAACCTTTTGGCGCATTTAAACCAGTACCTACAGCAGTACCACCAAGTGCCAATTCAGAAAGGTGAGCTAAAGTATTTTTAACTGCTTTTATGCCATGCGCTAATTGCGAAGCATAACCGCTAAACTCCATACCTAAAGTTAGTGGAGTTGCATCCATAAAATGAGTTCTACCAATTTTAACTACATCAGCAAATTCTTTCGCTTTTGCATCAAGAGTGGCTTTTAACTTTTCAACTTTTGGTAGAGTTTCCTCAACTATAGAAGTATAGCAAGCAATATGCATAGCAGTTGGGAAAGTATCGTTTGAAGACTGCGATTTGTTTACATCATCATTTGGGTGAACAGATTTTTTAGCATCAGTTAAGCTACCACCATTTAAAACATGCGCTCTGTTAGCCACAACTTCGTTCACGTTCATGTTAGATTGTGTACCAGAACCAGTTTGCCAAACTACCAATGGAAATTGATCGTCAAGCTCTCCTTTTAAGATTTCATCACACACCTTTCCGATAATTTCAGCGGTTTCATCTCCTAGCACTCCTAAATCGTTGTTAGTTAATGCTGCTGCTTTTTTAAGATGTGCAAATGCTTTTATAATTTCCAATGGCATTGTGTGGCCACCTATTTTAAAGTTTTGTATGGAACGTTGAGTCTGAGCTCCCCAATACTTCTCCGCAGGCACCTGAACCTCGCCCATGGTATCTTTTTCAATTCTATAATCCATTTCTGTGTTTACTATTTAGTTGATCGAATTTATTCTCACGACAAATTTAATGAATAATCCACTTTTAAAACTGATATTCATCAATCTTAAATACTTTTGTACAAACTAGTTTTCTTTAACCTAAAATAGCTATCCACATTGATTGCAGTAATCCAAAGAGTAACTGAAGCTTCAGTAAGTATTGATAATAAGATAAAAGGCCAGATCAATCAAGGTTTTATGGTTTTGCTAGGTATTACCCACGACGATACCGATGAAGATATAGAATGGTTAAGCGGGAAAATAGCCAATATGCGTGTTTTTTCTGATGAAGATGATAAAATGAACCTTGCTCTCGGTGATGTTGATGGAGATATTTTACTTGTAAGCCAATTCACACTTCATGCCAGTACAAAAAAAGGGAACAGACCCGGCTACAATGAGGCTGCTAAACCAGATGTTGCCATTCCGCTTTACGAAAAAATGATTAAAGCCTTAGAACAAAAAACCGGAAAACATTTACAAACTGGCGAGTTTGGTGCAATGATGCAAGTAAGCCTTGTAAATGATGGACCTGTTACAATTATTATTGATACTAAAAACAAAAAATAAGCAAGAACATGACGATTAAAGAAGCACAAGAAGTAGTAGACAAATGGATTAACACCACCGGCGTGCGATATTTTAATGAGTTGACCAATACGGCAATCTTAATGGAAGAAGTGGGCGAAGTGGCCAGAATTATGGCCAGAAAATACGGTGAGCAATCCTTTAAGAAATCTGATGAATCTGTAAACCTCCCAGATGAAATGGCGGATGTTTTATTTGTGCTCATCTGTCTTGCCAACCAAACTGGAATAGACTTAACAGAAGCTCTTGAAAAAAATCTAGAAAAAAAAAGCATCCGCGATAAAGATCGCCACAAAAATAATGAGAAGTTGAAGTAATGGAGTTTGATGGTTTACTTAAAAGGAAGAAAAGCAAAAAGACCAACTCTTTTATATTTTTTTTTCTGACTTCCGACTCGTAAAAACTGATTTAATTCTTCCATACTAATTAAAGCTGAAGTAATTATGAGTGTTTCGCCTGTATTGAGTTTGAAAATACAGTATCCATCACTTTTATAAACATAGGATCTACCCAAAACTTTAAGTGTAACTGATTCTATATCTGAAAAATGGAAACTAAACTCTTCTGATTCTCTTCTTAAAACTCTAATTATATTTTTAGCAGGATATAAGTATAAAGTTCTGAGAAAGTCATTTTTTACATATTGAAAAATCATAATGGAATTCAATACAAAAAGAATGATTAAAATGATAATTATAAGCAAATACAAATACCCTTTGAATCTAATATCAAATACATCATATTCTTGTTGAAATGAAGAAAGAGTTTGAAATGATATAATGAGGAAAAAACAACATGCTAAAAGAATAAAAAATAGCACATTAAGCTTTAAGATATTAAATTCTTTTTTTATTCTTAAAGAGTATTTTTTACCTGTATTATATGGGTCATACTTGTTCATATGATGTAAAAAGCATCTTTATAAAATAAACAACTTTACTCAGCCTTCTCAACCTTATTTCGCCATTTTTTCCACCAATGTTGGAAAGCAAGTACACCCCAAACTTGGTTTTGGTCAAAATTCATGGTGTTGGCGATGGTGCTTTTCAGGTTTTCTGTAAACTCTGTTCTAAATATTTTTTGCTCAGCTACCATGTCTTTGTTCAGGCAAGCATCATTCACCCAATTCTTCAATTCATTTTTGTAGCCTTTAGCCAATGGCACATCAAATCCTTTCTTTGGTCTTTTATATAATTCTGGTGGTAATAATGGTCTTACTGTATCTTGTAAAATACGCTTTTTCATATTGCCCTTAATCTTGAACTCTGCGGGCAAGTTAAAAGCAAACTCAACCAATCGATGATCTAAAAACGGCACCCTTACCTCCAAACTATTTAACATAGACATACTATCTACTTTGTGTAGCATATCGTTTGGAAGCAGCATATTTACATCATTCAATAACACTTCATTAAAATCTTTCCCTTTTATATCACCAATTAATGCTGACTTTCTTCTATGATATTCATCCATATCGATTTGCTCCAAAAATTCTGGATGCAACATATTAGTCACTTGTGCTTCTGTTGCCCAAGAACACAAGAACCAGTAACGCTCATCGGCAGCCAAATCTAAACTCGAAGCAAATCTGTGCATTCTTCTAAACTGATTGCCCCAATAGGTATTTCTTGACTTCGGCAGTTTGTCTAATACTGGCAAAAACTGTTGCAACACACTAGCAGCCATTCCTTTTTCACGTGCTTTTAACTCGCCCATATATTTATGGTAGCCTGCAAAAACTTCGTCAGCGCCATCGCCAGAAAGCGTAACGGTTACCTGTTGCCTGGTTTTTTTGCTGAGAATGTAAAAGGGTAGAGCAGAAGAATCTGCAAAAGGCTCTGCATACTGATCAAGTATCTCAAACATATGATCGAAAAAATCATCGGTATGCAGGTTAAATACTGTGTGGTTTGTATTGTATTTTTTAGCAACCAGTTCGGCATATTTGGTTTCATCGAACAAAGGTTCATTCTTAAAACCCACCGAATAGGTATTGAGCTTATCTGTATATTTAGAAGCCAATGCCACAACAGTAGAAGAGTCTATGCCACCAGAGAGAAATGCTCCCAGAGGCACATCAGAAACCATTCGTTCTTTAACCGCTTCCTCTAAGTGCATTAAAAGATTAATCTTGGCCTCTTCGTAGTTGCTATAAGATTTACCTTCACTTATATTAATTGCAGGTGTATACCATTTATGCTCAGTTACTTTTTTATCTTGCACTACAAGGTAACTGCCCGGCATTAGTTTCTTTACTCCTTTAAATATTGTGTGCGGAGCTGGCACATAATTAAGCTGTAAGTATTGATAAACAGAAACAGGATCGAGTTCTGGCTCTAAGTTATACGCCAGTAAAGCCCTCATTTCTGATGCAAACATCATTTTGTCTTCATCTTCAAAATATAACAGTGGCTTTATTCCATATCTATCTCGACCAATAAATAGCTTATTTTCTTCTTTATCGTAAATGGCAAAAGCGAAAAAGCCATGAAATTTCTCAAGACATTTTTCGCCATATTGTATATAAGATTGTAAAAGTACTTCTGTATCAGAATGTGTATGAAAAGAGCAACCCTTAGCTTCTAAATCAGTTCTTAGCTCTTTGAAATTATATATTTCACCATTAAAAACTATTACGTATCTACCACTTTCATCATACATTGGCTGGTGAGCTACTGAACTCAAATCTATAATCGAAAGCCTTCTATGCCCTAAACCCACATAATAATCGGTAAACAACTTACCGAAATCTGGCCCGCGATGTTTTAGTTGTTCGTTAGATTTATGAGTATTAATCGTAAAAAAGCGTCCGACTTCATTAAATGCATAAATTCCGGTAATGCCACACATAGATTAAAAAATAAGTATATGATGAAATTTAAGCCAAAACGTAAAGAAAATTGGGTTATTTTCCCAATCTGGGAATTAATATTCCATTTTTTACTGTTCTCTCGTGATTAATGCAACAGCATGTGCTGCAACTCCTTCTCTTTTCCCAACAAAACCTAATTTTTCAGTAGTTGTAGCTTTTAAAGAAACATCTTCTTCTGGCAAATCCATCACTTCAGCTAAACAGGTTTTCATCTCTGGTATATGCGGATTAATCTTTGGTGCTTGTAAGCAAACCGTAGCATCCACATTTTGTATGGTGTACCCGGCTTCTTTTACCATCTTCACCACATCTTTAAGCAGTATTTTGCTGTCTATACCTTTGTATTTGCTATCCTGATCAGAAAAATGATAACCTATATCTCGCATATTAGCAGCTCCCAGTAATGCATCACAAATTACATGAATTAAAACATCTGCATCTGAATGCCCTATAGCACCATGAGTATGAGGAATTTTAATCCCTCCCAACCAAAAATCAACACCTTCTACCAATCTGTGAACATCGTACCCCTGTCCTACTCTTATTTTTAGCATAATTTTTATTCTTTGATATAAACAAAGCACAAAAATATATTCTTTATTGAACCAATATGCTTTTGATATTGATTTTATCAAAAAATCTTTTCACACTTCGTAAAACGATTTAAAATCAACATCTTTAAGGTTTATATTATAGTCTACAACAATCTAATAGCATGAGAAACCTACTAATAGCATTAGTATTTTTATTCATTTGTACAGCCTGTCCTTACGAATCTCCAGTGCCGATTTCAAGTAAAGGAGATAAAATGATGGAAAGTTTATTGGGAAAATGGCAAAGAGAAGAAGACGCCCAGAATTATTACATCGTAGAAAAGTTAGACGACAGAAACTATAAAATAATTGAAAATGCTTTTAATGAAGATGAAGGGACTTATGATATTACGATATACACAGGCTTTATTACAGAAATAAAAGGAACACCATTTTTAAATATTAAGCAATACAAAGTGAGCTCTTCTTCTGATGATGAAATTATAATTACTGGCAGAGACAGCTATTATCTTTATAAACTGAATGTATTAGACGAAAAAACTTTTCAATTATACCCTTTGTCTAACTACATTCGCGAAGAATTTACTAAAAGTCAGTCGCTCAAGAAATTTGTAGAACAAAATATGGAGCTTAGTTTCTTTTATGGTGAAGAAGAAACTTTTTTAAGGAGCACTGAAGAATAATCAATAATTTCAAAAGAAGAGAGTTTATTGAAGCAAAGGGATTGCTATACACTTTTTTTAACTCTTAAATAGCAATATTCAGCTATATTTGCAACAATGAAAGTAGGGATATTTTTTGGAGGTCCCTCCAGAGAAAGGGAAGTATCTTTTGCAGGAGGAAGAACCGTTTATGATAATCTTAATAAAAGCATTTTTGAACCTGTTCCCATTTTTGTTGACAGCTTGGGTAATTTTATCTTACTCGACTGGCAATTTATATACAAAGGAACTATCAGGGATTTTTACCCACCAGTAGCGTTTATACCTGATTCTCCCAATCATTTTCAGGTTTATGTAGAGTCTTTGGGCAACTTAAGCCACGAAGAGCTAGAGAAAATTGCTGCTGAAGTTGGTAGAATTGTAGCACCTTGGGAATTCAAAAAGCTATTTGAGTTTGCATTTCTATGTTTACATGGCCCATATGGAGAAGACGGAAGTTTGCAGGGTTTACTAGAATGGTATAAGATACCTTATTCTGGTTCTGGCATTTTGCCTTCGGCCATAGGCATAAATAAAATTATACAAAGTTCACTTTCTAAAAGCTTGTCTTTTGCAAAACCAGTAAGCAAGGTTATTAGCAAAGACGACTGGTTAAGTGTGAACAAAAAAGCTTTTTTTGAAGAAATAGCTACATTAACTGGCTTGCCTGTAGTGGTAAAAGCAGCTCAGCAAGGTTCTTCAATTGGGGTTTCTATCGTATCAGAAAAGAACTTTGATAGCTTTATAAAAGCTGTAAACAGAGCTTTATTTGTTGAGGAAGTTGAAGCTGAAAAATGGAATACGTTTTCTAAAGAAGACAAAGTCCATTTTATACATGAGCTCATAGATATTCGCCAAGGAATTGGTTTGCCTGTATTCTTTTCGCTAAAATCTTCTATTAGTGATATAGAGTTAATCTACCATCCTGAAGAATTACTCAACAAATTAGACAAATACTTTAATGACTATTCAGACACGGTAGTTTTACAGTCAAGAGACAGTGAAGAGGCCGTTCTTTTCGAATCATTTATTAAAGGTCAAGAATTTTCTTGTATCGTAATTCAAGATGAAAATGGCGAGCCGGTAGCTTTACCTCCTACCGAAATTATAAAATTCGACGAGGTATTCGACTATAGATCAAAGTATCTGCCTGGTATGTCAAGGAAACTTACTCCGGTAAATACTTCAATAGAAAACATTAGAAAAATTCAGGATGAATGTTGCGAGATGTTCAGAAAACTGAAATTTAATGTTTACGCTAGAATTGATGGTTTCCTTTCACCGGATAATCAGGTTTATCTGAATGACCCGAACACAACTTCGGGAATGTTACCATCTTCTTTTTTCTTCCATCAAGCAGCAGAGATTGGCTTAAACCCATCTCAGTTCCTTACTTATATTATCAGAACCTCTTTAGCAGAAAGAATTAAATCTGGTAAAAACGGACACGAGTTAAAGAAAACACTCAATCTTTTAGATGAGAAAATTATCCAATTGCAGCAAGAACAAAAAGAGCGTGTGAAGGTAGCTGTAATAATGGGTGGTTATTCTTCTGAAAGGCATATTTCCATAGAAAGTGGAAGAAACATTTTTGAAAAAATAGCTGCATCTGAAAAGTATGAGGCAATTCCTATTTTTCTTACGGGAGATAGTGGAAACCATGAATTATACCTCACTCCGATCAACATTATGTTGAAAGACAATGCAGATGATATAAAAGACAAAATACACAAAGCGCTCACTCAGAAAAAACATGCTATTCTAAAAGAGAATGTAGAAAAAGCAGAAGAAATCACTAGAAAATATGTAGGTAGAGCTTTATTTGAGCCTGAGCAAATTAATTACGATCTGCTTAAAGGTATTTGTGATGCTGTATTTATCGCACTACATGGAAGACCGGGAGAAGATGGTGAAGTGCAAAAAGAACTTGAAGCCAGAGGTATTCCTTATAATGGTTCCGATTCTGGAAGTTCTACAGTAACTATAGATAAATACAGAACCAACCAAATCCTAAGAGAAAACGGTATTTCTGTAGCTAATCACAGATTAATTCTACAAGACGAATGGGAAAATAATGAGCAAGGATTACTAGAAGAAATTGAAAAAGAATTCTCCTATCCGCTCATTGCAAAACCTTCTGACGATGGTTGTAGCTCTGCAGTTAAAAAGATAAAAAACAGAGAGCAACTAGATGCATTTATTAAACTCATGTTTAGAAAAAATGCTGAAATATCTAAAGCAGAAGCGGCTATTCTAAAACTTCAAAAAAACGAAGAATTCCCTTTCAAAAGTTATTTCTTGATTGAGGAATTGATCGAGAAAAACGATGCTGATCATTTTCTTGAAGTTACTGGAGGCTTACTCACTCACATGCAAGATGGTGAGGTGACTTACGAAGTTTTTGAACCATCAGAAGCGCTGGCAAGTGGTGATGTTTTATCACTCGAAGAGAAGTTTTTAGCTGGTGAAGGACAAAATATAACTCCTGCCAGATTTAGCAAAGACAAAGTTTTTAATAATAAAATTTCTGCTGAGGTGCGAAAAACACTTAAGAAAACTGCAGAGATTTTAAATGTACAAGGCTATGCCAGAATCGATGCTTTTGTAAGAATTTATCCTGAAAAGACGGAAACTATAATTATTGAAGTAAATTCGCTGCCGGGAATGACGCCTGCTACATGTATTTTTCATCAGTGCGCCTTAAATAATTACAAACCCTACGATTTTATTGATAAAATATTGGAGTACGGAATTTTAAGACAAAACAAAACTAAGACTGTGTAATATTGCTTTTGTATTAAAATCAATCAGTGAATTACACATACATATTGACATTTAATGTTCCATGGACAAAGTAAAGGAAGTTCTGAATAAGATATTATCTGTGATTTGGGTTAATAAACCTATTGCTTTCATTATCCACATAGTTTTGCTGGCAGGAATTACATCTTTATTACTTTATTATTTTTTCTACAGCTATTTGCCTGATACAACAAATTTTGGAGAAACCATTACAGTACCCAAACTTACTGGCAAAAACCTAGATGAAATTCCTAGAGAATTAGAAAATCTGGAATTGAGATTTGAGGTTATAGATTCTGTTTATGACCCTGAATACGAACCTTTAGTAGTATTAGACCAGAATCCTTCGCAAAATGAGCATGTTAAGCTTAACAGAAAAATATATCTTACTGTAAATAAAATTCTGCCTCCTGTAGTAAGCTTTCCAGATATTATCGACGGTTCACTAGAAAGTGCTGAGCGTATATTGAAAAGTGTAGATTTGAAACTAGGCAAAATAGAATTTGTACCAGACGAGATTTCCAACACTGTACTTGCTGTAAAAATAGATGGTAAAGAAATTACTAAAGAAGATATAATAGAAGGTGTTAAAATTGCCAAGGGTACTTCAATTGACTTAGAAGTTGGTAGTGGTTTAGCATCAAACCAGAGAGTAATACCAGAAGTAGTTGGCTTACCAGTAGACGAAGCAGAAATCTATTTAAATGGTTATGGATTAGCTACTGGACACATAGAATTTGTTGATACATTGGGTGTAGAAATTGGGACCGTAATAAAACAATCTCCTACTCCAGAAAGAGGCAAAGTTGTGGCTGTTGGTTCAATTATCGACTTGTGGGTAGCTGGTTATTATCCAGAAAATGTGATTAAAGAAGATAACGAACAATGATATTAATATGAAGTGGCTCATTTTTGAGTTACTTCTACCTATTTTAGTATAAATTTCACATTTGTCTATGCAGCATAAATACTTATCTTAATTAATTTAAGCACTTAATTGAAAACTAAGCTGTGTCAAGATTTTTTCTACTTTTACTTCTTTCATTATTTACTGCAAAATTAGCCTTTGCGCAATTTCAGTTTTATCCAATTCCTCAAAAGAATTCTCAAAAAATTAAGAGAAAAAGCATCATGGAAGATACGGTTTTTAGTACGCTCCCATTTTTCGAAGATTTCTCTAATCCAAGTGAGTTCCCTGACCCTACCAAATGGCAAAACGATGAAACGACTCCTTTTGTAAGCAGTGGCTATGGCATTCAGCCTCCATCTATTAATGTAGCCTCTTTCGATGGTGCTCAGGCAAATGGCACCAGATATGACGAAGAAAATCTAAACTCAAATGGCGTAGCAGATCACCTGACTTCCGTTTACTTCGACTTAAGTGAATATGAACCTTCAGATTCACTCTATATTTCTTTTTACTGGCAAGCAGAAGGTTTGGGCGAAACTCCCGGAACAGATAGTTATTTAAGATTACAATTTAGAGATAGAGATGGTGACTGGCAAAACTTATGGGAAACCGCAGGAACGGGAAATACAAATATCGATTCAGTAATTGCCCCTTTTGAAGAAGCCGTTGTAGCGCTCACAGATACTGCAGTATTTCATGAATATTTCGCTTTTAGATTTCAAAATACTGGAAGATTAGCCGGAAGTTTCGACCACTGGATTCTAGATTATATTTTCTTTCATCAAAGTAATCAAGATATTAGAAATGATTTAGCAATTAGCGATCAGGCTACTTCATTATTAAAAAATTACTATGCTATGCCTATTGATCAGTTTAGAGAAGATGAGCTAGCTGATACAATTTACTCAAGCATTCAAAACAATAGTGAAAGTTTACACATCTTCGCTCCAAGAATTAAAGTGACAGATTTATATACAGGCGATACCAAAGCAAATATACCTGTTGAAGCATTGGGAGAAATACCTTTTACAAAAGGTGATACGACCTTTATTATCACTTCAAAAGAAAATATGGATCTTATCGGTTTACAAACAACCACTGATTATGGCGTTGATGCAGCCGATTCATTAGCACTTGAGTATTCTCTGTATTTTGATAAAATCGAAGCAGAGGGTTTATATATTGATGATACGGTAGTAGCATCATTTGAGAGCTCTTTTTATAATGATACACTCAAATCGATAGTAAGACTAGAAGATTATTATGCTTACGATGATGGTGTTGGGGAATACGCTGCAGGAATCTATCAACAATATGGGCAAGTTGCTTATCGATTTATTTTGAATGAGCCAGACTATATTACAGATATTGATATGTATTTCCCTCAGATTGACAATGACCTAGAAGGTCAGGCTTTCAATCTTTTAGTTTGGCAAAAGATCGATTTTGATGACCCAGAAGATGATGAAGTAGTATCTCGTTTAAGTGTAGCTTTTGTTTATCCAGATACTTTAAATGAATTTAGACGACTGAGTTTGAGCGAACCTGTTTTACTTGAAGACACCTTCTATGTGGGTTATGAACAACTTTCCGAAGAATCTCTCCTATTAGGTTGGGATAAAAACCATAATACTACAGAAAACATCTTTTTTAATGTTTATGGAGAATGGGCACAAACTGTTAGTACTCCTGAATATTCTGGCAGTTTAATGATGAGACCTGTTTTTGGCGAAGTAGATATTGTTAGCGGTATTGATGAAGATTTATCTGAACTACAAAAAATCACGGTTTTCCCTAACCCTGCTAGCGATATAATATATATTGAAGGTGAAGCCGACCAATACATACTCACAGACGTTACAGGAAAAACCGTATTAGAAGGAACATTCACGAATCAAAACACAACGAATTCGATCACTCTAAACTCTTCGCTATCAGGCTTGTATATACTGGTATTACAAAAAAATCAAGCTCGTATAGCTAAGAAAATACTTATTAAATAAGTCAATGTTGATATAACTTTACAGAAGTCAACATATCTTTGTTATCAAAAGAAACACCGATAACTTCTGTATTTTCATATTTCAACAACTTTAATTTCTCAAGGTAAGTAAGCATCCTGTATTTTTGGATTTTCTGCATTCTTTCAGAATCAACTTCTACTATTATATTTTCTGAACACAGCTTGTTAGTTTCTTCAATGAGTGCATTTGCATCTTTATATTCTGTCGTTTTATTTCCTATCTTTTTAATGTTTTGCTGCAATTGCTCAATTATTTCTTTTTGAGACTCATTGTAATTTGATAGATCTATCTGATCCTGACCATAAACAACAAAACTTGAACAGATAAGAAAAAAGACTAAAAAGTTCAGCTTTTTCATAAATAAAATTTAAAAAAATGAAAAAAAATGCTGGTTCTTGTAATGATGGATTTTAATTAAAATTACGAAAAGCAGTCTTTACAGGTTCAATTTAATAGTAAAATAAATCTTTAGCCTTCCATAAAATAGATTTTATCATATCTTATTTGGTGAGTTTAGGCTTAGTTGTATGTACAATTTTTTAGGTATACAAAAAGAATAAATAACCAATTTTAGTGTTTTTCTTTCAGTTAATGTTTCATAACATAATCTAACAAACAAACTATGCCGTTTAAAATATTATATGTTGATGATGACAAGTTTATGAGAAGTTTTTTTTCAACTTATTTTGAAGAAAAATATGAACTAACTCTATCTGAATCGGCTGAGGAAGCGGGAGATTTACTTCTAAACTCATTAAACCCAGACTTAATTCTATTAGATTTAGTATTACCTGAGAAAGATGGTGAAACATTTCTTAACGAAATTAAGGCTAATAAGCAGCTATCACTTATTCCAGTATTGATACTTTCTGGTACAGATAAGAGCGAGACCAGAATTAAGATGTTTAAAATAGGTGCTGAGGATTTTATAGTAAAACCTTTTAATCCTATGGAATTAGAAATAAAAATAGAAAAACTTTTATCTAGACAAGCTAAACTGATACATTCCTCAGAAAACTTTAATACTAATTATAATTCTGAAGATAAGAGCAGTAGATATACATCAAACTTTTGCTAAAAACCCTAAATTCTATGTAAGTCGGGCTGTACCACAGTTCGGCTTTTTTTGTTTAAAACTTTTTCTGAGCCCTATTTTTTACTTTTTCTTTTGCGCGTTTTGTGTAAATCATTAAGCTTAAAGATGCAATTAAAGAAATACACGCAGTCGTACCCAAAGCCCCACCATAACCATTAAAAAATTTACTAGTGTTGAGGTAAATAATTGAGAAGATCAAGCCTGATACAAAGAGTAAAATATAACTGTGCAACACTTCTGAAGAAGCCATTCCAATAAATGATGCACCAATAAAAACCAGTGGAATTTCATTCATTATTCCAGACTGTGCATCAACTGAAAGCCCAAACAGCTCAATTAGATCAGCATAATAATAAAAACATAGAGCAACTATTAAAGACAATCCTGCCGAAGCTCTTACTGGCCCCTGCTTCAATTCTGTACTAATAAAATAAGTGAGTACTGCCCCTAATATTCCAGTTAAAATAATGATGAAACTATACATTAATACACTAGATAAAATATAAATGAAACCAATACAACTCCTCCAAATGCTACTGAACCGAGCTTGCCTCCATAGCCATGAAATATGTTTTTTGATATTACCAGAATAATTCCTGCAACAAATGATGCTGCGATTATAAAGTTAAAATCTTGAGCAATATGAGGACCTGTCATCCCGACGAAGGAACCACAATACATAGCGGCTGGAAATTGTTTTGCCAGATATGTTTTACTCAAATTTGGAGCATAAGAAGAAATAAAACCGATGATTCCTACAGCAATCACAGTTTCAAGATGTAGCTTATTACTCAACAAATAAGTGCAAATAGCACCAAAAATCACAAATGGGATTAACCATATATCTTCTTTAAAATGCTCTTGGTCTTTATGAGGAATCTTTCGCCAGAAAAGTACAGTTAAAAGTGTTACAAGGGCTATTGAGAAAGACACAACAGGATTACTAATTTTCTCAAATAGGATAGTTGAAAGAAATACTACTTGTAAAAGTGCAACTACAAATAGTGAAATGGTTGAAGCTGTTTTTTTCATAGAATGTCGTTGCGAGCAGTTACTAACTTGCTCAACATTCGATTATAAAATTAAAAAACATATTGCTCAGGTATTTTAAATTACTGGCAATATGCTCTTAAAAATGAATCTGATAAATTTTATATAAAATGATATAAATCATTAACAGCTAAGGGCTTAGCTGTTTTAAAACCTTCGGCAAACTCAACACCCACATGTTGTCCATATTCTCTAGCTCTCGACTCTAAAAACCTCATAAAAGTTGGAGTAGAAATAAACGTTTGATTTTCGCCAGACTCTCCCTCTCCTGTATGAAATTGCGTTTTAAAAGCTTTTACTGCTTCTACTTTCTTATCCCAGAACTCAGTAATATCCACCACAAAATCTGGCTTTATGTAATTGCTTTGAATGTAATGAAAAATTCTGTTTGGTCTCCAGTGCTCTTGCACTTCATCCTTCACTTTGGTTTCAATCTTCTTTAAACCGCTATAAAAACAAGCATCATAAGCTAATTGAGCAGCTCTAGCATGGTCTGGATGGCGATCTTCCAATGTATTTGCTAAAACAATATCTGGTTGGTATTTTCTAATTACTTTGACAAGCTCTAATTGATGTTTTTTATCATTTTGAAAAAAACCATCAGCAAATGCCAAGTTTTCTCTTACAGAGATTCCCATAATCTTAGAAGCTTCAATAGCTTCATTTTTCCTGCTTTCTGCTGTACCTCTGGTTCCGAGTTCGCCCCTTGTTAAATCTACAATTCCTACTTTCTTACCTTTAGCAATATGTGACATTATGGTGCCGGAACAAGCCAGCTCTGCATCATCTGGATGTGCAGCAATCACCATTAAATCTAATTTCATCTATTATTTAAGTTAATGATAGTTAACAAGTACAATAAGGTTTTCCTTTTTATACTTTAAATGGCCAATTTACAAATACATCTGAACTGAGAAATATTTCACTTTATTCAGTTGTACTTGTTTGGTTTAATTATTAAAGCTCTGATCTATATGTGTCAGGGCTTTTCTTTTTTCATATTATCTGAGGATAAAACCGAATTCAATTTTATCAATTTACCATCTTTAAATTTAAGAATGGGCACATACGAGTTGTCATTTCCTTTGGTGTAATCAAAACCGGGATATAATTTACCAGTCTCTGGAAATCCCTCGTGAATTTTAGCAAACAAACCAGAACCGTACTTCTGCAATTGCTTGCCAAAATAGTACATACACTCATACCCCATAGAAGCATATTGAGATGGTACAAGGTTCATTTTCTTTACATAGTTGCTTCTAAACTTTCTGTAGTCGTACGATTTCTCATTTAAATATCGTGGGTACATAAAATGTACTTTCATTCTCTCTAATTGTTCGTAAGAAAATTGATCGTAGTTTAACCACTCAGAAGAAGCAAAAACTGCTGAACGTGCCATTAAATTTTGTAGAGCACTAATTACATTACTTGCTACAACTGGGTTAGAAGAACTTACATAAACGTGAGGCATAGTATCTGTCGCTAAAGGTTCCAAAGCTTTTTGCAACTTGTTAAAATACTTTTCGTCGTTTTCAAAACCTTGAAATAGCTTTACCTCTCCTCCTCTTTCTTGCAAATACTCTCCGTAGTGAAAGGCTGCATCTTCTTCAGATTTTTTTATGCCGTAAATGATATATGCCTTCTTACTTTTTAATGAATCCATGGCATAATCTACAGCTTCTTCAGCAGAGCTATTATCTGTAGCAGTCGTTAAAAATGCGAATGGATTTCCATTGATAATTAACTCATTGGACGACACTGGGTTTACCATTACTTTTCTAAACAAACCAGCATAATCTCCTGCCAATGAGATTGTTTTAGTATAGAGAGGTCCAATTATCAAATCCATTTCAGCGAATGCAGTATCGCTTAATATTTTCCTCGTTTTGATGCTATCACTTTCAGTATCAAAAGCAAACATGCGAAGCTTGATATTCTCTTTTTCAAGATCATTTACAGCCATTTTAATTCCCTCATACAAATCGAAAACCATTTGCTGTCTTGGCAATAATGAATCTGTTTCAAACTCTTTAAACATGAGAGGTAACAATACAGCTACATTATAAACATCTTTATAAATAATGTCTTCGTCTGCAATGCTCAAACTGTCTTTACTTAGAATATGTTGACCATAAATCGGTAAAAGCTCTTCGTAGAGACTTTCGTAATCTGGATAGATATTTATCTCTAAAAGTGCATTAAATAGCTTTTGCCCTAAAACATCGTACTTGTATTTGCGATACAAAAACTCTAAATCATCTACAGCTACATCTTTTACATTATTTTTAATGAGTTGAATAATTTCAGCTTCAAACTCATTACTTTTTACTTTGCTAAAGTTTTCTAGCCCACTTGCATAAGATTGATTATCTAGATCAATCATTCCAAGTAGATAATAAATATCATCTTTTTTATCCCAGTCTGGATACTTTCTTAATAACTCAAATAGTATGTCTCTGCTTTCTGCTTTTTTGTCTGAATGATAAGCTGATAATGCGTAAAAATACAGTGAATAAGAACGGTACCTGTTATTCTCGCTTACTGATGATAAGGATTTAAATACTTCGTAGGCCTGTTTGTATTGTTTGTTATTCAAAAATGATTTGCCGTATTCATATTTTTTGAATAATGCCTTATCTGACTGTGAATAAGAAGCCAGACAAGTGGCAAAAAAAAATGTTAAAAATAAAATGTATAATTTCATGTATTTCTTTTTACAACTCCGCTAAGAGCAAAACAAGATGGCGGCAAATTTAAGCAAAATTGCCCCGTGTATAAATTTTTGTTGAAATAATTTGACTATATCAGTTAACAGAATGCGTATTTTCATATTAACTTTATTACAAATTAACTGTTTCGCTGCCTGTAACAATCAAATTCATTTTTGCATCGTGAGTTTCTACTGGTACTTTTTTAACTAATTGAAAGGGATAAACGATACCAACTTTTACAGCATTAGGATAAGTATCTAAAAATGTATCGTAGTAACCACCACCATACCCAAGTCGATATCCATATCTATCAAATGCTAATCCGGGCACAAGAATCATATCTATTTTACCTTCATATTTAAGCCCATTTGCTGGATATAATGTTTTAAATAAACCTTGCTCTAAATCATTAAAACCAGAGTAGTGATAATGTTCTAGCTGCCTGTTTCTTAATGTTTTTGGGGCTATTACTTGTTTTTCTTTTTCTAACAAAAAATCTAAAAAAGGAAGAATATCTGGTTCATTTTTAAATGGAATAAAAACATGAACTACCTGCGGATTTTCTTTTGCTACCAATTGCTCAAGAGTCTTGCATATCTTTTCGCTCAATTCCTTCATTTCACTTAATGAAAGTTTAGCTCTTAATGCCAACATCTTTTTACGTAATTCTTCTTTTTCCGTCATCACAATAAATAAAAAAAGACTGAGTGATACACTCAGTCTGCTAAAGTAACTATTTCTCAATTTCTCAGAGAAATAATTTTTACGCATGGAATCTTTAAAAACTAGTTATCTCTTAAACTAATCGATGGGTTTAGTCTAGCCGCTTTCACTGAGGTATAACCAGCAGTAATCCAAGCAACCATTAACGAAATAAATCCTCCTATAAAGAATATTAAAAAGTTAAGCTCGATGTGAAATGGATAATTTTCTAGCCAGGTCATCATCATCCACCAAGAAAGTGGCATGGCAAAGAAAAATGCGACTACAATTAATAATGTATAATCTTTAGTAAGCAAAATAAGCACATCCCAAATACTGGCTCCTAAAGCTTTTCGAATTCCTATTTCCTTTGTTTTCAATTCTGTTAAATAAGCGATTAAGCCATAGAGACCGAGCATTCCGATAAAAATGGCAATCAATGCAAAAACATTAGACATGGTAGACATTTTCTCTTCATTCTCATAAAAGCTTGCAATGTCTTCATCAAAAAAGTTAGAAGAAAAGTCGTAATTAGAGTAATGGGTTTTGTATAATTTTTCTATCTCTTTTACTGTATTCTGCATATTTCCAGAAATCAGTTTTATCCCAACAGTTTCATAATACGGAGCAAAAGACATAAGAATTAATGGGCTCACTTTTTCTTTCATCGACCTTGTATGAAAATCTTTTACAACACCTCTTATCAAACCTTTCTTACCCCAAATTTTAATTTCCTCGCCAACAGCTTTTTGAGGGTCTGTAATCCCAACCATACGCATTAGACTTTCATTAATAAGAAAATCTTTAATGGTATCACTTTCAGTGATGTTTTCACCAGCAAGTAATTTTAACTCATAAGTATCAAGATAGTCTTTATCTGCCAGTTTTACTTCTGCACCATAATCTCCCGGTTTAGAAGTAAAATACAAATTGGTTGCAGAGGTTGAACCAGAACTTGGTGGTTTAAAAGCAAGCGTTACTTTTTCAACATCTTTCAGGTTTAATAAATCATTTTTGAAAGATTTTGCCCTCACCTGATCAGACTCAAACAAATCTACATTTAATATAGCCTCTTTCGAAAAGCCCATATCTTCTGTTTTTAGATATTGAATTTGCTGATTTACGATAAGCGTTCCAATTATAAAAACCTGAGAGATGACAAACTGAAACACAACCAAACCTTGTCTGAGTTTTTTACCTCCTGTTTGGCTATTGTTCATGTTATTTTTAAGAGAATAAATCGGCTCAAATCCAGAAATCACTTTTGCTGGATACAAACCAGCCAATAGTGTAAGTGAAACAAAAAGAAAAACTAAAAAGGATACAAGCTCAACAGAATTTGTACTTAATATTGATAGTGATGTGCCTAAAAAAGGATTAAGGTAATACAAAGCCAACTCTACCAAACCGAAAGAAATAAGCATAGAAACAAATACCATTAATGCAGTTTCGCCTATTAATTGGATAATGAGTATTGACCTGGTACTACCCATCACTTTTCTAATGCCCACTTCTTTTGATCGCTTAACAGCCAAGGCAGTAGACAAGTTAATAAAGTTTACACAAGAAGTAATCAATAAGAAAACACCAATAATCGCCATGATCCATAAGCTCTCCTTACTGATTGATTTGAAACTATAATTGGAGTAATAAGAGCTAAAGTGTAAATCTGCCAAAGGCTGTAGCTCTATTTTCTTCTTGTCGGTATTGTGATCACCAAAGTATTTGGTAATAAAAGCAGGCATTCCGGCTTCAATTTCCTCTCTGCTAGTTTGCTCATCTAATAAAACATAAAGTTGGTCGTCACTAGAAATACTTCCCCATCCGTTATCTTTTTCCAATTGCTCTCTAATCGTGTTATAGGTAATAAGCATATCAAATGGAAAATCTGTATTTTCTGGAAAATCTTCCATCACCGCTTCTACAACCAAGTCTGTTTTAAAATCGAGCTTGAAGGTTTTACCAATTGGGTCTGCATCACCAAAATATTTTTTTGCAAACTTTTGTGATAGTACTACTTTTCCCGGGTCTCTTAAAACCGTGGCAGGATTCCCTTGAATCAGTTTTCTATCGAATATGTCGAAGAATGAATGCTCTGTAAAAGCAATTCCTTCATTCTCATAAAAATCTTTTCCATTACCTAAGCTCACATTACCTGCCATATAGTAATGCACAAATACCTGATCTTTTACCGAAGGAAAATCACTTTTAAAAGCTTCTGGCAATACAACTGGTACCCCCGGAGTATGATTTCTATTTTGCCCACCATTATTATCTGATGATGAAACTAGGCGGTAAATATGATCGAAGTTTTTATGATACCTGTCGTAACTTAACAGAAAGCTTAATAATAGAAATATGGTGATTGCAGCACTAATACCCAGAGATAATCCACTCAAATTAATGATTGTATGGATTTTATTTCTCCTGAAGTTTCTAAGGGTAATCAAAAATATGTTTCTGAACATGCTATTAGTAATTTAAAGTCTGTTTATCATTAATTTGAACTTAGTCTGAATGAAGGGCATCTGCCGGGTTTTGTAAAGCAGCTTTGATAGATTGATAGCTAACTGTAATTAAAGCGATTACCAAAGCAACACACAATGTTATAGCAAACATATCCCAAGTTAAACTGATCTTGTAGGCATAATCTTCTAACCAGTTTGTCATAATGTAATAACCAATAGGACCAGCTATTAAAAGGGCTGTAATTACCAGAATTATAAACTCTTTAGAAAAGAGATAAACGATTTGTCTGATAGAAGCACCTAACACTTTTCTTATACCTATTTCTTTGGTTCTCTGTAGACTGATGAATGAAATTAAGCCGTATAATCCCAAGCAACTAATAAAGATGGCGATACCTGCAAAAAGGTTAAACAAGCGGTAAGTTTGCTCTTCATTTTTGTACATTCTATAGATATCATCTTCTAAGAAATCGTACTTAAAAGTCTCGTCATGATAAACAATATTCCATTTGCTTTCTAATGCTGCAAGCGTTTCTTTTTGAGTAACAGGATTAATCTTTAAGTTAGCCACATACAAATTATCCTTTTCCATACCCATCATTAAAGGTTTAATCTCAGATCTAAAAGAATTAATATGGAAATCTGAAACGACTCCTGTAATGGTTAATGGTCTATCTTTACCGTAGTATACAGCTTTACCTACTGCTTCATGCGGATTATCTAAACCCATGAGGTTTAAAAACTTCTGATTTACCACGACAGATTCTAGCGAGTCGCTTTCTGGATAAGGACCACCAGCTAAAAAGTTAAATCCATATAACTCAAAATATGCTGGGTCTGCTTGAATGAGGTTGGTTTGTTTTTCTTCACTGGTACTATCATTATCTAAAGTAATAGTAGTTGCACTCCAACCATTCATAATTGGTGCTTGAGAAGAAAAACTCATTTGAGAAAGTCCGTTTATTCCTCTCCACTCATTTTGTAAAGCTTCAATTCTATCTTGCTTCTCCCAAGGTATGTGGATATTAACAATATGATCACGATTAAAACCAAGATCGTTACTACGAGCAAAGTCTAATTGTTGCATCACTACGATGGTACCGAATATAAAAATCTGGCAAAGGCTAAACTGCACCAATACCAATACTCTACGCATAGAAAAGCCTCTGCCACTTTTTAGGTTAATCCTGTTTTTGATCGCATCAATCGGATTAAAAGAAGAAGCCAATATTGCAGGATAAAACCCAGAAAAAACTGTTAAAAACAACATTAAACCGGGTATGAATAAATAAATGAGAAAGTCATTTTGAAGTGCTTCTCTAAATAAGTTTTCCTTTTCGCCCCAGTCTATAAAGACTTGCATATTCATTAAAAGCAATTCGGTTAAGCAAAAAGAAATAGCAACCGCCATGCTTATTAGTATCATTGTTTCACTTAAAAACTGAAACACTAATAACCTCTTACTGCTACCTAAAACCTTCCTTACTCCTATTTCAGATGATCTTAATGTGGCAAATGCGGTAGATAAATTAATGTAGTTGATACAAGCTGAAAGTATTAGAACTACAGCTATCGCAAACAAATACCAGAGTACATCTGCATTGGCATTTCGACCTGTATTAGCATACATTTCTTGATCGAAATGCATGTCTTGCATAGGCTGCATTTTTAATTCCCACTCAGAATCTTTATCTGGATTTTTACTCTTATACAGATCGTAAATTTTCTTTTCTAGCTTTTCTACATTTGCTTGCAGCACCTCGTCTTCACCTTCTACCAGTATATAGTTCTGATAGTTACTCGTTACGCTTGTCCAATACTTAGAACCAGAAACTCTATCGTTAACCAAATCGATGGGTACAAATGCAGAAAACTCAAAGTTACTCGGTGCTGGCGGAGTTTTAAGCAAACCTGTTACAGTTACAAGCTTCTCATTTTCCATTTTAAGCTCTTTACCAACCACATCCAGATTTCCAAAAATCTGTATCGCAGATTTCTCTGTTAAAATAATTGATTCTTTGTTTGACAGAGACTTTTCAGGACTACCAGCAATCCATTCCCAATCGAAAATTTTAAAGTAATTGGTATCGACTCCTGCCAAATTTTCGATCTCAATTTTATTATTTTCTTTTCCTTCAGTAGCATCTGTGAGACGCACATCAACATCTCCCTCTGTTAGTAACTCGCCAAGGACTTTAATCTCTGGCACCTCTGCTTCAATGGTTTCGTGTACAGGATACGGCACACCTTGGTTATAACTTTGGTGCTCCCCGAAATGCATCTCTGTGTAGAGATGGTAAATGTTATCTAGTTTTGAATGGAATTTATCATAACTGTTTTCGTGTCTGATAATCAAGTAAATGACTAATGCACAGGTGATACCCACTGAAAGGCCCAACACATTTATAATGGTGAGCATCTTGTTTTTCAGTAAGTTCCTGAATGAAGTTTTAAACAGAAGTTCCAGCATATGGTAAGTATTTAAATAATTACGTTAAAGTTTTTTTATTCTGATCGTAGTGCTTCGGCAGGGTTTCTTAAAGCAGATTTTATAGATTGATAGCTTACAGATAGTAAGGTGATCAATAGCGCAATGCATAAAGTGAGTGCAAAGTAACTCCAGCCTATATCTATTTTATAAGCATAATCTTCTAACCAGATATCCATAAAATAATAACCTATAGGGCCAGCAACTACTAATGCTGATATTACGAGTAATAAAAATTCTTTAGAAAAGAGCATTACAATTTGGCTTATGCTTGCCCCAAAAACTTTTCTTATTCCGATCTCTTTGGTTTTTCTCAAGCTCATAAAAGAAACTAAACCAAACAAGCCAAGGCAGTTTATAAAAATGGCTATACCAGAGAATAAGTTAAACACCCTTAAAACCTGCTCCTCAGCCTTATACATTCTATATATGCGATCTTCTAAAAACTCATATTTAAACTCAGTTTCTGGAAATAAGCTTTTCCAAACAGAATGCATCGCAGCCAAGGTTTCAGCTCTGTTTATAGGGCTTATTTTAGCATTTAGAACATAATAAGACTTTTGATCTTGGCTCATCATTATTGCAGGGATTTGGGAACGGAAAGACTCAACATGAAAGTCTGCTACTACTCCAGAAATTATTCTAAATTTTTCTCCCTTATCAATCAATACCTTTTTCCCGATGGCTTCAGAAGGATTTTTAAATCCAAAACGACTTAAAAATTGCTGATTGACTATAAGTGCTTCTGTAGAATCTCGCTCTTTATAATTAGCACCAGCTACAAAATTCATTCGGTACAAATCGAAATAAGCACTATCCACTTTTATATCAATAATTTGAGAAGTTGTTATATTGCTATCTGTTTCTACAGAAGTATCTATTGCTGTCCAGCCGCTAGGAATAGGCGATGAGTTTGATAAGCTTATACTTTTAATTCCTTCTATATTATTCCACTCATTAGTAAGCACCTCTTTCTTTTTGCTATCTGGCAAGTCAATAGTAAGTATATGATCTTTATCAAAACCCATATCAGAGTTTTGCATAAAGTCTAATTGATACATGATTACCAATGTACCTAGAATAAATACCTGACATAAACAAAACTGAAGAAATACTAAAGACCTACGAAGCGAGTAACCACTACTATTTTTAACATCAAGCTTATCTTTTAATGCTTTTATCGGATGATAACCCGAAGCCAGAAATGCTGGATAAAAGCCCGAAAGTATAGTAATTATTACTATAAGAAATGGGATAAATAAATATATAAAGCCATCTTGGATTAATGCATTAATAAACAAACTTGAATCAAATTTCCAAAATGAAAATACATCAATATGAATTAAAAACAATTCAGTAAAACAAAAAGAAAGTATTGTAGCAATACATATCATTACTAATGTTTCTCCCATAAACTGCATAATCAATAACTTTCTGCTGCTACCTAATACTTTTCTAACACCGATTTCAGATGACCTCAAAATTGAAAAAGCAGTTGATAAATTGATGTAATTGATACAAGCTGAAACAATGATTACCAGTGCGATCCAAAACAGATACCTTAATATTTGCGGATTTGGCTGATTACCGATATAAGAATGCATATTGATATCAAAGTGAATGGATGACAATGGTCTTATTTTCATTGCCCAAGAATCAATTCCATTTTTTGCATATAGTTTATTAATTTTTTCTTCAATAAGATTGGTATGCTCTTGTAACTTCTCACCTGAACCATTTAATAAAAAACAACTCTGATAACCACTTGAAACTCCAGTCCAATTAGTTTCATTTATATGATCAGGTTGGATAAGTGCTATTGGGAAAAATGCATCAAACTCAAAGTTACTGGGGTATGGAGAGTTCTTAAGAATACCTGTTACTGTTACAAGATATTCGTCATTTACGTTTACTTCTTTACCTAATACACCTAGGTTTCCAAATAGCTTTTGTGCTGTTTTTTCTGTTAAAACAATAGACTCTTTATTACTAAAGCTTTTAATAGATGAGCCAGAAATCCACTCCCAATCGAATAATTTAAAGTAATTAGAATCTATTCCAACAGTATAAAAGTTCAAACCTTCTGATTTAACAACATCTGTATTATCATCTAAAGCTTTTAAATTTCCCCCTCCATAATAAATACAGCTTAAAGTCTCTATTTCTGGTACTTCTTCCTTCAACTTTAAAGGTAAAGCAGGTGGAACTCCTGCATTATAGCCTGTACTTTTTCCAGACTTAAATTCTGTATATATATGAAAAACATTCTCATAGTTAGATTGGAATTTATCATAGCTGTTTTCATGACTGATGATCAAGTAAACAACCAAAACACAAGTGATACCGACGGAAAGCCCCAACACATTGATAATGGTGAGCAACTTGTTTTTTAGCAAGTTTCTGAAAGATGTTTTAAATAGAAGTTCCAGCATATCTAATATTTTGTAATTCTTCTCTATTCGGTTCTAATTGCGTCTACGGCTTTTAAATGAATGGCTTTTAAAGCTTGTAGCGATATGGTAATCCAAGCAAGTAATAAACCTCCTACTAAAGCCAGAATAAATACGAGTGGAGAAATACTCACTCTATCTGCATAATTAGCTAACCAACTAGAAATGAAGTAATAACTTAGTGGAGCTGCGATTAAGAAACCTGCGATTAGTAAGAAGGTAAATTCTTTAGAGAGCAGTAATAAGATTTCTATAGGCGATGCTCCCAGAACTTTTCTTATTCCTATCTCTTTCGTTTTCTTTTCTGAGATGTAAGACACCAAACCAAGCAGACCTAAAACTGCGATAAGCACAGCGATAAAGGTAAATACACCTAATACTTTGCCTAGCTTTACTTCGGTTTTAAAAAGTGCATCAAAGCGATCGTCTACAAAGAAGTATTGAAAAGGCAAACCACCAGATTGTTTAGCCCAAGCCTGTTCGATGTTGCCAATCAAATCATGCAGATCTGTGTTTTTTTCAACTTTTACTGTAAGAAAAGACTCCTTTGTATAATCATTAATATTTTCACTTTGTAAGAACACTGCTATCGGGCCTATTTGACTTTCATTGTAGCCACCTTCTAGCTTTGCATCTTTCATAATGCCTATTACCTCAAAGGTTGGTGCCGATGGATAAGGATACGAGATAAATTCACCTAAAGCCTTTTCGTAATTACCTTTAGTATAACCTAATTGCTCTACTGCTGCTTCATTGAGAATTACCTTATTTAAATCAGAACCTTTTTCGTGATTAAAATTTCTTCCGTATAGCAGTTCTACATCGATAAGATTTAAGAAATCGACATCAGTAATAATATGGTTTAAGCTAAATTTTTTACCAGTAGCATTCGATTTAAAGTAATCATGGTAATATATATGAGGCATCATACCATTGCTTTGGCTGGCAATTTTTACCCCAGGTATTTTCGATACTTCTTCTTTTAATGCTTTTTGTCTGTTTAATTTATCGGCATTGTAAGTTTCGCTTTCTGAGCTAGAATGCCCTCCGAGCATTTCGATATGCCTAATACTGAATAGATTTTCTTTATTGTAACCAAGGTCTTTGTTACTCATAAATTTTACTTGAGAAAGTACCAAAGCCGTTGAAATAACCATGAATGTTGAAACAGCAAACTGCATACTTACCAAAAAGCTTCTGAAACGTTTTTCGCCACCTTTTGAACCTGGCAATCGTCCTTTTAAAACTTCAACTGGTTGGAAGCGAGTTAAATAAAATGCTGGATAAATACCTGCCAACAAACCTGTAATAATGGTTGCTATTGGTAAAAAGTAGGTGATTTCTGAGTATTCAGATATGGGTTTATGGAAAGTGTTATCTGTTAATTCATTAAAATATGGCCTTAATAATTCGCATATTCCTAATGATAAAAGCGCTGCAAATGCACTAATTATCATCGATTCGAGCAAGAACTGCCAGATTAATGATTCTCTATTAGAGCCTAATGTTTTTCTTACACCAATTTCTCTAGCTCTTCCTGCTGCTCTTGCTGTTGCCAAGTTCATAAAATTGATACAAGCTAGTAGAATAATAAAAATTGCAGCTAAACCAAACACATATAAGTTATCTATGCTGCCTACTGGGTCAAGTGGATATGGATTGGTAATTCCTTCTGATCTTAAATGAATATCTTTTAGTGGTAATAAAAACAGCTCCCAAGGTTTTCCCTTTTTCTCAAACTCTTCGTAACTAATCTCCAAGACTCTTTCGATGGTGTTACCTGCGTATTTTTTAGGCAAATCTGCCATTTTATTTTCTAGTGCAGCTACATCTGTTCCTTCTTTCAGTTTTACATAAGTGACACATTGGCTCCAAATCCAGCTCCACTCCATTCTTTTCATCTCCTTAAAAGTGTAGATAGAAAACATAAAGTCGAAGTGAAAGTGAGAAGCAAAAGGCATATCTTCAATCACACCTTTAACCACTACATTTTGCGCTGTTTTTCCATTGTCTATTTTGAGCATCTTCCCCACTACTAACTCGTTAAAGTTTGTAACCTCGCCAAAATATCTATTAGCCGTGCTTCTTGTGATTACTACTGAGTTTTGCTCATCTAGTGCATTTTGAGGAGAACCAGCCAACCATTCAAAATTGAACATGGAGATAAAAGAAGTATCTACACCAGCCAATCGTTTTTCTTCAAAAGCCATAGACTGTTGGCCGGGCTGCTCAAATGTTATAAAATAACTTCCCGGCTGATACACTCTAGCACTCCCCTCCACCTCAGGATAATTCTCTTTTAATAAAGCTGCTACTGGTGGCCCTCCTGATGTTAACCTTACATTTTCTTCTGACCAAATGTTTGTTTGGTTTAAGCGATAAATTTGTTCATAACTTCTATTATGTTTATCAAAGTTAAGTTCAGACGAAATATAAATTAAGATAAACAGACAAGATGCTAAACCTACAGCCAAACCTGTAATATTAATTAGGCTATAAAACTTCTGTCTGATTAAACTTCTAAAGGCTACTTTTAAAATATTCTTAAACATAATGTTCGATTTTGTAATTTTTATTTCAATCCGGATGCCAGCATTTAAGTTGCTGTTTATCAAATAGTTACAACACACTCACAGATTTAAGTGTATCGAAAACGTTACAACTGCTGTTTGCTGGCGATACAAAATGATACAGTACAAAAAACTTATTTGATTTTTTACTAAATAATCTATGTTTACAAATTAATTTTTCACAAAATATCATCTGATAGATTTTTTTAAAATGAACCAGCTCAAAAACAACTTCACCACTATTTTAGCTTGTAGCTTTTTCCTACTGCTTTTCAGTTGCGATTCTGATGAATACCCAACCGAAAACTATATGCACCTATACATCAATGGTTATGAATGGGAAGCGTTCCAATTTCAAGTAACATCAACACAAAATAGCAATGGCGAGGTAGAAATTGCCATAATTGCTACAGCAGAGCTAAATGAGGCTGTTATTATTGGTATTCAGGGTTTTCCAGATGAGATACAAAGCCGAACTCAAGAAATAACATCACTTGCCAACGGAGATTTTTTGGGCTATCGCGAAGAAGGTAATGCAACAGGTATAGAAACACACTCTTCTTTTGGCTGCACCACGATTGATGGCAGCATTTTTATTGATGAATACAATACAGATGAAGGCTATATTAGCGGTACTTTTGGGGGCACGGTCTGTTCAACAGGAGCACAAGATGTTGTAACTTTTTCTAGTGGAGAGTTTTTGAGAATTTCATTAGATCAATAAATGAAAATTGGGAAAATATAATTGATCTGATCAAGGTTTCACATATATCTCCTGAACACATCGGCAACCTATATTTTCCTTTTTTTCTTCTGGCTCAACAGAAGAAATATCCCAAACCTGCTTGGTATTATTATCTGAATAGTGAGAACTTAAGATTACTTTTTTACTGTAAGCATCTGGCACAAAAGTATACACATCGTCTCCTTCTCTCATTTTCCAGTTGTTTGTCCACTCCCAAATATGTGGAATCTTATAATCTTTAAGAGTAGCATCTTTTTGAGAAGAAATTACCGCATGTTTCCATTCGAATGCATCTGGCAATCGTTTGCCTTGTGAGTTACAATAAGCATTTGCTTCAAACCAAGAAAGTAACACTACAGCAGATTCAGTATTCTTTAAATCACTAGAAGAAATAAACTTTACATTTTCAAAGTGTATATCTTTTGGTTGAGTAATCTCTATGTAATCTTTATATTCTTGATACGATATTGGTTTTTTATCAATTAAGAAGCCTTTAATCATTCTATTACCTACTACATTACCATCTTTTTCTAGATACTCACCACCAGGAACAAATACCATATCTTCTGGCACTGTAACTTTATCGGGTAACAATTCAAATAAATCTGGCTCTTCAGTAGGTTTTATAGGGTCGACCAATAGCAAATTTTCCATCTGGTTTTGCTGCTGAGACTCTCTTGAGAATGTTGTAGCCAAAGACTGGTTTACTGTAACTTTTTCTTTTTTACTGATTGGTTGCTCATCCTTTATACGTTGTATTTTACTACAACTAATTTGCAAAAGCACGATTCCAAACAGCAAAACTCCTAAAACTCTATGCATGCTAATTCAGGTAAATTCTACCTATGTTTTAAAAAAAATGTATTAGTAGGTTAAATCCAATTTTTTCTTAATAAAGAACCCATTATTTGTTTAAAGATTATCTTTTTAGATTTGTTCAAAATTTTTGAGTAATGATTGATATAAGAAAGGGAATAAAAGCTGATGCAGAAACCATTGCTGCTTTTCAGGTAACAATGGCAAGAGAAACTGAAGACCTTGTATTAGATTTAGCTACTGTTGTAAAAGGAGTTAATAAAATATTAGACGAGCCGGATAGAGGTTACTATCTAATAGCAGAAAGTGAAGGAGAAATTATAGCTTCACTCCTAGTTTTATACGAATGGAGCGATTGGAGAAATGGTGATGTGTTGTGGATTCACTCTTTGTTTGTAGTAGAAGCACACAGGGGAAAAGGCATTTTTAGAAAAATGTATGATAAGCTCCAAAAATTTGTTGATGAAAACGAATCTTATAAAGGCATAAGATTGTATGTAGAAAAAACTAACGAGAAAGCGCAAAAGGTTTACAATGCAATAGGCATGACTAAAGAACATTATGACATGTATGAGTGGTTAAAATAATTTTATCCACTCTTAAAAATTCTTAAATACTTTCTTTTTGCATGATACTCGTTAATTTCGTGTTTAGTTTGAAGAAAGATTTTCAGTTCAATAAACTAGTGAGTTAGATCTGAAGATTCTGGAAAGGTTTATTCATCTGTAATGCTCAATATTCCAAATTTGAAAAAGCATTTTTTTATTTGCTGTATTTTTTCTGTTTTTCTGTTATCAGAATTATCAGCACAGGTACTGCCAAGTCAGAATGACAATAATCTCAGTGATGCCGATTTTGGGTCTCTTCCCAAAAGTGATAGCTTAGGTGCAAAAAAAGACGACAAAGGCCAATTAATTCTTGAGCCCGTTCCAGAAGATATCTATTCTACCAGAACTTCAGGCTTTATCTATGAATTAGATTGGTTATTTAACCGTAGAGACGAACATTATTTAGATACTACTCTACATAATCTGCATCGCTACAATTTTGTCGATAAAAACCAATACGAATATCAGGATTTAGGCAACTTGGGTACTGCCATTAAATCTATCTATTTTGATACACCAAACGAAATTGGAGACAGGCTGGGCATTACCAATTTAAAACCCTATTTGCATACCGAAGATAAAATCCAATATCTGGATACCAAATCGCCCTTTACCAGTTGGTACTATGTGCAAGGAGCAGAAGGTAGGTCTATTATAGATGTACATCACTCCCAAAATGTTAAACCAAACTGGAATGTGGGTTTAAGAATTTACCGACTCAATGCCAGAGTTTTAATTGGATCAGAAAGTGCCAACTCCAACGACAGGCAGGTTTCGCACGAAGACTACATCTTTAAAACCAGATACGAGTCTGATAATAAAAGATATCGAATGCTATTTTTTGTGCAAAGCATGAAACATGTGATGGAAGAAACAGGTGGATTGCAATTGAGCAGCGAAGACAGTTTGCTTTTAGATAATCCTCCAAGAGAATTGGAAGAAGGCGAAGAAACCACTTACGAGTCGCTCGACGAGCTGTTTGGATTAGGTACCGGCGAATTAGAAAACCGCTTATCTAGTGTACAAAGCACACAAAGGAAAGACCAAGCAAGGCTTTTCCACGAGTATACATTCTTAGGACATCAAGGTTTGCAGCTTTTCCATATTTTCAATTATGAGAAAAATAAATACAAATACTTTGATGAGGCTTTCCAGACCAATATAGCTTATTATGAGACTTTCTCTCAGTTAGGTTTTAGTGATGCATCTACCTACACACATACTCAGCGATTTAATGAGCTCGAAAATACATTGGGCTTAAAAGGTAGAGCCGATAAGCTTTTCTATCTATTTTACATAAAACAAAAAAATTACAAGTATCACTTTCAGATCGCTCCAGATATTCAAATACCAAGAGAGCTATCTGCCCAAAGGTTTTTCGGCTTTAAAGGTGCCTACGATTTAAGCCCAACAATTAGGTTTAGAGGAGATTATGAAACATTAGTTGGAGAAGACACAGGCTTAAAAATATTTGCAGAAATGCAAACTCCTCTTTTAACTGTAAGCCACAGAAGAATTGCAGCAGAGCCAAGCTTAATGCAGCAATATTATTATGGTGAAGTTTTTAATTGGGATAATAGCTCTATCAATGAAGATACAGGTGAAGGGAATTTAAGAAGTGCTTCTTACTCAGAAACCAAAGTTTCAGCCCCTTTACTTAACAAAAAAGTGATGTTGAGGCCATTTGCTAGCTACTCAACCTTTGACGATTACATCTACTACGACACTTTGGCGCTACCTACACAGTACGGAGAGACGATCTCTATTTTACAAGTAGGCTTAGAAATGGAAACCCATTTTAACTGGTTCCATCAGAGAGTTTATGGTGTTTACACACTAAACGATACAGAGGATATTATTAGAATGCCTGAAATACTAGCTAATTATCAGGTGTATTACCAAGGCCACCCGTTTGGTTTTCCAATTCTGATACAAACTGGTTTCGACTTCCATTGGAACTCAGAATATTTTGCTGATGCATTTATGCCAGTTACGCAGCAGTTCTATTTGCAAGACGACTTAAAAGTTGGGAATTACCTAAGAGGAGATTTCTTTTTGAACTTCCAGATGAAAAAAGTTATCATGTTCCTTAAGATGACAAATGCTTTACAAGGTGTACAAAGAGAGGGATATTACACTACCCCTCTTTATATGGGCCAACCAAGAAGTTTTGAATTTGGTCTCACTTGGTTGTTTTATGATTAATTCTCTTCATCTTTTACATAGAAGATTTCATTGTATTTTTTGCTAAAGTAATTGCCATTAGCTAAAACTAGCACTTTGTCTTCGTTTAGAGCGACTACAATGGCATTTACTTCTTTCCCTAAGATCAAAATCATATATTCATCTCCGGGCTTAAGGTTTATTCCCTTTTCAGTAGTATATGTTCTGGTGGTAGAATATAAGTTTCTGAGCTTAATCGATGAAGCTACCGTTTCATTACCTTCAGTTATAAATGCTTTAGCACCTTTTATTTCTTTTATTTTACATGGCTTTAACTCGTTGCTTTCGAGATAAACGGCCGAATCTCCACTTTGTAAAATGCCATTTTTAGTATAAACAGGCTTTTTTATAGGGTTATAGTAATCGTTAGCACCGTTGTTTTCATTCTGTAGACTTCCGGTACTTTCGGCTTGTTCTCCCATAGCAATAATATCTGCCGAAACGGTCACTTTTGTCTCGGTAAATAATATGAGGAATGAGTTTTTAAAGTCAACTGTAATATTGGCAAACACATGCCCTTTTGGTAGTGGATACTTTTTGTACATATCTGTTTTAGCCTCTAACACCAAGGCATCTTTATCTAAACCACCAATCCCCAAAACTTTTAAAGTGTGAGCATTTCCATGAGCTAATCCAACGATTTTAAAATTTGCATCTGTAAGAGCAACACTGCTGGTCATTATTCCACTATGAAATGCGCAAGAAGACAATAGAAGTAATAGGCAAAAGTACCTTTTTTTGATAATCATTTTTTATAAAAATTTAGTTAATAGCGTCAAATCTACTATGCTAACGCTAACCATAAAAGGCTATTTTTTATAAAAAAAGTTAAATTGAACAGGACCTACTCTACATGCGCTACAGTGAGCTTTTCAAAATATTTTCTTTCGTTTTTAATATGTAACAAAAAAAGCTATCATAATTTCTTGAATTACAATAGCTTTCGTTTGTTGGGGTATATAAACTTACATTTTCTTTATCACCTACTTATCGCTTTCTTAGACTCTATAAATCTTTATAACTATTAGTTATAGGTTGAGATCTTTTCTATATCTAAAATTATAACCAAGTCTTTTCGGTTTTTCTTTCAGAAGATCCAAAAAATCCATTTTCTGTGAAATAATCTCTTACTTCCATGAGCGCAAAACCTAATAGGTTAAGACCTCTCCAATTATGAACATGATGTACATCATTACTGTCTTTACTCAAACCAATTCCCCAGATTTGATCTACTGGACTGGCTTCTACCAAAACTCTCGTATTGGTACTCATTAAAAAACTCCACAGCTCTCTGTTTTGGTTAAACTTATAGATGTTGCCATACTGCACAATATCGTAGCGGTGTGCATTCCAAATATTCTCGTCAAAACCAGTAACTTGTCTACCTAGTTTTTTTGCTTCTGCTGGAGTATTTGCCGCGATAATTTTTTCATAAATGTTTTTGTCTCCAAACAACAAGGCTTTTTGAGCCATCATCCAGTGCTCGGCAGTTTTATAGGCTACTCCATCAATTATAAACTGAGATTCATACCACTGGCTAAAACATGTACTAGTCACTTCATTTTTACTTTTTGTGTGCCCCCAAAAGAATACATATTTGAGATTTACCTCATTATTAAACTGTTCTTTAAGCCAATCTACACCGTATTTACTTGTCATTTTAGTTCTTCGTTTTTATTCAGATGGATTATAACACTTCTATCATTTTAATGATTCAGAATTTTTCGCAAGTTCAATCATGAGAGATAGCTCCTGTATAAATTCTTCTTTATCGGATTTAAAACCAGATTCTCCAAAATTAATATAACCATTTTTATCTATTATCATTTTGGTGGGCAAACCAGACACTGCAAAATCTTTTGATGAATCATTCTCCTTATCAAGTAATACATTAAAGTCAACCTTTCGACTTTCCATAAAAGAAGAAATATCTTCCTTTTCTTTATCTTTATCTAAGTTTATAAAGTAGAAAACCACATTTTCGTCATCTCTATACTTTTCGACAACTTCTTTATAATAAGGAAATGCCATTACACATGGAGCACACCAAGTTGCCCAAAAATCAAGCACGACTACTTTGCCTTTTAAATCTTCAAGCGATACTTTTTCACCGTCTAAAGAGTACAGATCAAAGTTAGGCGCTATGTTATTTTTCATTAAAGATTTTAAGTAATCTTCCTTACTTAAAAGGTAATCGTTAGCAATAGAATCTATCCCTGCATCTGGTTCATCTCCCAAAACCTTTTTAAGGTTAGTAGATGCTTTACCTTTACTTAAAGCTATTTTAGCTATGTCTTTTGCATCATCTGTACGATTAATACTAATTAGTAATTCTACTATCCTATCATTCAATCTGGCATCTTCTAAATTACTATTTTCAATAGCTAGTTGGCAGGCTTTATAAGCTTTATCTTTTTGATCGAGCTTAGCTAACACTTCACTTTGTGTAACTAAAAAAATAGCTAATTCTCGTTTCCTTGAGTTTTGTATTTCCTCATCCGATAATGCATACCAGCATTTTTCTCGATATGTTCTTTCGGGAGCATTTAAATGTTCTTTTGCCCAATTAACTGATAAATTGCTATACTTTAATGCCTCTTCGTGGTTTCCTTTACTACTTGCTACTTTAGCATATTCATCGTAACAATTCATCTTTATTAAGTCTGTAGCTGCACTATCAACCAATTCAAACCACTTTTCTATTGGGTAACTATCATCCCAAAATCGCAATAATTTTATTAAGTGCATATTTTGAATTACACTATAATAGCCATGATTTGAAAGCCATTCAAATGAAGGAGAGTTGATGTTTTCAAAATTATATTAAACTCTAGATTATTTAAAAAGTCTTTTTCTCCCAATTCTAAACTTTCTTTAAAATATTCACTTTCCTTTTTATAAGCTTTCAGTTTAGTTTTAAAGTCGGATGTAGTCATCAACTCCATTTGCATATCCATTGATTGCAATTGAAATGCTGATATAGAAGAAGGATGACATTTAGAAAGTATTTTAATGCACTTTTCAGATTTACTCTGCTCACTTTTTTGATAAAAAAATGCCAGATCTGCAATGGGTTTTGCATCTAATGTATCTCTAACTGCATACAATTTGTCTGCTATCTCGGTAATAAATTTAGATTCATCTTTATCATAAAGATTAAATGTTCTATAGTAAGTAGCAAAGTAATATTGCAGTAAATCTGGATTCTTAGAAAACTCTTCTTCTAAAAGTTTTCTGGTTTTTGTTTTATCATTAGGGAATTTTTGATCGGATAACATGCCATATACACCACTAGCAATTGCAGCTTTTGCTCCTTGAAAGATAGTCCCATTGCTATCTTTCAAGTAATAGATATACCCCTCTCCTTTGTTACTATCAATTTCATTACTATTATTTTCAAAAAATATATTAATAGCTACACTTCCTCTTAACAGATTAAATTTTCCCAGCCATTTTCCACCTGTTTGTTTTAAAAGGATATCTGCCGTGAGTATTCTTACAGCTGTTTTTTCATACATAATGGCACGGCCTTTTATTACTACAGACTCAGCCAATGGTGTGTTTGCAGGATTGTAAGTAACTGTAACCTCATCTCCGGGTTTAGGTTCTTTAGGATCAATTTCGAGATTAGATTGTGCGGTGCTTTTTACTATGGGAATAAGCATAAAAACCAATACAAAAGATAATGCAGTTTTGCTGATAGCTTTCATTTTCATACTACTATTTAGGCAATTACCCAATATAGTAATTTTCTTATGAGCTATTTGAAATTAGATAATATTTTATAATCAAAAAAGATGGTAAAATTATGGTTTTAAAATCCCTCAATATCATAAACCCAAATTCCATTGATAACTAAATTTCTACTATTATTCTTAAAAATGTTTAATTGTAAGTCTTCATAGAACTTTTTCATTTCCTCAGGTACTCTTCCATTAACTTCTAATATTCGAAAAACTAACTCTTCAATATTATTTGGCAAATCTATTTCACCCTTATAGTTCAAATAATAATCCTTCTCTTCGGTTTCTTCAAATAATTCAGTGGGAAATGAAGACAAATTATAAAATGTTTTTCCACTACTAAATCGGCCCTTTTCTTTGCCTTCTCGTCTAGTTTTAGCTATTTCTGCGCGGCTTACAAACCAACCGATTTCAGGCCTTATAGTAAAGTTTTCTGAGTTTTGCTTTAAACCAACAAAACCTGCCCAGTATTCCATAGGAAATTCTTCGGCTATTAGATTTCCATCTCTACCCTGTAATTTAAAATCGACACAAATGATTTGCTTAGGTAGAATTTTTTCATAAAAACTCACAGATAGTCCATCTGCATTAGTAAAATCTAACTCATTACCATCTTTATCATAAGGGAAAAAATCAAGAATCCATCCATCAATAAAGCTAGGGTTTCCATACTCTTTTTTAGTATGTATTTTAAACATGTTCATCCAGAAATGTATGTTTATATTCCCTTTAGATGCTTCTACAAATTCATTTAATAGTGGTGAAATCTTTTTTACCCAATTATCTAGCTTAAATTGGCTTAGGTAAACAGCTTTTGTTTGTACAAGCTGCCAGTCTTCTACAGAGCCTTCCAAAGTAATTTCTGGAATTCCACACACACAATAATAGACCACATACTCAAAGTAAGCCTTCATAGAATCCAAAATGGTAATTTCTGAGGCTACTCTTTCTTTAATGCCTGTAGTGCTAAAATTTGCCCTAAGTACATCGATCAATTCCTTTCCTACATATGCTTCAATGCTACTTGTTAACTGTTGGGTGGTTTCGTGCCAAGCACTATTAGGATCACCAAGCCGCACATTCTCATTTCTTACTGCAAGCTCAATTTTTTTATCTAAATGAGGGAAAAGATTAATTCCTTTACGATGATTAAAATTGATATGATAAGAAAATGTCTGACAAACCAATAGCCAAATCATATCTGGTGAAATTACAAAAGGCCTGTGTTCTGCATAAGCTTTGTGCATACCATGTATAAAAGTATGATAACCAGAAGCTACCAGATTATAATCTGCTTTGTAGCTGGCTTCAATCTTATCAGAAAACTCACCTAAAAGCTCAGTCAGATTTTTTTCTGCTAAAAGTTCTTTTGGTGGTTCTAGCTCCTCTAGCTTAAATGTAATTTCGTTTTTTGTTTGGTTGCGTTCTACTTTATCTACCATGAGTGATACAGCGAGAAATTAAATGTAATTTATACTTCTACCTTATACTTATAAGGCATAACTTATTTAAATTCGATATACTCAGCCGGAACAGCATCTACCAACCAAACTCCATTTTTTGAGAGATAAAACTGATAGCCACTCTCATGCATGGCTCCTGCCCTAATCGTCAAAATAACTGGCTTGCCTCGCCTGCTACCTACATTAATTGCTGTTTCTCTATCTGGGCTAAGATGCACATGCTGACGACTCATTTTTTGTAATCCATCCTCTTTGATCTGTTCTATAAACTTAGCTACAGTTCCATGATACAAATAAGCTGGTGGAGCAATCGGTTCTAATTCTAAATTTACAGGGAATGAATGTCCCTGATTAGCTCTTATTTTAGAGTTATCTTCACTTAAACTAAATCTTTGTTTGGCATTATTGGCAACTACAAATTGTAGTTCTTCCATAGTAAAGGGCTTACCGTCTTTAGCAGCATTTGCCATTAACTCATCTACACTAGCCCATCCGAACTCATCTACTTTTAAATCGATTACTTTCGGATGGTGCCTTAATACATAGCTAAAAAACTTGCTTAAAAATTTTTCTCTTTTACTGTCTATCAATTTTTTATCATTTAATCTTTCATCTCATTTACCATATTGAAAAAGTATTCTAATACGGCTTTTTTCTCATCAGAACATTCGGCACAAGACAACATTGTTCTTATTACAAATTTCTCTTCTTTCTTCGCAGTGGCTTCTTCTTGTTGTATTTCATGCGCTAAAAGAAAAGCGTAGTTTCTAGCAATTTCTTTTCTGCCTGCATAAGCACTATCGAGCAGCATTTGCGTAAAAGCATCTGGGTTTTTCTCCACAAATTCCATTACTACATCGCCAAGTTCTTCTGCTAGCATACCATCCGCACTTAATACTGCCTTGTTAAGCAAATGTATATAAAGTGGGTTTAAAGCATCTTTTTTTGGTAAACTCTTAAAAATCTTGAAGAAAGTAGAATCTGGTGCTGCATCTTTTTTCCCTATATAGTATTGAAGAGCATTTGCAGCTAAGCTGTCATTTTCTAAATACCATGCAATATCTTTTCCTGAAAGTTTGGGAACAATCTCTTTAAATGAGCTAGTATCTTCAGACAAATTGTTTACAGATACGAACTTAGTTTTTAACTCATTCATATTTTCTTTTTCAGTTAACTGGGTATCAACCGAATCATCTTTGGGTTTATCTAACGTACATGAAGAAATAAAAAATAATACTAAAAAATTGCAGGAAAGCTTAATTAATATTTGGCGATTTTTCATGATGGTAGGGTTTTTATTTAGCAGATAAAACTCAAAGGAAACTTTTATTTTTAACAAAAAAAAATCCGGCATTTAATAAATACCGGATTCTGGCTAATTTTAGAATATTTTTATTCCTTATTCCCCTCTTTGTACAATTGAAACCTTGAAGGCATTTCCTGTTTTGGCCAATAGTTATTGGTTAAATCAGTATCTGCTGTTTCTTCGAAAGGATCAAGCACAATTGAAGTTACTTCCTGTGAAGTATTGAATACTTTAGAGATTTTCTCATCATTTCTTCTCCAAATCTCAGCAGGAATTCTCTTTATCTCTTTAGAACCGTCTTTATAAGTAAACTCTAGAATAAGTGGCATTACCAAACCACCTTTGTTTTCAAAACTTACTTCGTAAAAAAATGGATTTTCTGCTACTTGCTCTTTCTGCTCATCAGTTAAATTATCAGCAGTAAACTCGTTAAACTCGTCATCAACATTTACAGCTTCTGCAAATTTTTCTGTTTCACTTTCACCAAGTTTAAACTTCTTAATGCCAGTCATAGCGATATCGGTATGTTCTACACCATAGAACCAACCTCTCCAAAACCAATCTAAATCTGTACCTGAAGCATCTTCCATAGTTCTAAAGAAATCTGCTGGGGTTGGGTGTTTAAAAGCCCAACGCTCTGCATATTCTTTAAAAGCTCTATCGAATAGCTCGTGGCCAAGAACTGTCTCTCTTAAGATATTTAATGCTGTAGCTGGTTTTCCGTATGCATTTGGCCCAAGGTTTTGCACTTGCTCTGAGTTGGTCATAATCGGGCTAATGTATCTGGTATCCATGCTCATGTAAGGCACAATTTTATTTGGAGGACCTTCTCTAAAAGGATAATCTTTTTCTTTAGGGTTATTTGCTGCCCATTCTACTTCAGAAAGATACTGCATAAAAGTATTTAATCCTTCGTCCATCCAAGTCCACTGGCGCTCATCTGAGTTGATAATCATCGGGAAGAAGTTATGCCCTACTTCGTGGATAATTACCATGATCATTCCGTATTTTACATAATCTGCATAAGAGCCATCTGGGTTTGGACGACCAAAGTTGAAGCAAATCATCGGGTATTCCATACCAATTGCTTTTGCATGTACAGAAATCGCCTTGTGATAAGGATACTCAATGGTATGTTTAGAATAGGTTCTTAACGTGTGAGCTACTACTCTGGTAGAATACTCTTCCCAAAGCGGATTACCCTCTTTCGGATAGTAAGACATTGCCATTACGATTCTATCTCCCATAGGCACTCCCAATGCATCCCAAATCAACTTTCTAGAAGTAGCAAAAGCAAAGTCTCTTACGCTATCTGCTTCAAAAACCCATGTTTTTTTCTCTTTAGATTTACTCTTCTCTGCCTTTTCAGCTTCTTTTTGAGTTACAATTAATACAGGTTCTTTAGCAGTTTTTGCTTTTTCTAATCTGCTTATTTGTTCTTTACTTAAAACAGCCTTAGGGTTTTGTAATTTACCAGTTGCACCCATAATATGATCTGCAGGTACAGTAATGCTAACTTTAAAATCGCCAAAAGGCAAAGTAAACTCACCAGAACCTAAGAATTGCTTATTTTGCCATCCACCATAATCGCTGTACACACACATTCTAGGGTAAAACTGAGCAATGGTATAGTGGTAGTTTCCATCTTCTTCGAAATACTCGTAACCCGATCTACCACCCATTTTCATTCTATCATTGATGTTGTAAGACCACTCTACTTTAAAAGAGAAGCTTTCACCTGGCTTTAATGGCTCAGGCATATCTACAGACATCATGGTTTTATTAATTACATATGGTAATTTATTACCTTTTGCATCTGTAAGAGAAGAAATTTTAAAACCTCCTTCAAAAGTAGGATCAAGCACATCTTTCATTGAACCGCCATAGCCATTAGCAGACATTTTATGCTTAATCTGGTTAGTAGCAGTGCTGTAAGTATGCGATTCTTTGTCACGCATATTCTGATCTAACTGCACCCATAGATATTTAAGCACATCGGGTGAATTGTTATGGTAAGTTACAGTTTCTTTACCAGTGATAGATTGATTGTCATCATTTAATTCTACTGCAATCTCATAATCGGCAGTGTTTTGCCAATATTCGTTACCTGGAGCTCCAGAAGCCGTACGGTATTCGTTTGGGTCTCTCAACTCATATTCGAGTTGTTCGAATTTCTCAGTATGTTTTCTTTCTTGAGCGCTTACAGCTAGCCCTAAAAACATCGCAGGAATAATGACCCATAAACATTTTTTTATCATAAGCTTTAAAGTTTTAGTTGAGAGATGAGTGAGTTATTTTAAAACCAAATAAAAAGTCTATTAACTAATATGCCGGACAGAGTGTCCGGCATATGTTGTTGTATATTTTGCTAGCTAAAGGATTAGTTTCCTCCTGAGCTCTTCTCTTTGTAGATTTCGAATCTTGAAGGAAGCTCTTGTGCAGGCCAGTAGTTATTTGTAATATCAGTGTCTGCTGTTTCTTCAAATGGATCTAATACAATTGAAGTTACCTCTTGAGAAGTATTGAAAACTTTAGAGATTTTCTCATCATTTCTTCTCCAGATTTCAGCAGGAATTCTTTTGATTTCACGAGAACCATCTTTGTAAGTAAACTCAAGAATAATTGGCATTACTAAACCACCTTTGTTTTCAAGGTTTACTTCGTAGAAGAATGGCTTTTCAGCAACTTGTTCTTTTTGTTCTTCAGTTAAATTATCAACTGTAAACTCGTTAAACTCATCATCAGCAGTAATTGCTTCTGCAAAAGTTTCGGTTTCGCTTTCACCAATTTTGAATTTTTTAATACCAGTCATGGCAATATCTGTGTGGTCTACTCCGTAGAACCAGCCTTTCCAGAACCAGTCTAAATCAGTACCAGAAGCATCTTCCATTGTTCTAAAGAAATCTGCTGGAGTTGGATGCTTAAATGCCCAACGCTCTGCATACTCTTTAAAAGCTCTGTCGAATAAATCGTGACCCAAAACAGTCTCTCTTAAGATGTTTAATGCTGTTGCTGGTTTTGCATAAGCATTATTACCAAGTTGTTGAACTTGCTCAGAGTTAGTCATAATTGGACTAATAAAAGATTTCTCCATGCTCATGTAAGGCACAATGTTTTTAGCAGGACCTCTTCTGTGTGGGTAATCAGCTTCTTTTGGGTTGTTAGCTTGCCAGTCAAGTTCAGCAAGATATTGAGTAAAAGTATTCAAACCTTCGTCCATCCAAGTCCATTGGCGCTCATCTGAGTTGATAATCATTGGGAAGAAGTTGTGACCTACTTCGTGGATGATAACACCGATCATTCCGTATTTTAATCTGTCTGAGTATTTTCCATCTTTATCTGGACGACCATAGTTAAAACAGATCATTGGATATTCCATACCTATTCTATCTGTGTGAACAGAAATAGCTTTGTGGTAAGGATAATCGATAGTGTAGTGAGAATAGCTTTTTAATGTAGAAGCAACTACTCTAGTTGAATACTCTTCCCAAAGTGGGTTACCTTCTTTCGGATAGTAAGACATTGCCATTACGGTTTTACCACCGATCTCAACACCCATTGCATCCCAAATAAATTTTCTTGAAGTAGCAAAAGCAAAGTCTCTTACTTTATCTGCATGGAAATGCCATGTTTTAGTTTCTTTAACTGGCTTTTTCTCTGCTTTCTCAGCTTCTTTCTGAGTTACAATTATTACTGGCTCATCAGAAGTTTCTGCTTTTTTAAGTCTTTCTTTTTGCTCATCAGTAAGAATATCATCTGCATTTTCCAATTTACCTGTTGCACCCATTACGTGGTCAGCAGGAACTGTAATCTTTACATCGTACTCACCAAATGGCAATGTAAACTCACCAGAACCTAAGAATTGCTTGTTTTGCCATCCTCCGTAATCACTGTATACACACATTCTTGGAAAGAACTGAGCGATAGTGTAAAGGTAGTTACCGTCTTCTGGGAAATACTCTAAACCAGAACGACCACCAATTTTCATTCTATCATTGATGTTATAAGACCATTTTACTTTGAAAGAGAAAGTTTCTCCTGGCTTCAAAGGCTTAGGCATATCTACAGACATCATTGTTTTATTAATGATGTAAGGCAAAGCTTTGTCATCAGTTCCAGTAACTGATGCGATTTTAAATCCCCCTTCAAATGTAGGATCAAGAATTCTACCCATATTGTTTCCACGACGATCGTCTGGACTTGTGTGTACTACTGAATTTGTTGCAGTACTGTACGAGTGAGAATCTTTAGCACGTACATTCTGATCTAGTTGTAACCAAAGATATTTTAATACATCTGGTGAATTATTGTGGTAAGTAATAGTTTCTACACCAGAAAGAGACTGAGTTTCGTCGTCCAGTACGATTTCCATCTCATAGTCTGCTTCGTTTTGCCAGTACTTGTAACCCGGAGCACCAGAAGCAGTTCTGTATTCGTTTGGATCCCTTAATTCATATTCGAGTTGCTCGAACTTTTCGGTATGTTTTCTTTCCTGTGAATAAGCGGTTAATTGTGCTATAACCAAGCTTAACACGATAAAAACTTTTTTCATGATTGCTGCTTAATTTAAAATTTATAGTTAATCTGTAGTACAATTAATTACAAAATAAATCCAATTTATCACATAATCCTAAACATTTATGATGAGTGGATTTTTAATTGGGATAAATAGACTGACAATTTGATAAATATTGTGCTAGTCGGCTTTTGATAATAGCTTAGTAAAAAATTAAAAAGACTAAACTTATCATGAAGAAAATTACAATTATTCTAGCTTTTACATTTGCTGTAATTGCTTGTGAAACTCCAAAAAAACAAACTCAACAGCAAAATGAAGCAACAGTTAACACGATTCTTAAAGATAACAAATCATTAGTACTAAATACAATTGCTTTTGGATCTTGTAATCATCAACAAGACCCACAAGACTATTGGCAGTCTATTTCTCAAAACAATCCCGACCTTTGGATATGGCTTGGCGATAACATTTACGCCGATACCGAAGACATGACTGCCATGAAAAGCATGTACGATACGCTTAAATCCAATCAATTTTATCATGATTTTTACACCTCTACACCTGTTATTGGAGTATGGGACGACCACGATTACGGAGTAAATGATGGTGATAAAAATTATTCGCAGAAAAAAGCCAGCAGAGATTTAATGCTAGAGTTTTTAGATGTGCCGAAAGAAAATCCAGTTTGGAGTAGAGAAGGTGCATATAGCGCATACTCTTTTGGTGAAGGCGAAAAATCGGTGAAAGTAATTTTGCTAGATGCCAGATATTTTAGAGATTCTTTAGAGAAAAACGAAGATGGACCATCTCGCTACGTAGCCAATGAAACTGGTGATATTTTAGGCGATGCCCAATGGAAATGGTTTGAAGAAGAGTTGAATAATGCAGATGAAAAATTGATTTTAGTTGGTTCAGGCATTCAGTTTATTGCAGAAGAACAAGGTTATGAAAAATGGGCAAACTTTCCACTAGCCAGAAAAAAGTTTTTCGAAGTAATCTCAGCATCAGGCAAAAGCAATATTGTTTTATTAAGTGGTGACAGACACATCTCAGAATTTGCTAAAATTGATTTGGAAAACATCAATAAACCTATCTACGAATTTACTTCAAGTGGGCTTACTCACACTTGGTCAGAGGCTTGGGACGAACAAAACAAGTATCGTGTAGGTGAATTAATAATCAACAAAAGTTTTGGGATCATTAAAATCGATTGGGATAAAAACCCCATTAAAGTAACTTATGAAATGCGAGACCCAGAAGACAAGCTTTTACAAGAGCTCTCTATAAATTACTAAATAAACCACTAAAAAATAGCAATACTTGCAGCATTTCGTCTTAGTTTGCACGTAAAACCTACAATTATTGAATCAAGCGTGTCTTTTAAAGGCTGCTTATTGTACTATCTAGTTTTACGTATCTCTGATTTTTTAAATGAAAGTACTGTACCTACTGCTATTTTTTAGTATTCAATACACTTATCTACATGCCCAAAAAATTACCATTAGTGGTTACATCAAAGACAATGAAAGCGGTGAAAACCTCATTGGAGCCGCAGTAATAGACAAAGTCAGTGGAGCTGGTGTAGTAAGTAATACCTACGGTTTTTTCAGTTTGAGCTTAAACAAAGGTGATTCTATAAACCTATTTTGCACTTATGTAGGCTATCAGGCTCAAAACCTCCGATTGATTGCTTCTGAAGATAAAACCATCCACTTCTCTCTTAATGGAGATACCATGCTCGAAGAAATAGAAGTGGTTGCAGGGCAATATAGCGAGCCCATAGAACAATCTACTCAAATGAGTACGATCTCCATTCCTGTAAAACAAATAAAACTTTTGCCAGCTTTAATGGGAGAAACAGATGTTTTAAAAGCACTACAATTGATGCCCGGAGTGCAATCTGGTAGCGAAGGTACCAGCGGCTTGTATGTACGTGGTGGTGGCCCAGACCAAAACCTCATTTTATTAGATGGAGTTCCGGTTTATAATGTTTCTCACCTTTTTGGTTTCTTTTCCATTTTTAATGCTGATGCCTTAAATCGAGTTGAACTCGTAAAAGGTGGTTTTCCGGCAAGATATGGAGGCAGACTTTCTTCGGTAATAGACATTAGCCTAAAAGAAGGAAACATGAAGGAGTTCCATGGCGAAGGTAATATTGGCTTAATCAGTTCGAAACTCACGCTAGAAGGCCCTATTATAAAAGACAAAGCTTCTTTTATGGTTTCTGGCAGAAGAACTTATATCGATTTACTAGCTAGACCGATAATAAAAAATAACTCTCAGGATGATGCTGTATTGGGCTATCACTTCCACGATGTAAATGCCAAATTCAATTATAAATTCTCAGATAAAGACAGGCTTTACTTGTCGCTATATACCGGCAGAGACAAAGCCTATGCTTTTTATAAATATGAAGATGATTATACTCCTAATTACTCAGAAGAAGAAGTGGGACTTCGCTGGGGAAATGTAATTTCTGCTTTGAGGTGGAATCACGTATTTGGCAAAAAACTCTTCAGTAATGTTACAGCAACTTATAGTAGGTATATTTTTGATATCTTCACCAATTACGAAGATAGTTATTATGATTTTGAAGCAGTAAAAACTTTTACAGAGATTTATAAAGCAAGATATTATTCTGGTATAAAAGACTTTGCTGCAAAAATTGATTTCGATTATTATCCCTCTCCAAATCATGCAATAAGATTTGGGCTCAATTCAATTTATCACACTTTTGAACCAGGTGCCTTTAATTTAAATAGTAGTGAAACAGCAGATATAAATATTACCCAAGATACTTACGCTTATGAATATACTGCTTATGTAGAAGATGATATTAAGGTTAATAAAAACCTAAATGTAAATCTCGGTGTACATTCCTCACTTTTTAGAGTAAATGAAAAAAATTACTACTCCGTTCAGCCAAGAGTTTCTGCTAGATATTTACTTCCAAACCAAACCTCAATTAAAGCATCTTATGCGCAGATGACGCAGTTTATCAACTTACTTACCAATTCTGGTATTGGTTTGCCTACAGATTTATGGGTTCCTTCTACAGATAATATAAAACCACAAGTAGCTTGGCAAGTAGCCCTAGGTGGAGCTAAAAGTTTTAATAACGGCTTCGAAATGAGTATTGAAGCCTATTATAAAGAAATGAAAAACTTGGTAGCCTATAAAGAAGGTGCCAGCTTTCTAGAAGTTGATACCAATTGGGAAGAACAAGTAACTATTGGTAATGGAGATAGCTATGGTTTAGAGTTTTTATTTCAAAAGAAACAAGGTAAAACCACAGGGTGGATTGGTTATACATTGGCATGGTCTAACCGACAATTTGAAGATCTTAACTTTGGTGAAAAATTCCCTTACAAATGGGATCGCAGACATGACATCAGCATAGCCATTGTACACGAATGGAAACCAAAGATAGACCTTTCTGTTGCTTGGGTTTATGGAACTGGTAATTCTGTAACACTGCCTATTGGCCGACATGAAACGATAAACAGTAGAACACCGCTCTTTGTAGATAGAACAAGAAACCCATATTACTATAATAATGAAATAGATTATTATGGTGAAAGAAATGGTTACCGGATGCGCTCTTACCACCGATTAGATATTAATCTGGCATTTAAAAAACAAAAAAAATGGGGTGAGCGTACTTGGTCGCTTGGTGTATACAATCTATACAGCCGTAAAAATCCTTTTTACATTGATATTGGCTACGATTATGATACCGATGAACAAAAATTTGTTCAGTACAGCCTCTTTCCTATTATTCCTAGTATCAGTTACAGTTTTAAGTTTTGAATTATGAAAAAACATCTGCCTATTCTCCTGCTATTTTCTATAATCTCTTGCGAAACTGTACTAGATATAGAATTACCAGAAGAACCAAACAGTTTAGTAATTAATGGCATTGTACCCGCCGATAGCACTTGGCTTTTTCGTATCACTTCGAGCATACATCCTTTAGACAATGATTATAATGCAAGCTTTAAAGCAATTGAAAATGCGGAGGTAAGCATTACTAATAGCTCAGGTGAAAATACAACATTAACTTATAATGAATACCCACCTGATTACATAGACTGCAACATAGAAGACTGTACTCGCTATGGTTATTATTCTGCTAAAAATGAACCTGCTCCTGTTGCCGGAGAAGTTTATACGATAAAGGTTAAAGCATCTGGCTACCCAGAAGCCAGTAGTACCATACAACTACCTTTACCAGTTCAAGTCGAAGCATTAGATATTAGAATACCTTCTATATACGGCTCTAATTCTGAACAAAATGGTGCATTTAATATAACAGATATTACTGGCGAAAAAAACTATTACATATTTGAGTTGTATAATTTAATTGAACAAAAGCGCGCTATATACGATGATGATTACAATGTGATCGGCTACGACTCTGTAGCTTTTTATGAAAAAGGGGAATTATCGTCGCCAGATGCTTCTGTGATAAACAGTAGTGTGTCGGGTTTTGATAATAATGATTTTAAACCCTATTTATTAATAAATGATGAGCTCTTTGATGGTTCAAAACACGAGATAAATTTTAAATCAAGGATTTATACAGTTACCACAGAGAATAAATTCACATTTGTACTTAAACATATCTCCGAATCTTACTATAAATATCTTTTAAGTTACGAAAGCTACGATTACTCAGAAGATAACCCTTTTGCAGAACCAGCGCAGGTGTTTAGTAATGTAGAAAACGGTTTGGGAATTATTGCTACTTATGCTGCCGATACAATGATAATCACCAAATAAAAAAAGCCTTGTCATAGTTTGACAAGGCTTTAAGAGAGTGATTAGATTATAAATAATTATTCAGTAATTTCACCTTCTTCTGTAAATGTAATTACGTCGTTTTCTTCGCCTACGTAAAATTCATAAGTAGTAGTTCCTTCTTCTTCTACTTTGAATATTTTATTTACAGCGGTTTCAGCATAATCGCTACCTTTAAATCCTTCTTGAACTGCTTCTGGAAGGTCTTCAAATATAACTTCAGTTTTTACAGGTTCAGCTGTAATTTCAACTGCGTTAGTATTGAATGATTGAGCTGCGAATGCTGATCCTGAAATGCCTAATACTGTAGCGAATACAAATGCTTTAACTGAATTTTTCATGTTTTCAAAGTTTAAGTTAAAAAAATTATCGTTGGATTCTTTAAGTACTAATACAAAAACAAGCCATATTTTTAACTTACTGATAATCAGTTATTTAAATATATATCAAAAGCGATTATGTAGAATTTTTAGGAATTTTAACAGGAGAAAATATACAATGTGTACAATGTTTCTACATATTGGAATTACTAGCAAAAATCATGAAAATGAAGCACTTTCAAATAACAATATTTTGTTAAAAAATGGAACTTTTCCAAATTTAAAAAATTGTGTACTCTATGTTATATAAATCAGTATTTTAACTGCTTTTTTAAACAACAGTTGTATAAAACTGAGGTAAAATTTATGAAAATAAAAAAAAGCCCTGACATCTCTGTCAGGGCCTCTTCATGAAAACTTTAGCTTTGAAATTATTCAGTAATTTCGCCTTCTTCGCTAAATGTTATCACTTCATTATCAGCACCAACATAAAATTCGTAAGATGTTAATCCTTCTTCTTCTACTTTGAATATCTTGTTCACAGTTGATTCTGCGTAATCACTTTCTTGGAAACCTAACTGAACTGCTTCAGGAAGATTTTCAAACATTACCTCAGTTTTTACTGGCTCGGCAGTAATTTCAATTGATGGGTTGTTGTCAATAGATTGAGCTGCAAATGCTGATCCTGAAACTCCCATTACTGTTGCGATTACGAATGCTTTAACTGAATTTTTCATAATTTTAAAGTTTACTTTTAATTGTTGTTTTAGTTAAATTTTGTTGTTATTTACTTTTATTAATAGAAAAAGCATTCCAAAATCACAAATTACTGATTATCAATTAATTAAAAAATCCATTTTTTTAAAATAAGATATTTTAACAGGAATTTTTATCCATTTCGTGTAGGAATTCTACAATTTCCACACTGCAACAAATACCATGATTTTATTATAAAATTCTTAAAAAAATACAATATTTTTTAATTGACTAATTTTTAAGACTATACATCAATTAAGCAAAAATTTTATTCTTTAAGCTAAGTGAAAATTAAAATTTATTACACAAAAAAGCCCTGCCATTAAAAATGACAGGGCTCAAATCATATATGTAAATTATTCTATTTCTATTCTATTAGTTTACCTTCTTTATCGATAGTAATTTTTTCGTGACCTTCTTCCACATAAAATTCATAAAAGGTGCCTTCTTCTGTTTCTACTCTAAAAATAATATTAATAGCAGATTCTTCTCTAGTGCTGTTTAAATAACCTAATCTTACTGCTTCTGGTAAATCTTCGAATGACACTTCAATTTTTAGAGGTTCTAATGAACTTGCAGTGATTGTATGATTAATTGAATTGTTTGCAAATGCAGCTCCTGACACTCCCATCACTACTGCGATCATTATAGCTTTAACTGTGTTTCTCATACCTTTAATATTGTATTATTTTTATTAGTTTAATCTAGTTTATAAGTATATAATACAAAAGCAGACCAATTTTATAACTATTTCATTGTCAATTAAATATAATTACTCAGTCTATTTATTTAAGAGAATTTAACGGGAAATTTTAATCAGATTGGGTAAGTATTCTACAATTTAAATACACAACGACTCCGCACGTAAAACTGAATTGTAGATATAAAAAAACAGCCTTTTCCTTTTAGAGAAAAGACTGTAAGAAAAATACAGAAAAAGCCCTGACATTAATTATATCAGGGCCTCACATGAAAACTTTAGCTAAGTAGGCTTATTCTTCTAATTCACCTTGTTCACTAAGAGTTATTACTTCATTATCGGCACCTAAATAAAATTCGTATGATACCATTCCTTCATCTTCCACTTTAAATATCTTATTTACAGTTGTTTCTGCGTAATCGCTGTTTTGGAAACCCTGTTTTACTAGTTCAGGAAGGTCATCAAACATCACCTCTGTTTTTACTGGCTCAGCAGTAATTTCAATTGCACTGTTGTTATCCATTGTTTGAGCTGCAAATGCAGATCCTGATACTCCCATTACTGTTGCGATTACAAATGCTTTAACTGAATTTTTCATAATTTTAAAGTTTACGTTGATCTTGTTTGAGTTAATTATTGAGTTATGTTTTACTTAATCGAAAAAACAGACCAAAAACACAAGTATCTTATAATCAGTAAATTACAATTTACGCCAGTTTTTGTTTATGAATTTTTAACGGGAGTTTATAATCAATTTGGGTAACACTTCTACATTTTGCCACCCCTAACAAATACCATGAAATTGGTGTATTTATAATGGAGATATATTACACAATTAATATTACCCTATAAAAAGCATTAATTTCACTTAGTTATGAGTAGGAAATTAAAAATACGTTGCAAAAAAATATAATTAAAAAAAGCAAATCAGAATATTCTATATATATCTTTCTAAAAATTAATGCCTTTGAAAATATAGAATAAAAAAAGCCCGGTTATTAAAAAAATAACCAGGCTTTTTTTATAGTCTTTGTCTAAATTATATTGTAAGCAATTCGCCTTGCTCGCTTATTACTACAATATCGTTTTCTTCACCAACATAAAACTCATATACTGATGATTCTTCTCTATCTATCTTAAATATCTTATTGGCACCTCTTTGAAAGAACTCACTTTCTTTAAATGTTTTTTGCACTAAAATCGGAAGCTCCTCGAAAACCACAATAGATTTTGATGGCTTAGCCAAAATTTCTACTTTGCCAATTTCTTTATATGAATGTGCAGCAAATGCTGCCTGGCCTATACTAATTATAATTGCTGCTAATAATGTTTTATATGATAATTTCATGGTTGTAAGGTTTTCTTATACTAATCAGATCTACTCTATTTACTATTAAATAATATAAAAACAAGCCAAAAACATTACATCCTCATTATCAATAAATTACAACTTAAACATCTAAAATTTCAGCAGAAATATTTAGACAATCTGTGGAAAATATCTACACTTTTTACATTAGTTTATACTAATTCAATTTTGAGCATAAAAAAAGCCTCGCCATTTAAAATGGCAAGGCCTTAACATGAAAACTTTAGCGATTAAATTATTCTGTTATTTCACCTTCTTGGCTAAATGTGATCACTTCGTTTTCGGCACCAACATAAAACTCATATGATGTATCACCTTCTTCTTCTACTACTTGAAATATTTTATTGATTGATTCTTCTGAATATTCACTTCCTTTAAAAGCATCTTGTACTAGTACTGGTAGATCATCAAATGCTATCTCCGTTTTAGTAGGCTCTGCTGTAATTTCTATTGCTGGATTGTTATCAATTGACTGAGCTGCAAATGCAGAACCTGATATACCCATTACTGATGCGATGATGATTGCTTTAACTGAATTTTTCATAATTTAAAGTTTATTTAGGTTGTTTAAGTTTTTGATATTGTTTTGTTGATATTGAAATAAGACAAAAACAAGCCAGAATATCAAAATTCTCATAATCAACAAGTTAGATAAATATCAATATTTAATTTAAGATAATTTAACAGGACTTTTTAATCAAATTGTACAAAAGTTCTACAGTATGTGTTACCGCACAAAAACCGTATTTTTTAGTATTTTTACCTTCTGTAAATACAAATCCTCCATTAACTCATTCCTAATTAACAATTTCAATTTAAGGTGGTACTTTTGACCTTAATTGATAATTTTCAGTATTAAAACTTTGTAGTAACTAACAATTACAGATGAGAAAATTAAAATACATACAATCAGCCAGCTGGTTGCTACTATGCAATCTCGCACTGGCCAACATCCTATTTGCACAAGAATCAAAAAAATGGACGCCAGAAAAAATTATTAACACTGAGTATTTAAGCAGCCCTGCTTTTTCACCAGATAATTCAATGTTTGTTTGGACAAAACGCAAAGGGGTAAAAGAAAAAGACAAGTTTGTGAGCGACATTTACCTCACCAGACTAGACTTAAAAAAGGAAGGCAAATACAGAACTTTTCAACTAACTCAAGGTGAAGACAGCAATTATTCTCCCCTATTCTCAAAAGATGGAGAATCTATCTACTTTCTCTCATCAAGAGATAAAGGTAAAAAGCTTTGGAAATTGAGCATATTTGGTGGTGAGCCAGAAGAAGTACATGAATTTAAAAATGGCATTTCTGACATTAACTGGCTAAACGACAGTACACTTCTATATACTTCAAACGAGGGTAAAACTCTTTATGAACAAGAACAGGAAGAAAGTAAAGATAATACTGTAATAGTAGAAGATGAAGAACATTGGACTACTACCAGAGTCTACAGCTTCGATATTAAAGAGAAAAGCATAAAGCGCATTACAGACAATGAAAAGCCAGTGTATACTTATCAATTGTCTAGCAATGGCAAATGGCTTGTAATTGGCACCAGCCAAAGTAGACATTATCCTGCAGATGCGAATCCAGACCCGAAATTTTACCTTTATAATCTAGAAAGTGGTAATAAAGAACAAATTCTAGAAGATTTACAAACTCCTGGCTCATTTACTTTTACTGCCGATAATCTGGGCTTCTATTTTACCGCAGAGCTTTCTTCTGACCCAGAATGGAATGGAGCCGGTATTACAGAATTATACTACTTCGATTTTATGTCTAAAGAAAGAAGGAAAAAAGTAGATATAGACTGGGATTGGGGTATCTCTCGCGGGTTTGACTTATCAGGTAACGATGCATTTATTTCTCTTGCAAAAGGTGCAACAGTTGGGCTTGCATACTTACAAAAAGGTGTAGATGCAGTTTGGACTAAATATGATATAAATCTCGGTGAGAAAAACGATCATACACAGATTCTTAGCATTTCTAAAGATGGCAGTAAAATTCTTTATACTTACTCTACAGCTTCAAAAATACCTACCTATTATATTGCTGATATTGATAAAACTGCTAGAACTTTAAAAAAATCTGGGCCTGTATTTAAAAATGAAGAAGAGGTGGTATTTCTTAATGATGATTTAAAGAAACTACCTATCGCACGGTCAGAGGTATTTACTTGGAAAGGTTGGAATGATGAAGAAGTAAGTGGTTTATTATATTACCCAGAAGACTACGAAGAAGGGAAAAAATACCCATTGATACTTTCTATTCATGGTGGACCTTCTGGTGTAGATACAGATTCATGGTCTGAAAGATGGTCTACATACCCGCAGATTTTGAGTCAGAAAGGCGCTTTTGTATTGAAACCAAACTACCATGGCTCATCTAACTACGGTTTAGAGTTTGTAGAATCGATCAAGAAAAATTACTACGATCCTGAGCTTACAGATATTTTAAATGGTATTGAGGCACTTGATAAAAAGGGCATGATTGACAAGTCTCAGATGGGAACAATGGGTTGGTCTAATGGTGCAATTTTGACTATTATGTTGACAGTTCGCTACCCTGAAATGTTTAAAGTAGCAGCACCGGGAGCAGGTGATGTAAACTGGACTTCTGACTTTGGTACTTGTCGCTTTGGTGTTTCTTTTGATCAAAGTTATTTCGGTGGTGCTCCTTGGGATGATACAGATGGAAAAACTTATAATGAAAACTACATTACAAAATCTCCTCTCTTCGAATTGGAAAAAGTAAAAACACCTACTATTATTTTCCACGGAAGCGAAGACAGAGCTGTGCCAAGAGATCAGGGTTGGGAATACTACCGCGCATTACAACAAGTAGATGAGGCACCAGTAAGGTTTTTGTGGTTTCCGGGCCAGCCACACGGCTTACAAAAAATCACACATCAGCTAAGAAAGATGAAAGAAGAAATCGCTTGGATAGATAAATACCTATTTAATAAGGAAGAAGAGAAGAATGAAGCTTTCAAAAAAGAAAGCCCACTGGCTCAAATTCTGGCGCTTTCAAAACTTGAAAAAAGCAATGGTAATTTCGGTGTAATGAAAGATGGCGTACTTATTCCGCAAACAGAAGTCGTTAAAGAAGATTCTATCTCTATCGGTGTGTTTGAAGTAACTTTTGCTCAATATAAAGAGTTTGATAACAATTTCACTTTTGCCCCAGTAGATGCTAACAAACCCGTAAGTGGAGTTTCACTAGAAAAAGCAAAAGCTTATGCAACTTGGCTAAGCGAAAAAACTGGTGAGAAATATAGATTGCCTTCAACAAAAGAAGCCGAGAAACTACAGAAAAAAGCGGTAAAAGTTGCTGACAAAGAAAACACTTTAAATTATTTAGCGGGCTATAAACTTACCGTTGATGATGTTATTGAACTGAAAGAGAAGATTGAAGGTAAAGAATCGAACCTTATAAAGGAAGTAGGCAATTTTAAAGCTACTAAGGTTGGAGAAGCAGATGTTTACGATCTTGGTGGGAATGTAACTGAATGGGCAGAAGATGGCAGCACAATCGGTTATAATGCTTCAGATTTTGCTGATTCTACTGAAACTACAAACTCAGCAGATACCAAACTAGCTGGTTTTAGAATTATAAAAGACTAAATAAAAAAGAGGCTGTCTAAAAATTAGCAGCCTCTTTTGTAACTCTATTTATTGAACTGTAATATTAAAATCTACACTCACGTCTGTTTCTCCGCCAGCGTTATCTATATCACCATCAGAAACACCTGTAGCAGTTTTATCTGGCTGATGTCTTAAAATAACAGTTAAAATTGATGGACCACCAGTAGTTAAGATAGTTACATTATTATCTAAACCAATTGGGTTTCCATCTGTATCAGAATCGTTATAGTTAATTGTTATTAAGTCATCTATTGCAGATCCTGAGAAAAAGAATTGGTGGTCAACAGCTTCTTCCTCCACTTCTTCTGTTACAACTTCAGCAGGAGATTCGTTTTCGTTTAAAAGCTCTACTTTTAGTTCATAAGTTTTTCCACTTTCTAAAACGATATCATCAACTATAGCATCATCTCCACCATCGCCGTCTAAATCTTGCCATGAAAATACTGTCTCATTACTGTCTTCATCTATAAATGTTAAATTCACAGTAGTAATTTCTTCCTCCTCGTTTTCTTCCTCAGGTATAATATCATCATCGTCATCACAAGCAGTAAAAGCGAACAATGCGAAAAGTAAAGCCAATAGTTTCAGGTTTAGTTTTTTTGTCATCACTAAAAAATTAAAATGTTGAAAGAATTAATTAATAAGAATTGGTGTGTAGTACTATCAGAAATTTACATGTAAGCGAAGGATGAAATTTCTTCCCATGTTATCTGCATAGTACCTAAATCTGTTAAGGTAATCTCTGTAAGCAGTGTTAAATGCATTGTTTACCGAAAGGCTAAAATCGGTATCCAAATTCATAATCTTGTAGCTAAAACCTGCCTGTATATTTGTGAGAAAATAGGCATCTGGTGGTGTGGTATAATCTATACCGGGTACTCTGGTTTGCTCAGCTACATAAACTGTATTAAGCTCTATAAAAAGATCGCTTAGCTTGCCCAATAAATCTTTATTGTAAGTTAATCCATTTTCGATTCTATCGGCCGGCATATTAATCAGGTAATTATCATTTGAAATATCTCTGGCTCTTACCATGCTATATTTCGCTAGATAACCAAAACTCTGATTAATCTGATATTTAAATTGAGCATCTAATCCCATTAACCGGGCATCTGTTTGTTTATAAACAAATACAGGAAAGGCACCTCTTATAGTTAATCTGTACTCCGCCAGAGGTTCCAAATAGATAAAATCCTGTATTCTTTGGTAATAAATGCTGGTTGAGAATGCAAAGGGGTTCTTATTATAGTCAAATGTATTTACCCACTTAAAAGATTTTTCGCTATTCAAGTCTGGGTTACCTTCTTCAATGGCAGCTACACCGTGGTGTAAACCTTCGCTATACAACTCGCTGACACTAGGAGGTCTAAAAGCTGTAGCCAGATTAGACGTGAGTTGCATGTTATCGTTTATCAGGTATTCTACTGAACCAGTAACAGAAGCATTATTAAAATTGTAAGTTGGAGTTATCAGTTCGTCGTCATCATCCAGTTTATACACTTCCAGCCTTCTGTAATCGTAGCGAGCCCCTAGTTCAAATTCCCACTTATTTACACCATAACTTTCTATAGCAAATGCACCAATAGAAGTTGATAAATAATTAGGTATTAGTGGTCTCACTCCTGTACCTGGAATGTTTCTGTTTTTTTGGTCCATAAAGCTTATACCATATGTTCCTTTTAAACGGTCTGTATGAATTTGCTCAAGTACTAATTCACCAGATAGCGATTCTAATTTTAAATCTAATGCTGGTGTATCGTCTCGATCTCCCCTTCTAATATCGTACTCCTTTCTACTATTAACTTGTTGAGAAACCTGTAAACTTAATTTAGAATTATCATTGAAGTTGTAATAACCTTTAACTTTAGCCAGTTGGTGAGCTACATCCTGTTTTGGGTTGTTAATCTCATAACTAAAATCTTCTATATAAAAAGGCTCATCTCTTTCAATTGCCTCTTGCAAGTCGGTTAAATTACCAATATGAGCACTTTTCAGTATACCAGTTTCGGTTGTAAACAAACTGTAAAACATACTCCCTCCCCACTTTTCTCTGTTGATTCCCACTTCACCAGAGAAATTAATTTCATGTAAGCCAGTATTGGTTAGCATATAATTCGGTGCATGAAAATCACCCGCTTTTTTAGCTGATGATTGCAAACGCCAACCTAAACCTTTCATTTTTTGAGAACCATTTGCCAACATTACTGAGGCAATTCCTTGTCTACCATTACTTGTACCCACCAGATTTACGTCTCCTGTCAAGCCTTTAGTTGTTGGTAGTTCAGGTGGTTCTACTAATAATACCCCTGCTACAGCATCTGAGCCATATCTTACAGCAGCTGCTCCTTTAATCACTTTAAGTGTTTGAGCTGTAAAAGGATCAATTTCAGGAGCGTGTTCTGTTCCCCATTGTTGTCCTTCTTGCCTTACACCATTGTTCATTATCAGTACCCTATTGCTGTGCAAACCATGAATAACAGGCTTGGCAATAGCCGGCCCGGTTTGTAGCATGGTAACACCAGTAATATTAGATACTGACTCTGCCAAAGATCCGCCGCTTTTCTTTTGAAGCTCATCTATCGAAACAGATTCTACTGTTTGAAGTCCGGTGGTTACCTTTTCTTCTTCTACACTTACTTCGTTGAGTATATGAAACTCACCTTGTAAATGAACATCTATAGATTCGTAAGAAGGCACCTGAACTTTTCTTTCAATAGGTTCAAATCCGAGATAGCGAACCACGATTATATACTCACCGGGTGCGATATTTTTTAACTCGAAATTACCATCAATATCAGAAACAACTCCTTCTTTTAATTCAGGAATAAAAACTGTAGCTCCTGGTAAAAGATGGTCTCCTTCGTCGTAGATATGGCCTTTTATGTCGTAATTTTGTTGCTGAGACTGAGCCAGCAAATAGCCTGATAGTAACATCAGACATGTTAGTTGGATATACTTAATCATGAAATTAACGCATTAAATTCAGGCTTATACAGAATAAGCCAAGGGGTATCATTTCGAATTTAACAGCGTGGTTGCGGAGGCCCGCGGAGGTAAAAACTATAATTTTTTGATGATATAAATTGAAGTACAGATTTCTCAGTAAAAGTATAATAGCTCTTATAAACAGCAAACTTAAATGCCTGTGTTAAATCGAGCTTCTTACTCAGGAACATATCGCATAGATCACATGTTTTATGATCCTTATATTCAACTAATACAGCTCGATCTGAAAGCTTTTCTTTGGCTTTGTGAATGCTATGGGAAATTGTTGTGTTTCCCTTATGAGAGATTTTATCTAGATGAATGTGTAAGCGAAAAAATGCTTGCTGCCCGAATAGCATAAAGACTGCCATTCCTATAGAAAGGTTTTTTAGGGCGCTATGTAACATCTTTTCATTCATCTACATGCAAATGTATTGCATTTTCATGTAATAATTCAAAAGGTACTGAGATATTTTAAAAATTAAATTTCAGCTATATAATTAATTAATAGCCACATAAATCGATTAAAACAATGGCTATTTAGATTTGTTCTATAGAAAAGGAAAAAAATATTAAAATATAAATTTTTTTTTATTGATTTTTGCGGAAAGAAAAAAACGAAATTAAAATGTTAGAGATTAAGAACTTACACGCTTCTGTTGAAGATAAGAAGATACTAAATGGAATTAACCTGAAAGTGAACGCTGGTGAGGTACATGCGATAATGGGTCCCAATGGTTCAGGAAAAAGTACTTTAGCTTCTGTGCTTGCTGGAAAAGAAGATTTCGAAGTGACTGAAGGAGAAGTAAACTTTACTGATAAAGATTTACTTGATCTTAGTCCAGAAGACAGAGCTCGTGAAGGTATTTTTCTTGCATTTCAATATCCGGTAGAAATTCCAGGTGTAAGCAACACTAACTTTCTTAAAACGGCTATCAACGAAGTAAGAAAATATCGTGGTCAAGAACCACTTGATGCAGTTGCATTCTTAAAGAAAATGAAAGAAAAAATGCAATTGGTGAGCATAGATCAATCACTTATGTCGAGATCTTTAAACGAAGGTTTTTCTGGTGGTGAGAAAAAAAGAAATGAAATTTTCCATATGGCTATGCTAGAGCCAAAACTTTCGATTCTAGACGAAACTGATTCAGGTTTAGATATTGATGCATTAAGAATCGTGGCGAATGGAGTAAATGCCTTAAAAAGCCCTAATAATGCTACAATTGTAGTAACTCACTACCAAAGATTACTAGATTACATAGTGCCTGACTTTGTACATGTATTATACAAAGGCCGCATAGTAAAATCTGGAACTAAAGAGCTTGCACTCGAACTTGAAGAAAAAGGATACGACTGGATTAAGAAAGAGGTAGAAGAAGGCGTGTTGTAAGACAAATCTAGTTGTAGAAAATCTTAAATTCGATTACTCATGAATGATATAATTCAGTCAAATCTGAAAGAAAACATAAAAGATGCTTTTGAACATTTCGAAAGTCAATTAAACGGACAGAAAGAGTCAAAGTGGCATCAAACCCGTAAAGAAGCATTTGAAGCATTAGCACAACTTAAATTCCCTACTGTAAAGCATGAGGAGTGGAAGTATACCAATGTTGCAAAGATTCTTAAAAACAATTATGCTTTTAATGCACCTTCTAATATTAGCAAAGAAGATGTAGATCAATTCTCTCTAAATACTTTAGATGCACACAAACTAGTGTTTATTAATGGAGTATTTAGCGAAGCGTTTTCAAGCTTCGAATCTGAGAAAGGTATCCATATTCTTAATTTGCAAGATGCATACAGCCAACATAAAGAGTTAATAGAACAACACTTTGGCCAATATGCTGAGTTTCAAGAAGAGCCATTTACTGCATTAAGTACTGCTTTTGCATTTAATGGAGTATTTGTTTTGGCAGAAAAAAGCGCTGTAGCTTCTAAGCCGATATTTATTTTAAATATTACTGATACCAGAGAATACCCAGTAATTGCTCAACCAAGAAACCTGATTTTAGCTGAAGAAAACTCGCAAATTACCATTATTGAGGACTTTGTAAGTCTTGGTGAAAACCCTGCATTTCTGAACTATGTTTCGGAATTTAAGGTTGAGAAATATGCTCATGTAGATCATTACAAGCTTCAAAATAAAGGCGCCAACAACTATTATGTTGGAACTACTCAAGTTAAACAAACTGATAACAGTAATTACAATAATACGGTTATCACTTTAGGAGGTGGTTTAATTAGAAACAACCTCAATGTTTTATTAGACGGTGAGTATTGTGAAGTCTTTATGAATGGTTTATATATGCTGAAAGATGCTGATCATGTAGACAACCACACTATGGTTGATCATATGAAACCAAACTCTTATAGCAATGAGCTTTATAAAGGTGTAATGGATGGTAAATCTACTGGTGTATTTAACGGCAAGATTTACGTTCGTAAATACGCACAAAAAACGAATGCATTCCAAGAGAATAAAAACATTTTACTCTCAGAAAATGCAACAGTAGATAATAAACCGCAGTTAGAAATCTGGGCAGATGATGTAAAATGTTCACATGGAGCAACAACTGGTGCATTAGATGAAGAACCAATGTTTTATTTGCGTTCTAGAGGGATTGGAGAGGATAAAGCAAGAGCTTTACTAATGAATGCATTTGCTGCCGATGTTGTTATGAGAATTAAGTCTGATGCCTTCAGAGAACATATAGAAGCACTAATTACCAATAGACTGGAAAATGAATTTTGATATAAAGGTTAAACACGGTGTGTTAAACATATCAAAATCACCAAATACCTTTAACCACAATCTCTAAGCAACTGCCCCGATTTTTTCGGGGCTTTTTTTATGCATATTTTGCCGACATCGCATTTGCAATCGCATTTTCTGCCTGAATTAAATGTCGGTGCTCATGGGCGATTAAAAATCTAAATACATCTCCTAGTTTTAATCTGAGTATTGGTCCAACTAAAGAAGTAATTTTCACTTTATTTAAATCCACTCCCCTACTATTTTCAAGTAATTCAAGTAATTGTCTTTTCTGCTTTATAAAACTAGCCAAGACTTTTTGAGCATTTAAATCTGAAGAATCATACTTACTCGATGGATTTACAGAGCTAAATGTTTTTACTTTCATGTGAATACTGCCATCACTGTGAGGCTTCATCGCATTATACATATAATTACCCATAAAGCCCGACTTAAACTCTGGGTTAACAGCAGTACTTTTACTTTCCTGTTTATCCAATTCTTTTTCAATTTGAGGAAGATAATATCTGCCAACCATATTTAAATGCTCTATGCATTCTAAAGCACTCCACTTACCCTTTGCAGGTTTTATATTCAATATTTCGCTATCTACATCACTAAATTTTGTATCAAACTGAGAAATTATAGAATTTACTTCCTTTTCGAGCTCAGAAATTAAGGTTTTGCTATTGAATCTCGGCATAATTATATCTTTTTGTATAAAAGTAATTTAAGCAGAAATTTAAAAACTTGACCTGCATCAATTTTAAATATCAAGTAAAGCCTATGACGGCTGTCATATTGATTTTAAATCAATTATTTTTTTTTAGAACCAGATATAAACAATAAGTTTACTCCTTTATAGCAACCATCTATAACCGGTTTAGATAAATAACAGATAATAATGATTACTGACATAAAATTAGACACTATTGCCGAAGCAATTGAGGCCATAAAAAATGGAGAGATTGTAGTTGTGGTAGATGATGAAGACAGAGAGAACGAAGGGGATTTTGTGTGTGCTGCTGAAAAAGTAACACCAGAAATCATCAACTTTATGGCAAAAGAAGGTAGAGGCTTGATTTGTGCACCTTTAATGGAATCGCGTTGCAAAGAATTACAACTTACACCAATGGTAAGTAGTAACACTGCGGTATACGATACCCCATTTACTGTTTCTATTGATTTAATAGGTCATGGTTGCACCACTGGTATATCTGCCAGTGATAGATCTAAAACCATTCAGGCTTTAGTAAACCCTGCTACCAAAGCAGAAGAATTGGGCAGACCAGGGCATATTTTCCCATTAATTGCCAGAAATGGTGGCGTACTTAGGAGAACTGGGCATACAGAAGCGGCTATTGATCTTGCCAGACTTGCAGGCTTAACACCAGCAGGTGTATTGGTGGAGATTATGAATGAAGATGGCACCATGGCAAGATTACCAGACCTTAGAAAAGTAGCAGACAAGTTTAATCTTAAGCTGGTAACCATAAAAGACCTTATACACTATAGGTTACACCACGATTCACTAATCTCGAAAGTATCTTCTACTCCATTCCCAAGTAAATTTGGAGATTTTACTTTGCATGCTTATAAGCAAAATGGGTTTGAGAACTTGCATATTGCCATGGTAAAAGGCACTTGGGAAGAAGATGAAGCCATACCAGTAAGAGTTCATGCATCAGATATACTAGAAGATTTATTCGGGTTTACCATGAACCATAGAGGTGGTATCTTACAAACTTCTATGAAAATGATAGAGAAGCTTGGGAAAGGTGTGGTTCTTTACATTAACAATCCCGACGATAAATACGAAACCCTTAGTGAGCGTCTCGATAACATAAGAGAATTAATAAATTCAGATGATGATGAGTCGTCTATTAGTTCTATGAAAACTTGGGATTATGGCATTGGTGCTCAGATTCTCAGAAGTTTGGGAGTTAGTAATATGAGACTAATTACCAATAAACCAAAGAAAATGGTTGGGCTTATGGGTTATGGTCTTAAAATTATTGACAATATTCCTATAGAAGATATTTAATTATGGCTTTAGCAAATCAAACAAAAGCACCAGATTTTACATTACCTTCTACTAGTGGAGAAGATTTTTCGCTTTATAATGATATGTCTGGCAAACCATGCATCATTTATTTTTATCCGAAAGATTTTACTAGAGGTTGTACCAAAGAAGCTTGTAGTTTTAGAGATACACACGAAGAATTTAAGGGGCTAGATATTGAAATCTTTGGTATAAGTAAAGATTCTATTGAGACTCACTTAAAATTTAAAAAAGAGTATCAATTACCTTTTGATTTGCTTTCAGACAAGAGCGGAGATGTGTGTAAAAAATATAAGGCACTTATTCCAGTAATAGGGATTCCTAAAAGGATTACCTACTTACTGGATAAAGACCACAAGATTGTAGCTTCTTTTGATAACATGTTTGATTTTAACGGCCACATTAAAGAAATGATCAAGCAGGTAAAATCTTAATCTTTATTCGATTAGCGCCCCACTGGCTATTTTCTTTTTTAGCAAGTCTTCGTTGTCTGTACCGCCGTTTTCAAGAGCAATTTTCCATTGCTCCATTGCTTTGTCTTTGTTGCCAGTCTTGTATAAAACATCACCATAATGTTCTGCAATGGTACCGTCTTCGGAGATTGAAGCAGCTTTTTCAAGAAAAGTTAAGGCATCTTTATATTTTCCGTTGGCATATAGAATCCAACCGTATGTATCTAAATAAGTAGGATTGCTTGGCTCTTTGTTAATGAGTTTTTTGCCCATTTCCATCGCCTTATCCAGTTTTACTTTTCTTATAGATAAATAATAAGCATAATTATTTAACACTTGAATGTTCTCAGCATCGTAATCTAAGGCTTTCTCGTAGTATTCATCAGATTTATCATACTCTTCTAGATAATGATAAACATCTCCCAATTGAGCATCAAACTGTGCAACTAATTGTGGGTTATTGGCAAACATTTTACCTGACTCTAACATCTCACGAGCCATTTCATAATCTTTTTTCATTACATAGCCTAAACCAGAGAAAAAGTATAACCTTGGCTGATTTGGGAAAAACTCTTGTGCATCTTCTGCATGGTCTATTACTGCTTCGTAATCTTGCAATTCCCAATCAATATTTAATACTTTTTGCCATGCATCAAAAGAATCTCCATCTATTTCTAACGCTTCTAAAAAGATGCTTCTAGCTTCTTCTTTCTTTTGATCAAACAATAGAAAGTCGCCATAAAGATTTTTTGCTACTGCTGAGTTTGGATGTGTTTCAACCAATATAGCAGCAAGGTCTTTTATTTTATCTGTTGAATTATTCTTTACAGCTTCTTGCTGATACATTCTCAATATCTCAATTTTCTGATCGACATCTACCAAATTGCTAGAGAATGTCTCTTCGATCATTTTATCAGCTACATCATTTTTACCTTGTACCTTGTAAACTCTAGCCAACATCAATTTTGCTTCTTCATCTTCAGGATGCGTATCTACCACTTTTTCAAGCAGTACAGATGCTTCATCAATCTTATTATTAGCTAATAACAATTGAGCTTGAGAAGTAATAAACCTGCTTTCACCAGGATAGGCCTCAACCAACTTCTCCCCTTCTTTTAGTGCTTCTTCTGTTTTGCCAAGTTTTAAAAATACGCGCTGCTTCTGACGAATAATTAATTCACTAACACCAAATCTATCTTCAGACTTATTATAAGCACTTATTGCTTTATCATAGTCGGGTATGTATAAATAGGCTGAAGCGAGATTGTAATAGTTTTCTTCTGAAGGGCTCACCACTGTCAACTGTTCTAAAGTTTCAGCTAGCGCTTCATAATCTTTATTCTGTCTGTGTATTTCTGAGATGAGCACATAAAAATACTGATTCTTAGGATCGAGCTCTACCGCTTTTTTTGCAAATTTTAAAGCTTCTTCGTACGACTCAAGTTTAAAATTTGTGTCAGCAATTTTAAACAGTGTAGTTGGATTATTTTCTTTTAAGCGATCGCTTTCTTCAAAGAGAATCAAGGCTTTTTTGTAATCTTCTAATATGAAATGTTTCATGCCTTCAGAAAACAGATACTCCGCCTGATCGAAACTTATTTGTTCTGTATTTTCTACGAGGCCCTCAACCACTGAAATATTTTCATTCTCTTTTCCCTTCTTTTTCTTTTTTTGTGCCTGAACAGAAGTTATTAAAGCAAGTTGAGCAAAAAATAAAATAACTAAGAGGCTGACACTTTTTCCCATAACAAAAAAATTAGAAATATATCCGGTCCTGATATTATATAACAAATCTGCGTCTTAATAATTTAATAAACAAAGCAGTTTTTAGATAACGTAAACGACAGGCAATAATCTATTTACTCTTTAATATAGCTATATTCTCCGAGACTGATAGTTCTTTCTCTGCCTTCATAAGTCGAATGGCAATTCAATATAGAAGATACCAATCTTACATTTTTTACCAGAGATTTTTCAGCAACTAAAGAATTCTCGATTATAGCATTTTCTATAGTACTGTTTTCTTCTACAGAAACATTTGGACCAATTACACTATTTGAAATTACTACATTTTCGCCAATATAAACAGGGCTAATTATAACAGTATTTACAATATTAGCAGAATCAGCAATATTTTGGTGTGATTTAAAGTAGCCAATAATATTTTTATGTACCTGTAAAAAATCGGAATGTGATTCACATGAAATTAGATCGTCTACAACTCCGGGTAAAAACTTTTCACCTTTTTTCTGCAATTCAATTATTACGTCATTCAGATCATAGGTAATTCCTTCTTTAATCTGATTATCCATTAAATATTGTAATATTTCTGGTATTTCTTCTGCTTTATTAAAGTAACAAATACCCACCGGTGAAAGATCAGAAACAAATTCTGGTGGTTTTTCAAAAAACCCAGTAATTGTATTATTAAGTTCCACTTTTGCCACTGTATGCTCAGATGGATCAGTAATTTTTCTTACAAAACAAACATTGTCGTTTAGGTTATCGAGATTAATATCGCTCTTAAACCAAACATTTGAAGGAACTACTAAAATTTCACCTTTTAAAGAGTCTGATGCAGCATGTAAAGCACTTAAAGGAGTGGTATCTTGCAGACTAGTAAATATATTCGTTTTAAGCCCAAACTTAGTAGCGATTTGCTTAAGTGGAGCATGATATTTTGAAACCGCCGATGATGTTACAAATATGACTTCTTCAATTGGCCTCTCAGAAAGAGATAAAATCTCTGAAAGTAGATATTCCATCAAATATTTACCTCCACACTTCATGAGTGCAACAGGGGTCATATGTTTGTGTAAATAAGGACTTGCCAGTCTGTTACTTATAAGTAAGATAACTTTCATACAGAATTAAAATAATAGTATAATCCTTTTATATAGCTTAAAATTATTGAATTATTTATGTTAAAGAATCAGTAGATTAAGTTGAAGCTATATTTTTTTAAGAATAAAAGAGAATTTGCTTTTATGAATAAAAAATAGCAATGCTAAAAATGATAAAGCCAGTAGGTTTTTATATATCAATTCCATAAAAATTCCTGACTCATTTACCTGAATTATACCTAAAATTACTATTACAGTTAAAAATAGGCTTTTTAGTGAAGATGACAAATTGTAATTTATAGGATAAAATTTCATTCCCCACAAATAACTCATTACACAAATACTAAAATAGCAAAGTAAAGTAGCCCAAGCACTTCCCATATAGCCTATTATAGGAATAAGGAAAAAATTTGCCGTAACAGTAATTACAGCTCCAATCGCAGACATATAAGCTCCGTATTGCGTTCTGTCTGTCACTTTATACCAAACTGCTAGGTTATAATATACCCCTTGGAAAAGGTTAGCAAATAACAAAATTGGTACAATGCCCAAACCTACCCAATATTCTTTATTTGGCACTAATATCATACTAAGAATATGAAGATTAGCAACGACTAATACGATTACTACACAGCAAAAGATAATGAAGTAATCTAATATGCTTGCATAAGTTTTGGGAGCATTTTTATCTTCTGCTTGCGCAAAAAAGAATGGTTCTGCAGCATATTTAAATGCTTGGATAGACATCGTGATAAATACAGACAGCTTATAACAAGCTGAATATACCCCTACCGCCCATTGGTTAGGTTCACCATCATAAAAACCTTTGGGTAACCAATATTTTAATAAGATTCTGTCTGAAGTTTCATTAATTGCAAAAGCAAATCCAGCAAACATAATGGGTAAGCCATATTTGTAAAATGGCTTTAAATCTTTAAGCCTAAGCCGAAATTTAAATTGAAGAAAAGCATCATATTGCAAAGGAATCATCATCATATTAGCAATTAAGTTAGCTAAAAATGCATAACCTAAACCTAATTCTGGATTATAAAAAGTATTTACTAATGGTTGTAGTCCAACAAAGTACTTCCCTTCATAAACATCCCTACAGAAATAAAGAAAAAACGCGTTGAGTAATAGTATTAAAATTGCGTTTAAAATCTTAATTGAAGCAAATCTTATTGGCTTTTGTAACAACCTCAATCGAGCAAATGGAAGAGCAACAATGGCGTCAACTGCAAATAAAATGGCTAACCATTTTACAAAAATAACACCATCTGGATAACCTAATATTACAGCAATCTCTTTAGATAATAAATAAAGAATACTGGAGAATAGAATACTAGTAAGTAATACAGAAGAAAAAGCCGTATTAAAACAATAAGCTTTGTCAGCACTTTTTTTAGAAGCCAGCCTAAAAAAAGCAGTTTCCATACCATAGGTATAAAGCACATTAGCTGCTACCGCGTATGTATAGAATTCCGAAATAATTCCAAAGCTCTCAGGTGCAAATATTGTTACATGTAGTGGAGTAAGTGCATAACTGATTAATCTAACTAATATGGTTGTACCACCATAAATAGCAGTTTCAGATGCTAGTTTGCGGATCATTCACCAGCCCGGTTTAATAAAAAAATAGAAATAATATTTTAACTTCTAGTTGTATTATTTCCCTTTAAAAGATGGTTTTCTTTTATCTATAAATGCAGAAACACCTTCATTAAAATCTTCGGTTTTACAGCAATTGCCAAATGCATTTGCTTCAGTTTGATAGCCATCACCATCTTTATAAAATGCATTGATACATTCAATTGCCTGAGAAACAGCTAATCCGGCTTTATTAAGAATTTTATTTAGTATTTCTTCTGCTTTAATAACCACTTCTTCTTTTGGAACAACATGGTTAACCAAACCAATCTTAAGTGCATTTTCAGCAGTAATCATTTCGCCAGTTAATATAATTTCCATGGCTTTGGCTTTACCAACCAGCATTGGAAGTCTTTGCGTGCCTCCATAGCCTGGTATAATACCTAAATTTACCTCTGGTTGGCCAAATTTAGCTTCGGAACCTGCTACTCTTATGTGGCAAGCCATTGCTAACTCACAACCTCCACCTAAAGCGAATCCTTTTATAGCGGCAATTACTGGTTTGGGGCAATTTTCTATTTTAGCAAATACTTCTTGTCCGTCTTCTGCGAACTTTCTGCCATTCATGTAATTGAGTTCTTTAAACTCCGAAATATCAGCCCCGGCAACAAAAGCTTTTTCACCAGCTCCTGTTAAAATTACCCCTTTAATTTCTGTCTCGTCGTATACTTTCTGAAAAGCTTCATCGAGATCTTTAATAGTCTGCTGGCTTAAAGCATTTAATTTATCTTCACGATTAATGGTTATGGTTAAAATACCACCGCTAAGATCTAACTTTAAAGTTTCGAAACTCATATTTATCTTTATTTACTAATTTCTATGTCCAATATTAAATAGAAAGACATCTACTAATAACTATTTAAAAAATTAATTATATGATAAAATCATATATTCAATAATTAGTAATAATTCTTTCTATTTTGCGCAAAAGTAAGCATCTTAATTAAATTCTTTAGAACTAAAGAGATTTTCAGAGCTTATAACTTACTCCAATTTAAATTGTATTTATAAAAACTTCTATTTTTCAGAGAAAATCTTAATACCTTTACATAATAAAACAGAATTTGTTGAATAAATAAGAAGAAAACATGATGGAAGATATTCAGTCTATCAAAAGTTGGGATGTAATTAGGGATGTTCCATTCGCCATTGCCGGACCTTGCAGTGCAGAAACCGAAGAACAATTATATACCACATGCAAAGGAATTAAAGAGCACGATATCACTATGTTACGTGCTGGTATATGGAAGCCAAGAACAAGACCTGGTTCATTTGAGGGTGTTGGAGAAGTTGGTTTACAATGGATGGAAAAAGTAAAAACAGAGCTTAATATGCCTGCTGCTGTTGAAGTAGCAAATGCAAAGCATGTTGAACTTGCACTTAAATACAATATGGATGTATTGTGGATTGGTGCTAGAAGTACTGTAAACCCATTTACTGTTCAAGAGATTGCTGATGCATTACAAGGAGTTGATATTCCTATAATCATCAAAAACCCTATTAACCCAGACCTTGCGCTTTGGAAAGGTGCCATCGAAAGAATTTACATGGCAGGTATCAGACAAATTGCAGCTTTACACAGAGGTTTTTCTTCTTTTGAAAAAACAAAATATCGTAACGTACCTATGTGGCAAATTGCAATTGCTTTAAAAAGCGATATGCCTAATTTACCTTTATTGTGCGACCCAAGCCATATTGGTGGTACAAGAGACCTTATTTTGCCTATCTCTCAGAAAGCTATCGATTTAAATTACGATGGTTTAATGATAGAAACTCACTGTGATCCTGACAACGCATGGAGTGACGCAAAACAACAAGTAACTCCTGAAAGGCTAGGAGAAATTCTTGATGCTATCAAAATCAGAAAAACTACTTCTGAAAATCAGGAATTTAACAGTATACTTGAAACAATGCGTAGCCAAATTGACCACGTTGATAGAGAAATTCTTGAAAACATGGCTGCAAGAAAAGTTCTTGTTGACAAACTGGGTGAGTACAAAAAAGATAACAATGTTACTGTTTTTCAGTCTGACAGATGGTTGCAAGTATTTAAAACACGTGCAGACTGGGGTTCTCAACTTAACCTTGACAAAGACTTTGTAGGCAAATTGTTCAAATTAATACACGATGAGTCTATCAGACTTCAGAGCAAGGTAATGAACGATAAAAAAGAAAAAGTTTCTAAATAATTTTTTAAGTTAATATACTAACATAAAGTACTGCATATAAGCAGTACTTTTTTATTCTTATTAAATGAATATGAAAGCTGTTGAAGTTGCTCCTAATGTCTTGGTTTACAAATCATTAGATCATTCAGTTTTTGATTTTCTAAAAAATTACAGCAAGGTATGCTTGCTGGCCGATGAAAACACAAAGAAACATTGTTACCCATTAATTAAAGACTATTTACCGGCTAACCACACTGTTTTTCAGATTGAATCAGGAGAAGAAAACAAAAATCTTAAAACCTGTGAGTTGATATGGCAATTTCTAACCGACCAAAGTGTCGATAGAAAATCTATATTAATAAATCTTGGTGGTGGTGTAATTGGAGATATGGGAGGTTTTTGTGCTGCAACCTTTAAAAGAGGTATCGACTTTGTACAAATGCCCACTACCCTACTATCTCAAGTTGATGCCAGTGTTGGTGGTAAATTAGGAATTGATTTCAAGGGTTTTAAAAATCACATTGGCGTTTTTAAAATGCCCCGTAAAGTGATCGTTTATCCTAATTTTTTAAAAACACTCTCAGATAGAGAACTGGTATCTGGCTATGCTGAAGTAGTTAAACATGCTTTAATTAAAGATAAAGATCACTGGAAGCAGTTAAAGAAAATTGAAGATCTAAATCAGATTGAATGGGATGTAGTAATTCCTCATTCTATTGAAATTAAAGCAGATGTTGTTGAAGAAGATCCATTTGAATACGGAGTTAGAAAAATATTGAACTTCGGTCATACAATTGGACATGCTATTGAAAGCCATTTTTTAGAAACAAGTAATCATAAACTGTTGCATGGAGAAGCCATTGCAGTAGGCATGATATGCGAAAGTTATCTCTCCTTAAAAAAGGATTTGATAGATGAAAATGTTCTTAATAACATCAATAGTCATTTTAATTCAATATTCCCTATAGTAAGTTTTACAGATGAAGATATTGAACAAATTTTACCATTAGTAATTCAAGATAAGAAAAACTCGCATGGTAAAATAAATCTCAGTATTCTTAAAGGTGCAGGTACTGCAATTTACGATCAGGAATTCTCCCTAGAAGAAATAAAAGAAAGCATAAATTATTACAGAGAAAACATTCCTGCTTTGAACAAAAATTGATAGTTTTTTTTTAAATCTGCTAAAAACATAACATCCTGATTTCTAACTAATAGAATCAGGATTTTTTTTTAATCATAATATAATTGCTCATAAGGAGCATCATAACAATTATTCACAAAATTTAAGTATCACGTTTTTAACAAAAGATACAATCCTACCTTTTTGTATACAAATTTTCATTTCTTGACGTAAAGTAAGGGAAAACCATTCCTTAAAATAACGAATATAATACCGGCAGTTTCAAACATCTGGTTAAACCTGCTTATTACTAACAGTTCAGAAATAATTGCAGTCTGATAAGCTGCTTTATGTTCAGTATAAAAATATCTTCGATGAAAGCTATTGCCACTACTAAAAATCTATTTATCAAATTAATTTTATCTTTTACGATTCTCAGCAATTTTACTATTCAACTACATGCAACTGAAATTAATAAAACTAAAGACAAAGCTCCCTTTGATTTAGAGTGGTGGAAAGGACTCGATAACGAGTGGAAAAAAATATTTTACACAACACTAGATTTAAGTGATACAGCAGATATCACTCCCCATCTCGAAGAGATTTCAAAGTTAACTTCTTTGAACTGCATGAAAAGCAGAATAACTACTCTTGAGCCACTTTTAAAACTCGATAGTTTAACAAAGCTCAACCTAATGGGTAGTTCAATTGAAGATATAAGTGCTTTGGCTCAACTTAAAAATCTAGAAAAAGTAAATTGCACTTACTCAAAAGTTCCAAAAGAAAATTTAGAAGAGTTTAGAAAAGCGAATCCGACTGTAACAGTTTATCCAGTTTTATATAAAGATTGGTGGGATACACTTGACGAGCCTTGGAAAAATGTATTTAGAGTTTCTGCTAGAATAAAAGACGAACCTAGTTTAATAGATTTAAACAGAATCTATGATATGGGCAGATTAATATGTACAGGTAATGGCATAAATGAATTTGAATTGACCCATATTACACCTCTAAAAGACCTCAAAAATCTTAGAATTTTATATATCACTAATTCTAATGTAGAGAGTTTAGAGCCGATTAAAGAGCTTACTAGTTTAAAAGTATTACATTGTGCTAGTTCTAAAATTACCAGCTTAGAACCCATTAAAAACCTCACAGAGCTAGAAGAGCTCGATTGCTCATACACTTTTATTGAAAGTTTAGAGCCAATTAGCCAGATGAGCGAAATGAAAAGGCTTACTCTATACGAAACAAAGATAAAATCGCTAGAGCCAATTAAAGGTTTTAATCAACTTTTAGAGCTATATATTTCTGATACTCAAATAGATGATATTAGTGTCGTTAAGAACTTTACAGAATTAAAAAGGCTACATTGTGGAAATACCAAGATCAGTTCACTTGAGGCTTTAAAAAATCACAACGAGTTGATTGAATTAAAGGCTTATGGAACAGAAATTAATGATTTATCGCCAATTAGTTCTTCAAAAATGATGAATACATTAAGTGTTTCATCTACAAAAATTAACTCGTTAAAAGATATAGTTGAGCTGGATCGCATTAAAGATTTAAATATTGCTTCAACTGAAATTTCAGATATAAATGGAATTGCCAATATGAAACTTTTAGAAGCAATTGATTTATCTGATACTAAAGTAGCAGACTTAAGCCCCATACAGGAAAAATTTAGACTTAAATCTATTTGGTTTGCTTATACACAAGTTGCTTCTTTAAAAGAGTTTGAAAAGCTAAGAAAGCTTGAATATATAGATTGTACAGATACAAAGGTAGATAAACAAGATATAGAAGAATTTAGGAAAAGAAATCCTAATTGCGAGATCAATTAAATAATTGTAAGTTTAAATTGGACAAATTACCCTGAAATGTTTTAAAACTTTCGGGGTATTTTTTTAGCTCACGGAGTTCTTTTTTTAGATAATCTGATAAAACCACTTTGGGAGAGATTTTTATTCCTTTGCATTCAATGTGATTAAAAACAATCTTACCATCTACTCCTGCTACTCTTGATATTTCAAAGTCGCTATTCGGAAACTCATCAGTTTCGTAGAAATCTCTACCGCTCACAAATAACAATAGGTCGTCTTCTACTTGAAAAATAAATGCTGGGTCATCTAAAGATTTATTTTCAAAAGCTGCATAATCGTCAAAATAACACTTATATACTTTAGCACTATTATTCTTAAGCGCTTGCATGTATTCATCTATAGTAGAATCAAAAAACTTTTTATTATTGAAATAACCCCATATAACAGAAAAGCCATAAAAAATAATTAATGCAATTGCTATCATTACCAGTTTTAACTGGTCTTCTGTACCTAGAAGGAAAAAAATAGCAAAGCCAGAAACGACTAGTAAAACGCTGGATGCAATCGTAAAAATAAAATGAAAGCGTTTTTTCTTTTCAACTCTTTCGAGTTCAAGATATATGCTTTCTTTTTCGATTTCAGAAAGTGGTCTTTGTAAAACTTGAAGCATAAGATGAAAAAATAGCTTAAAAAAAAAGCCCTTATGGGCCTTTTTTAATCCTCTGTATTAGTATTCTTTAGTTTTTCTTTAAGTTTATCCAGGTCGCTCATACCTCCTCCCGTAGGTGCAGCATTCGAAGAAGAGGGATTATCTTGCTTTGGATTAGATTCACTAGAACCTTCATTCAAATTAGCAGAAGCCATTTTAGATTTTAATTTGGCTAAAGCATCGGAGTTAGTATGTGCCGATGGCCCTAATGCCTTGTCAATTTCATCGTCTATGGAGGTATTCATGTTATCTGCGATATCTCCATAAGACTCTGCCAAAGCCTCTTGCTCAGAAACTTTCTCTCTCATTCTCTCTAATCTAGCAAGTGTGTCAGACGAATCTATTCTGGCTATTTGCTTATTTAATTTACTTGTAGCTTCACTAACTCTCGATCTAGCTTTAAGCGTTTTAAGTTCATTCTCCCACCCAACAATCTGATCTTTTAATTGCTGAACATTCGTTTCCATTTTTCTCACCATTGGCTCATACTGTGTCACATTCTTTTTGTGTGCCACTACTTGCTGAGCCATTTGCTCTTTACGCTCAAGCGCCTGAGATGCTAATCTATCAGCTTCAGAAGCTGATATTTCGCCAGTTTCTGCCTTCTTTAATAATAAGATAGCTTTGTTTTCATACTCGGCTTCTCTTCTAGTAGAAACTTCTAATTCTTTTTTTGCTCTAATGTGCATTGCCTTCACTTCGGCTAAGCTTTGAAGGCTCTTATTTAAATCTTTTTTTAAATCTCTTATGCCCTGCTCCGTCATTTTAACCGGATCTTCCAATTTGTTCATTGCGGCGTTAGCTTCTGCAGAAGCAATTCCAAATAATCTTTTTAACCAACCAAACATATTATATTATGAATATTTATTTCTGAATTTATAAAAAACTGCGAGACTGATGAATATTAAGTTAGGCAGTTCTAAAATTAAAATATAAAAATTTTGACAGCAATTTATTTCTCATATTTGTTTTTAAAGTAAACATATGCCTCATTTAATTTTTGAGAAACTTCTTTTGCCATTTCGAATTTTTCTTTGTCATTATGATACAAATCGGGATGATAGACTTTCATTAATTTTCTGTATGATTTCTTAATTGTTGGATAATCAGAACCAAAAGGTACTTCTAAAACAGTATAATATTCTTGTTCTTTTGTTTGAGAACTTGTGTTGGTATTAGAATTTGTTTCCTGATACTGATAATTGCTTTCTTGCTCTGCCTGATGTGTTTCAGTATTACCAGTTGTATTATACTGTTTTTTTAAATTCTCCAGTATTTCATCAATTTCGAGGTCTCCAACACTTTTGAAATTAGTAAAGCGATTTACTTTATCACTTAATTCTGCTTTTAAAATATCTTTAATTCGATCTAACATTTTCTAATAATTAATACAGGAAAAAACTAACGAAAGTTTAAAACTTTTGAACAGAGGTTAATATCTTATTTAAATTAACATTTGTTTCCTTCAAAATGTAAAATTGATTACAACTACATAAATAACAAGCTTTTTAAATAAAAAATACCCTACCATAAGCTTGTAAATAAAAACATACTCAATAAGTAGTTCATGAATTTATGTAATAATTTAATTATTATCTATCTAAAGTAATCAGAAAAAGTATATATAAAACAAAAAGGTATTATTCTAATACAATATAGAATAGTTTTAAGATCAATAATGATTTTAATTTTGTACTTAAGAGAATTAAACCATTAAGACTTTAACAACTATGACCACGAATATTACTAAAATATCCTTAATAGCAATCCTTTTCACTTTAGTATTCAACACGCAAACTTCTGCACAAACAGAGATTAATGATCCGCTAAACAAACCCGAACTTTGGGACAAAATTCTGCATACTCCAAAAGACATGAGACTTTGGGCTGCTTATGTTGGCAAAGACCTTAACTCTCTTAATGAGGCAGATGAAAAACAGATAGTAACTTGGTGTAGCAATCTTAAATTACCAATAGCAGATTTAAATAACATTGCTAATATGGAGGTTTGGAACGAGGTTGCAGAAGATCATCAGTATAATCATGATGCAAAAATTAAAATGGATCTTGAGTACAAAGTTTTTCATAAGTTAGTACAAGATCAAATTCTACAAGAGTCTCCAGTAATTCAAGATTTACAATCTAATATCGAAGCAAATTTTATTATCATAGAAGATATTCTTAGACTAGAGTTTGAAGAATTTGGTACCGATTTTATTGATTACTACACTACTCACCCAAATGATAATTACCCAAAAGACAAATGGTTACAAGAAAAAAACTTTGAGCTTAATGAGCTTAAAATATTAAATCTGGAACTTCTTAAGGCGCAGTTAACTTCAAAATAATTCTTAATCAGTAGCTTTTCATACATTTTGTTATTTTTGATGAAATAACAAAACTGAAACTATGAAAAACGCATATCTGATTGCCATATCGTTCCTTTTGATTGTTTTTAATATATCTTGTAACAATCAACAGAAGAATACAGGTTCAACTGCAACTTCTGAAGAAACTATTTCTAACCCTCCGGCAGATGGCTTTAATCTATCATTATCTGATGAAAAAGCCATTGAGATTGCAGATAGTGTAATGTCTGCTATGGGTGGTAGAAAAAGCTGGGATGACACAAGATTTATTAGTTGGAATTTTTTTGGAGCTAGAACATTAATTTGGGATAAATGGACTGGCTACGTAAGGGTCGAAAATGTACAAAACGACTTTAAGGTTCTGGTAAATGTAAATACACTGGAAGGCAAAGTTTTTAAGAATGGTGAGGAAGTAACTCAACCAGACTCTTTACAGAAATATTTAAACAGAGGAAAAGAAATCTGGATTAACGATTCGTATTGGCTAGTTATGCCATTTAAGTTGAAAGATAGTGGCGTTACATTGAAGTATGTAGGAGAAGAAATTGTGATGGATAAACCTTCTGATGTATTAGAGTTGACTTTTCAAGATGTAGGAGTTACTCCGCAAAATAAATACAAGGTTTATATAGATAAGGAAACAAATCTTGTAAATCAATGGGCTTATTTTAAATCTTACGAAGACGAAGAGCCAGGATTTATTCTGCCTTGGAAAAATTATAAAAAACATGGCGAAATATTACTTTCTGGAGATAGAGGACCGAGACAGTTAACCGATATAGAAGTTTTTGAAGAATTACCCGAAAGCATTTTTACATCTCTCGATGCAGTTAATTTGAGTCAATTTAAATCTTTATAAGATACATTTATAGCTCAGATAATTTAATCTGGGCTATTTTTTTATCTTTATCATTCAACTATAACTTCATAAAAGCTCTACCCAAATCGAAGAACCCAAAAGATTCTTGATAAGCTCTAAACAGATTTACATTTTGTTTTTCATAATTTTCGGCCATAGCCGTCATCATTTTAGCTTTTATATTTACATTATTTTCAAAAATCTCCAACACATTGGTAGTAGCAAGTACATATATCTCACTGGTTTCTGTAGTACAAACAGCATTATATATCCGATAAGTAGATTCTAAAAGTGCATTATCTCCAAATGACTGAGCCACCCCTATTCTAGTTAATTCTTCAAATTTATCTTCAATATCAAGATTTAAAGCTACTTCTCCACTTTTAATAATATAAATGGCCTGGCTTGGATCTTTCCTGAAAAATATCGCCTCATTTTTTTTATAGCTTCTCAAATGAAGAAATGGTACAAACTCAGCAAGTTCATTATCTTCTAACCTTTCAAAAAGAAGGTTTTTCTGCAAGAACCTGAATAACTGCTTATCACTTGCAGAATATGTCTTTTTGAGTGGGTTTAGCATATCAAAAAATTTCAATTTTATATATGATTTTTGTGTGTTCTGTAATTTTAAAACGATTATCTGGTCTATAGCCAATAATCCAGACTATATCTTCTCCTGAACATAAAACTTTTACATTCTGTTTTTCAAAAAGATTTAATTTTACATCTGTTAAAAAATCACTTATTTTTTTCTTGCCTTTCATCCCAATCGGAACAAACCAATCTCCCTCTTTCCAATTGCGGATTTTAAGTGGAAAGTTTAACTGAGAATGATCAAAACAACCAATATTACTTATTTTGGGAATCTTATAACCTGTTGTTAAAGCAATAGTATTGAAACTCAAATTTATATTTGAAAATTTAATTTTATTGTCATTTTCATTAATTTCAGTTATTTCACTAGATATCTCTTTCTTTTCTCTTAATACCAAGAATGCTCTATCTACTAACAGTTCATATTTATTACTATAAAATATTTTTCCTGTTTTGTTTTCTAAATGATCTATTATTTGTCGAGTTTGTCTGTAAACAAATCCATATTTTTTAAGATATTCATCAAGCATCAACAGTGGCGATGATGTGCTTTGTAAACTAGCTATTAATATTCTGCTTTCTTTGTCATTAATTTTTTCAATTGCGTTTTTCTCAAACTCTACATAGGCATTTTCAACTATCTTTTCAGCCTCGCTAAGCCTCTCTGTTGTGAAAATAAGTTGATTTACTAATGCTGGATTAATCTGCTCTAACACTGGTACAACCTTCCGTCTAATTAGGTTTCGTTTATACTTTTCAGACACATTTGAGCTATCTTCCCTCCATTTTATTTTATGTAATTTAGCATAGTCTAAAATGTCTTTCTTAGAGGCAAATATCATTGGTCTAATAAAGCCATTTTTATCCGTCGGCATTCCTTTTAATCCACTTAAACCAGTTCCCCTACTAAGATTGGAAAGCATTGTTTCTAACTGGTCGTTTGCGTGATGGGCTGTAGCTATACAATCAAAATCGAAATTTTTTCTAATTTCTTTAAACCAGCTATACCTTAACTCCCTAGCTGCCATTTGTGTAGATAGTTGGTTTTCATTTGCAAATTTTTCGGTTTCAAATCTCACTATATGAAAACCTACATTATATCTTTCTGCTATATTTCGTACAAACTCAGCATCTTTTTCGGAGTCTTTTCCTCTTAGCTGAAAATTACAATGTGCTAATTCAAACTTAAACCCTGCATCAAAAAAAAGTTTTGTCATTACAACAGAATCTACTCCTCCGCTTATAGTAATTAAAACTTTTGATGTTGGTTTAAATAATTTATTTACAGTTATGTGTTCTTTAAATGATTGTAAAAACATGTATTTAAGTAAGAGTTAAATTTTTCTCTTGTTAAAATTGTTAAATAAAAATCGAAAAAAAGATTTATCCATAAATTTGAAGAAAAATAAAGCCCTTTTTGTGAGATTCAATTATACTTTGTTGAAATATAAATTATTTATAGCTGTAGCTCTAATTTCAATTTTCTATCAATTTGATGCTAAAGCACAGCAGAAGTTAGGAGAAGGTAAGATTGAGTTAATTCAGTCAGAAACACTTGAGGTAAAAAATGGTTTGAGGTACATTTTGCCTGGCCCTAACTCTCAAGTAATTTTTGTTCGTGATAGTACTTATATGTATTGTGACTTGGCAATTCAAAACCCAAAAAACAAAAATGTTGAAGCATTTGGTAATATTCTTATTAAAGAGAAAAAAGGTGCGATCTTAAAAGGTGACACATTGTACTATAATAATAGCTCAAACATCGCAGAAATGCACGGAAATGTTGTTTTGGTAGATAGTACAACTACACTCTATTCTAATGAGCTTTTTTACAATCTTAGCACACGAAATGCTTTCTATTATAGTGGAGGAAAAGTAATAGACAATGGAAGTATTTTAACTAGTAAAAAAGGGAATTACTTTGCCGCTTCACAAGCAATCACTTTTAAAGGAGATGTTGTTTTAGAGGATACAGTAAAGAATCAAGATTTATATACTGATACGCTCACCTACTTTACACCAACAAAAGATGCCTTTTTCCATACTGAAACAAAAATTGTTACTGAAGATGGTAATCTTATTGCCGATCGTGGGAGCTATAATACCACTACAGGTGTAACAAACTTTGAGGGTAAAGTAAATTTAGACTCTGAAGATTACACACTTCTTGGTGATAGAATGTATAGTGACCGAAACAAAGATTTAAATATAGTAAAAGGGAATGTTTATCTATTAAGTAAACAAGAAAATGCAATCGCTTTAGGAGATGATTTAATTTATAGAGAAAATTATGGCAACTCGAAAATATCTGCTAGAGATGGCAAATATGCTGTAATGAAAAGGCCTTTTGGCGATTCTGACTCACTTTTCCTAGCAGCAGATACACTTCTTACAATTAATGATACGATCAATAATATAAGACAACTTCATGCCTATTATGATGTAAAACTCTTCTCAAATCAGTTACTTGGTAAATGCGATTCTTTAATTTACGATTACAATGATTCAACCATAACCATGTTTAGAGATCCTATATTATGGAAAGATCAACAACAAATTAAAGCAGATTTAATAGAAGCTTACATTGCTAATAATGAAATTGACTCTATTGTTTTAACTGATAACTCATTTGTTATCCAGCAAGATACACTCGGAAATTATAATCAGATTAAAGGACGAGATATGGTTGCTAGATTTATAAATAGCGATATTAGAAGATTAAACGTGAATGGCAACTGTCAAACTATCTATTTCGCATTAGAAGCAGATACACTTACAATGGGTATGAATAAAATAGATTGTAGTGCTATGGTGATGTATTTTGCAGACTCTAGTAAACTTGAAAAAATGTCTTTTAAGAAGACTGTTGATGCCATGTTTATCCCTCCACACGAAGTAGAAGAGCCAGAAACAAGACTTAAAGGATTTAAACTCAGATTTAATGAGAAGCCTGATAAAGCAATTTTTGTTACAAGAAAAAAGATAGCTATCGACATTACTGAAGAAGATGAGGAAGAACTTCCCAAAAGTTTACCTCCAAAAATCCAAACTAATGCACCTATAGATTTAGAAAAAAAGTTTATTCCTAGAAATAAAAATTAGTTAATTGATCTCTAATACAAAGAGGTTGAAATCATAAATAATTCCAACCTCTTTGTATTTATCTAAAATATAATAATACTAATTTGACATTACAGCTTCATTTTCTACTTCTTGTAGTTGTAATTCTTTAGAAATAGTTTGCTTCAGCTGACTATTTTCAATTCTAGCTAACACAATTTTTCGTTTATTTTCAAATGAGTTTTTATATACCCAAAAGTGCAAAGAAACACTTGAAGTCAAGCCCAAAACAAAAACTATATAAAACACAGACGTATCACTAAATGACTTTAAAGCAAATGCTAATAAAATAAATAACACATTTGAAGCTAATAATATTAGTGTAGCTCTTGCATGATTAAATCCAGCTTGAATTAATAAGTGATGTAAATGATTTTTATCGGGATCAAATGGTGATCTTCCATTTATTATTCTAATAGTAAAAACCCTGAAAGTATCAAAGAAAGGTATTATTAAAACAGCTAAGGCAAATGTAATTGGATTAATAAATACAATTTCTGATGTTGATATTTCTAAATGAGAGCTTTCTACAAATCGGATCAAAGAAGCAGTAATTAGAAATCCTAAAAACAAAGATCCAGTATCTCCCATGAATATTTTTGATGGTTGCCAATTAAATTTTATAAAAGCAAGAATAGTCCCTACGACACCAAACAATAATAGACCATGAAAAACAAATCCTTGATTATATAATAAGTAACCGAGAACACCGCAAGCTACTAAGCCAACAGAGGCAGCGAGCCCATCTATACCATCAATTAAATTAAAAGCATTAGATAAAGCAATAACAGCAAAAATGGTTAATCCATATGAGGAAAAAGTATCAATTTGATTAATCCCAATTATTCCATTTAAATTGGTGATTCTTATTCCTGCACCAAATAATAAAAAAGCGATTGCAGGAACGAAAAATAATAATTTATATCTTGCTCTTAAATTGTAGAGATCATCGTAAAAGCCAACAAGTAATATTGAAAATAAAGCTGCTACAAGAAATACATCGCTAGAATTCAACAACTCCCAATCGACATATACTAATACAGGAACCAAGGCTAATAAAAAAAATAAAATCCCACCCATTGAAGGTTTTGGGGCTTTGTGCATTTTTCGAGCATCTGGAACATCGACTGCTGCTAGCTTATATATGAGAAGGCGTATTAAAGATGGATATAATAATAGCGCAATTATAAATGAGGTAGTAATAATTAAAATACTATTTGTCATAGTTAAAGGAAGTATTTTGTATAATTTCTTCCCTTATGAAACATCTAAATAGTAGAGGTTATTATCTAAAATATAGTTTAATTAACAAGAAAAAACTGAATAATATGTAGATGGCATTGAATTATTCTAATACATCATTCAGCTTTACTTTCCTTTACCTTGTACCATTACTTTTAAGGTAAGTATAACTAACTTCATGTCAAATGCTACTGAAATATTGTTCAAATAAAGGATGTCGTACCTTAATCTCTTTACCATTTGTTCAACATTTTCAGCATAACCATACATAATTTGCCCTATTGAAGTGATTCCAGGTTTAACTGAGTGTAGCTTTTTATAGTGAGGTGCTAATTTTACAATCTGATTAATAAAATGCTGTCTTTCTGGTCTTGGCCCTACAACAGACATGTCTCCTATCAATACATTATAAAACTGGGGAATCTCATCAAGTCTTGTTTTTCGCATAAACCTTCCCCATGGAGTAATTCTAGGATCTTCATCACTTGACAGTTTAGGACCTGTACACTCTGCATCTGTGTACATACTCCTAAATTTGTATATTTTAAAAGGCTTTCCCCAGCGACCTACTCTTTCTTGTGAGTAAAACATTGGTCCCTCAGAAGTAAGCTTTGTAATTATTCCTACTATAAAATAAACTGGGAAACCTAAAAATAATACACTAAGTGAGAAAAATATATCGAAACTTCTTTTTACAATACGAGATTTAACATCTTCAATAGATGCTTTATTGATATTTAATACTGGTATATAATCTAAATATTCAAGATCAACACCCTTTGAGATAAAACCTCTAAAGTCAGAGATTAATTTGATTTTAACTTTACTTTCTTCACCATATGTTATTATACTCTGTACAAATTCAGGATGGAGTTGAGGTAAACAGCAATATATTTCATGAATTTCATTTCTATCAGAATAATCAGTAATATAATTTGAGTATTTTTTATTTTTATCATCCGAAATATCATCAATATTATACACTTTATAACCTAACTCAGGATGTTTCCCAAAAAACACCATTAATTCCTCTGCAAGTTGTCCTTGACCTATAATAAGTATATTTCTTCCATTATATCCTTTAAGCCTATAATATTTTAAAAACGAAACAAATAAAACCTTCCAGATTAAGAGAAATATAGTTAGGAAAACATAAGTAAGAATCAATTGCTCCCTTGAATAAAAATATGTTTGAAAAATTACCCAAAATGAAGAGAGTATTAACCCATGTAGGATTACGACTACTATAGAAGACGCAAAAACCCCAGAAATTAGATTAGACTCAATCCTTGTTTTATTATATGGCTTAGTAACATATAGTAACAACAACCATATAATATTGAAGAATGCTAGCAATCTTAAATAATCTGAATTACTAGCTAAGTAAGGATCACCTATATCAAACTTTATATTATAGGCTATTAAAAAAGACAGATTAAGTAAAAAAGTATCTAGAAGTATATGAATATATCTTATATACTTTGAATATCTAGTAAATCTTTCTGACACAACAAAAAACTTTATATACTGAGAGCAAAAACAAGTATTTCTTGTTAGTAAATGTTAATCGCAAACTTATATTTGATATAACAAGTAAAATTTATTTCTACTTAAAAAATATTACATCAGTAAGTTTTGATTCTTTTTACCTCATTTCATATTTAATCAGAACTATAACGAAAGGTGGGACAAAATTGCTGCAAATTTAATAGACTTTTTGGGATTTTTTTTCAAAGGAAATTAAATATTTATTTATTGATATTAAAATATAAATAGATATAACAATTAATAATCCGATAAAAGATCCTAACAGTACATTCTTTTTTAGATGATTAATTTTATTTCCTTTAACACTTTTAACTCCATTTATCACTGTAATTTTTTCTAATAAATTCAAATTTTTCTCTATCCTCTGTAAATGCATGAAAAAATCTAAGTCACTTTCATATATTTCTAAAGGGTTTCTTAATATATCTTCATCATTTTTCAAAGAAATTTCAAGTGAAGATGAATTTTTTGAATTATTTTCTGATAATAATTTTCTGTTAATACCCTTCTTTAAGGTATCTAAACTTGACAATTCTGATAAAATTTTTTCTTTTGAATTTATTAATATATTTTTTTCCACATTATAGTTTTTATTTAATGTAGAGTTTGTATTAAGATAATTTATTATCCAATTCTCAATATTAGAAATTATTACATTATTCTCATTTAACTCCAATTCAATTATAAAAAGTGTTGCATTCATTTCTTCTGCAGTTCTCAATGAATCTACTTTTTCTATGTCCCCATATTTTTCAAAAATATTATAATGACTATAATAAGATTCAGCAGATATTTCTTTAATTGATTGTACATTATTTATTGGAGCATCAAAAATATCTGATACTACTTGGTAATTTTTCTCTTTGAAATAATCATTCAGCTTATTTATTTCATAGATAAAATCGTAACCTTTTAAAAATTTTGACTCTACAGTTAAACTTGTTTGATAAACTGGAGGAACAGCATTAGAAAGTAAAAGACCTATTATTCCACCTAAAATTACACCTATTAATAAATAGACTTTCTTTCTAATTATGAACTTTCTACAGATAATAAGAAAGATGATAATTATCTCAAAAATACCTTTAAAAAAACTTGCTACAGCCCGATATAAAAACTTTAACAATGAAGTGATATCTACTTCATCTTGATATTTATTCTCCATTTATAACAATTATTATTTATTTTTAGACAAACCTTTCCTCTACTTTTTGAACTATAAATTCTTTCAATTCAACCTTGAACCTTTCTTTATCAAAAGATTTTGCATGTTTATGAATATCATTAGAATTAAATTCATTGCTTTTTTTTTCAAAGCTAATCACTGAATCAATAATCGCCTCTGGTTTTTGCAAATAAAATGGTATGCCTGTTACATTTTCAATTACAGTTTCCTTTGCACCACCTTTTGAAAAATAAATTACAGGAGTTCCACATGCTTGCGCTTCGACTGGCATAATTCCAAAATCTTCGTCTGCTGCAAAAATAAAAGCTTTAGCTTTTTCCATTCTTTCTTTTAAAACACTAAATTCTTGGTATCCTAATAGATCTATATTATCTTTTGCAATCCTTTTAATTTTATTAAACTCTGGTCCATCTCCAATTACAACTAATTTCTTTTCTGGCATTCTATTAAATGCTTCTACAATAACATCTATTTTTTTATAAGATACCATTCTTGAAGCTGTAAGATAATATTCAGATTTATATGTATTAAGTTCAAAATCAGAAGTATTTACTGGAGGATAAATAACAACTGAATCTCGCTTATAAACTTTATATATTCTTTGAGCAATGTATGAAGAATTAGCAATAAAATAATCCACCCTATTAATAGTAGATAAATCCCAAATTCTTATATAATGCAAAATTATTTTGGCTAAAATTCCTTTTAGGTTGTTAGTTAAACCTGCATCTTTTAAATAGGAATGGTATAAATCCCAAGCGTATCTAATCGGAGAATGACAATAACATATATGTATTTGGTTAGAATTTGTAATTACACCTTTTGCAACAGCATGACTATTGGAAATCACTATATCATATTTAGAAACATCTAACTGTTCAATTGCAAAAGGCATCAAAGGTAAATAATTCCTATACCTCTTTTTAGCAAAAGGTAATTTTTGGATAAAGCTAGTTGTTACTTTTTTGCTTTTTACAAAATATTTTAAATTCTCAGGAAGAAATTCAACTACAGCAAATAAATCGGAATTGGGAAAAACATTTAAAATTTCCTCTAAAACTTTTTCCGAACCAGAATGATCAACTAACCATTCATGCACAATAGCTATTTTATAGTTCAACATAATTATGATCAATGAACATTTTCATTGAATTGAAATATATTTTTTAATATGAGATTGGTAAATATTATTGATGAAAAATGAATAAAATAGACTAAAAAATATCACACCTTTTTGAATACTTAGAATATTCTCAGTCAATGAAAATATTGCACATAGCAGAATAAATACCAAAAACAATGAATTTTTATACTTGATAGCTAAATATATTGAAGAAAATATTATCAATATGTAAATCAAAAATCCAAAAATCCCGAAACTTAACCAAGAATGAAAATATTGATTATGAGTATTATAGTCTTTGATTTTAAAAGCTTCAGTTTTAAATTTACTTAAGCAGGTATTCAGATTATTTTGTAATTCTCCCCCAAAACCAAATAACCAATTACTTTCAAGTAATTCAATACAACAACTATAAATAGCGACCCTTATATTCGTAGAATTATGATGCTTACCTTTAGGCGGTGTTAAACTTGTTTTAAACGATTCTTCAAAACGTGAATAAATAGAAGGAGTAAAATAGGTTAATAATAAAAAAAAAGCTAATGATAAAATCCCAACGATAATAGCATTTTTCTTTTTCTTTATTTTCATAAAAATGTAAATAGGTGAAATAATAACCAATGCTATTAAAGCTATTCTAACTGCGATTAATATAGTGAAAAAAATCAGAATTAATGAGATAAAAGAAAGCAATATACCAAACTTAAAATCACTCTTATTCTTAAAATAATTCATTGCATATTCTACTGCAATAAAACTCCCAAATACAAAACTCAAACCTAAATACGTAGGATGAGTTGACATAATATTTGAAATTTCTTCTCTATATATATTTTTGAAGCTATCGACCTCACTGAAGTTCACCCATCCATTGAGATTTGTAATATGTATCGATCCAATAATGCATATCAATAAACAACTTATTGAAAAACATATTAAAGATATTTTCTTTTTATTCTCATCAATACTGAATCCTGCTAGCAAGAAAAATAGTGGGAAGACCAATAAAAATATTCTTTTTTCAAGTTGAAATAATGAACCAGATAAATTATCAGAAAAAAATGGGCTTATTAAGTATCCTAACAAATATATTGGTAATAATGAAAATGTAATAACTGCAGACTTTTCAATTTTAGGATTATTAATTATAAAAATTAAAAATGATAGTATACTCCAAATTATAACAAGAAAACTATTTACTCTTACAAAAAATAGTGGAAATCCAAATATAGCATAAGTTGAAATTGATTGAATTAAGTTGAGTTTCTTATTATTTTTCATTCATTATATCTTTATTGATAATATCTGCTAATAATAATGCTGATTTTTTCCAACTAAAGTTTTTGGCATTTTCAATGCCTTTATTTCTTAATTTATTCCTTAATTCAGTATCATTGATTAATAATTCTATTTTTTCTTTAATATCATTTGGGTCTTTTGGATTACAGTATAAAACAGAATCTTTCATCACCTCTGGAAGCGAAGATACATTAGAACAAATTACTGGTAGGCCACAATTTTGAGCTTCTATTGGTGGTATTCCAAAACCTTCATAAAATGAGGGAAACACAAAAAATAATGCATTAAAATATAATTCTTTCAGTTCTTTATCTGAAACCCTACCAACAAATTTAACCCTATCTTTTTTATTATAATCAATTTTATAAGTCTCATTTTCATAGATTTTATTTGATATATCTCCAACTAAAATTAACTCCAAAACATTATCATCAATTTTATTAAAAGCTTCTATTAATCCTTTAAAGTTTTTTTGAGGCTTAATAGATGAAACAGATAAAATATATTTATTCGTATTGATATTATTCTTTTCAATTGTTTTTAATTTCTCAAAAAATCTTGAAACTCCATTATATATTACCGATACTTTTTCAGTAGAAACATCATAAAAACCGCATATTTCATTTTTTGAAAACTCACTTACAGTTGCTATATATTTTGCTCTTCTTAAAATTATTGGTATGGCTATTCTATAATAAGCTCTAAAAAATATAGAATAATTTTTTGGATATCTAACAAAGCTAATATCATGAATAACAGCAATCTGTCTTGATAATAATATTGGAGCAGTATTACCAAAATTAATTAAAAATGCATTGTTTTTCTTAATCCATATTGGTAATTCAATTTGCTCCCATATCACACCACTAAAACACCCTACTTCTATAATATTGCAATTAAACTCTGAGTTAGCCTCATCCAATCTTGATGAGGCTTTAGGCATTAAAATCCTAATATCTGAATATATTTTAAGTAACTCTTTGGTTAATTCTATAGCAAACCTTTGTACACCTGTTAATGGTTGACTTAAAAATCTACCATTGATAGCAACTTTCATTTAAATTTTTAAGATTAATTTTTTTTCTGTTTCTAAAAGCAGCTGATTATAAGCCATACCTAAAAACAACCAAATTGATAAATAAAAAATTTCTGGAACTGATATCATTAATGTTATATACATTACAATTAATGAAAACTTTAGCCCCCAATTTCTCTCCGATCTTTTTAACTTAAAAATGGGATAGAAAAACACAAATGTCAAAAAAAGAAAACCTAAATACCCATTATTAACTAAAATACAGGAAAAATAATTTGTAGCCCTAATGTAACCAAACCCTATTCCGAATAATTGATTCCATATGGGCATATTTATAAAATATTTTAGATGAATTAAGAAATGATCAAAGCGCTGAGTCCCAGAACTATTTTGTAAAGTAATTTTTTCAACTAATGAAATCTCTATAAACTCGACTAGGTATGGAAAAAAAATAATTGTCGATATTATTAATAATAATATTCCGTAAAAATTATATTTATTTGAGATCCCCTTATAATATAATCGACAGACAAAATAAATAAATATTCCAATTACAAATGTGGTTGAAAAGGTTAAAAATAAGGTAACTATTACAAGGATAGAAAACTTAATTTTTTTTATATGAAAAAAATAAATACCTACTGGTAGTAAACTAAAAACATACATTGATGGCTCATTAGTTAAACTTTTAAAACGGAGTAAATGATAACCAAAAATATTCATCCCTTGTGCTGAGCTACCTTTATTTATACCATTCACTACAACAGGTAAATCGCCAAAATATCTGTTTGAAATAAAATCTCCACTTTTACCATTACTAAATAAGTAATAGATGAACTCATAACATCCATAAAAAATCATTAACAAAACACCAAGAAGAATGTACTTATCATGCTTGGTTGCATCATAAAAAAATAGCACAAATAAGAAAAAAAGTATACATGCGATAAAATATATACTTTGCGTAAACAAGCTTTTTTTCAAAATAATATTAGAATCTTCACTTATAAAAACAACATCAATTGGCTCAGGAAGAAGATTTAATAAAAAAGATAGAAAGAGTAATATCTGTGATGCAAAACTATATAATATAAAAAACAAGAAAATTAACACAAACAATAAAAAGTATTGAGATACTTGTTTTTTAGAGAGCAAAAAAACTATAGGAAATGATAAAAAAGCAAAAATATATCCTGGTATACTTCCTTTTATAAAAGGAAACATAATATATGATGTAATAAAAATAAATATAAGCCAAATGCTTAAATAATTTTTTAAATGCCTATTTTCGTATAAGTACAATTTATTCTATTTAAATATCTCCCTTGTAAAAAATTATTTTTCACCTTCAGACCATATCTTTTTCCCAGTCTTAAAATATTTATAATAATTAGCAAGATTATTTGATAAAGACTTTCCAAATATTACTCTCACTTTCTCATATATCCTAAGTCTCAACTTCCAAAAAAATAATTCTTTAGAGAAATTATTAATATTATTAACTTTCCTAGCCAAACTAGTTTCTTTAGCAGCCTCCAATCTCGAATTTAAACTATTACTTACTCCACCTATTCTCATACCTACAACTGTAACATTATCTACAAACATAGCATCACGATCAGTCTTTTTAAGTTCCCTTAGAATAAATTCATAATCTCCTGCTAATTTAAAAGAAGAATTAAAATAACCATATTCTTTAAACAAGCCTATGTGATGAAATGTACCACAATGCATAAAAGTCATGTAGTTTTTGATTTTTGGCTTACATATACTCCAAGGTTTGCCCTCTATACTTAGAATATTCAGATTCTTTTCAGAAACTATATTTACCTTTCCATATAATAATCGAATTTTTCTTTCTTTAGCATCCAATAATTCTTGGTATAGTTCATCCAAAACATTCTTATTCCACAAGAAATCATCAGATCCAATAAAACAAATCCATTCACCGCTAGCTTTTTTTAGTCCTTTATTCCATGCATCATAAATTCCCTCATCGCTTTCAGATATCCAATAATGTAAATTTTTATCGTAAGTTTTGATAATTTCTACAGAACCATCTGTAGATCCACCATCTATCACAATAACTTCAACTTCAGGATAAGTTTGTTTAATACAGCTTTCTAAACATTGATTCAAATAGGAAGCACTATTATAAACCGCAATAATTATCGATATCTTTGGCTTACTAGAATTCATCATATATAGAAAAGCATTTATTTATAGTAGTAATAAGATTTTTAATTTGACGATTTATATTATAATGGAATTGCATCCTTAAAAAATTTACTAGTGTTCAAAACACTTTAATACTTATGAGCACTTATCATTAATATTAATAATAAGTGCTTTTTGAAATATTAGAATCAATTATTTGCCAAATTGAATTCACATATCGTTCTTTTGAAAATCTTTTGCTAGACAATAGTGCTTCTTCACAGTAAGATTTATAAATATTTTGGGATTTAACCATTTCTAACATTAGGGAATGCAACTCTTGATCATCTTCAAATTTATGATACAACAACCCATTAATACCATTATTGATCAATTCAATTGTACCACCACTAGAAAACCCAATCACAGGTATTCCCCTAGACATTGCCTCAATAGTTACTCTTCCCATACCTTCAAATTGAGAACACATCAGTAAGACATGAGTATTTATATATACACTCTCTACATCAGTAATATACCCTGTAAACTTTACTTTTTCTTTTAAACCATTCAATAAAACATAATTTTCTAAATCATGTAAATATTTATCATCACCATCTCCAACAATAAATAAATTCGAGTTTTGAAAATTATCGTTAAATCTCTTAAAAGCTTTTAGTGCTACATGTTGCCCTTTAGTAGACATTATTTTACCTATTATAGAGAAATTAATCTCTTTTAAATTCTTTTCTATTAAAGGAGATTGCTCTTTTTGACCTACGATCCCATTATAGATTACATCTATAGGTGCATTTATCCCTTTAAGTACTTCATCTTTTATAGCGTTGGAAATTGCTACTATATGAGATGCATTTTCATAAAAAAACTTTATGATTTTTTTAGGTAAAAAATGTTTTAACTTATAATCTAACCAACCGAATTCTCTTATATGCCATATATGAGGCTTCTTAAGTAAATAAGCCAAAAAGGCTCCTAAACCAAAGACAGAAGAGTTTGAATATATTATATCTATCTTTTTTTTATTAGCAAAGTTTAAAATGTAGGGAAACTTCAAAACATCTAAGAATATTTTACCTGGTAGTTTATATTTCTTCTTTTCCCATATCATCCATGGGAAAAAATGAATACATTTAACATCAATATCATTCTTAATCAGTAAATCCCTAAAATCCCCTTTTTCTGCTAATAGTACAATTGGAATTACTCCTTTTTTTTTTAAGCCTATTATTAAATCAAACAAGGACCTATTGGCACCATAGAGTGAACCATAATGAGAAATAAATAAGATTTTCACTAGATTTATTTTGAAGTTTTAAATCGAAGTTTAGCTCAAAATCAAACTTGAAACTTCTTGCCACATCAAATCATTTTTATCTTTTATCACACTATTTGCGTTTCTAATAACATTTCTTAAACTCAAATTTTCATCAAATTGAATTAAATCTTGTAAAGATCTTAGCATCTCTAATTCATTTGGCTTATCATATACATAATCTTCCATCCTATAGTCTTCAAATAACATTTTATATTTATGTGACCATCCTATGCCTAAACAAGGTACGTTACTAGAGAAAGCTGAGGCAATTGAATGAAACCTAGAACCAACTAAAAACAATGATCCCGCAATTAAATGTTTAATCTCTATTGGATCATCTATTTGTATCAAACTACAATATTCAGCAGAAATTAATTCTAATAATTTTTTTGCTAAAACCATATCTCCACTAGTAGAATCATGTACTAATATTTTGATTTGTATATTTTCTTTAACTAAAACATCAGCCATCTTCTTTAATAATGGAATATAATTTTCTTTCCATGAAGCATCACCTTTATCAAGCATTCGTTCATTGGGGACTATACAACAATATTTAGGATCAATATTAGTCTGTATATCTTCATTATTCATCGTCAATGTGATGTCAGGTGCCAATTTCACTTTGTTAGATTTAGTATCTGAAAGTTTATCTAGATACATTTTAGAAACCTTATCTCTCGCATAAATTAAATCGGCACTTTTAACTACTTTTAGCATTTCATATTTTATTCCTTGCTTTTCAAAAGAACCAAAAGCTTGAGGAAGAGTTATATATTTAATTTGATGTTTTTTAGCTTTCTTTAATAAATAGTTAAGGTTTTCAATAGGACTAATACCCCAAAGGTCACCATAAGCAAAACCCGCAATATCAATTATTACATCTATTTCAGAGAATTTTATATCGCCTTTTGTAAAAGACTTTAAGTGATTAATTAAAAAACCAAACTCAAAATATATTTTAAATTTTTTTTTACTATAACCAACATGAACAATTGGCCTTTTTAATAGCTTTACATCGTCAGCTAAAAGAGGCTCTGGAAGTGGAAGATAATTACTAAACACAATAGTAACTCCATTTAATCTTTTCCTAATTTCTTTCATTACTGTCATTACCATAAGGTATGCACCTTTATTATGAAATTGTCCTCCTATAATTAAAATATTCATATTACTTTATTAGTTTGTTAATTTTCACTACTTCATCCGCTGATCTCTTTTTTGAAAATGGTATCTTACCATTCGGATCAGGATAGCCCACTCCTATCATCATAATTACGAACTCAGAAGCCTTCAAATCTAAAACATTTCTAATTTTAGCCTCTCGATCTGGTAGATTAGGCCAATTGATGCATACACTCCCCAATCCTAAAGTTTCAAGAGCAAATAAAAATGCCATAGCTGCAAGTGAAGCATCTATAACTGGAGCATTTATATCTCTCTCATCAAAATAGCCACTATAATTACCCACAATCACTATTACTGTAGGTATATCATATCCGGCAACTCCTCCAGGTATTTGAGATAACTTTTTCACAATAGACTTCTCATTATAAAAGTAGTATTGAAAAGACTGCCTATTACATGCACTTGGAGACATTTTAGCAATATCATAAGCTTTTTTAATCACATCTTCACTTACTTCTTTATCAATAAAATGCCTTATACTTCTTCTTCTCAAAGCCATATTCATCAACTGACTATAAGAAATATCTGATTGAGCTCTTTCTGATTCTAAATATGGAATTTCATTTTCAGCAAAACGATTTGTACTTAATAAAGGCTGGAAAACCGAATAAGCTTTCTTTACCTTTTCAGTATGTTCTACTTTAGAAAAATATTCTTTCAATACCGCTTTTCCCCAAGTAATACTATCTTCATCAAAGGCCGAATTCTTTTCTCCTTCTCTTAGACAATAAACTGTATCATAAATATAATCCTCTGCAAATACGTCTTTTAAAGTAGCATAAGATAGCCCTTTTTCCAATCGATGAATATTTCGCCTAAAGTTAAATAGATTGTATTTACTCTTTCTATTACTTTTTGTCCCTAAGTAAAGTGCCTCAAACTTATATCTTAACTTTACATAAGTATCAACCAACCAACATACATACCCAAGACCAATAAAGCTTAAGAAAACAATGATATATTTTTTGATTTTATATAAAATTATTTGAAATACTCTTCTTAAAATTTGCATTGCAAAAAATATTATTTCAGAAATCGGAAGACAAAAAAAGATGAAAATAAAAGTCTTAAAAACTCAAATGTTTTTTTATCAAAAACTGCAAAAAGTATAACAGCACAAAATAAAGAAATTATACTAGCAATAGCAGCACCTTCTCCCCCCATTGTTGGAATAAGTAAAAAATTTAATCCCACATTCGCTATTACTCCAAGTAAATGTCTTAATAATGAAAACTTAGTTAATTTTTCAACAATTAGCCATCTACTTAACACAATAGCTAAAAAGGACAAAACTAATGTCCAAATATGTATTCTTACTATAGAAACTGCCGGTAAAAATTCTTCTCCAAACGAATAGTAAACTATTTGATTTGCAAATAAATAAATACCTAAGCCTAAGAATCCAGCAATTAACATCATCAATAATATTAGTTTCTGCATTTTCAGCTTATAACCTTTTATATCGACTTTTTTACTCTCGATAATAGCAGGAAAAAATGTACCTACTAAAAGACCTGGAATAAAAGAGAAAAGCTCTGATATCTTAACTGCAACGCCATAGTACCCACCTTGAATATCATCTAGCATTTCTACTATCATAATCTGATCAATTTTTACATATAAAATTGCACCTGCAGATGAAATGACCATTGGCCAAGCTTCACTCATGAGTTCTTTAGCTAAGTCTTTTTTAAACTTCCATTTATTGAGTTTTTCCTTTGCTTTATGTTTATAAAAAAATAATAAGCCTATTACACCAAATACTTCTTCAAAAAAGAAAATGAATCCTAATAGAATTAAAGGCCATTCTAATAAAATAAAAAATATAATTAATACAGACCTTATCCCATAACCAATATTGCGAGCAATAACTCTATATTTTGATTGAACAATTGCGTCAAAATATAATTCAATTACAGTGATAGGAGTTAAAACTACCTTTAAGCCAATTAATAAGCTCAATAAAACCTTTGGCGGGAAACTATTATACTCTACATATAAGAAAGCAGCTAATACAACATAACAAATTATTGAGGCAATCAGCCTTATATAAAAGATAGTACCTGCTGTTTCATTATGTTGGTCTTTATTTTCAACTAAAAACTTTATTGCTACACCATGTAAACCAGCTACTCCAATTGCAGTAACAATTGCAGCATTTGCTAAAGCATAACTTAAAACTCCAAAAGTTGCAGGCCCTAGAAACCTAGCAAGCCAAATCATCACAAAATAGCCTCCTACCATTCTCAATCCGTAATCGAAAAGTAACCAACCTATGTTTTGGATATATTTTTTTGAAATAGTAATTGGAAGCATTCAGTTGAAAAAGCTAAACCTTATAGTTCTATAAAAAATTTGTTTGTGCTGTGAGACTAACTCTAGCAAAAAATCCAAACAAGATTTTATTAAAGTCTTGCAAAGCTAACATTATTTTTAAGATAAAAACTACCTAAATATTATTTATATATGTAATGTTTTTGTCCTATTTAACCTTCTTTTTACCCAATCGTAAAAAACAACTATCAATTTGCTGGTTTTCAGTATATATTTTGCTTATTTCGAATAAAAGATATTATTTGAACAATTATTTGATTTTTTGACAAACATTTTTTTTCAACTAAATACTGCAAAATGATTTTAGGTGATTCGTATTTCATAATCGAGGCAGTGGTAATTCTCGTAATTATTCTGGCTCAGTTAGGTGTATTTTTTAGCAATAACAACACTATCAGAAAAATTAGAAAAATTTTCCCGGCAGGTCACAAATTGGGGTTTGAATACACAAGTTTACACAAAGATGGCACAGGCACTGACGAGGATACAGCTCTAATAGAAGCCAACAAAATTGCGCTAATCAAAAAAGATAATTCATATAGCAAAACTTTTATTGAAATAGTTGAAGCGACAAACAACTATATAATTAGAAACAAAGGGGCGGCTAACATTACCGATGTACAAGATCTTGCCGAAAGAAAATCTAAAACTTTGGAAGATAGCATCGATACATCTATTGCGTTTCCGCTATACTTAGGTCTATTAGGTACATTTACTGGTGTAATTATCGGTCTTATTAAAATTGCTAGTATGGGTGTCAGCGACTCAGCCATACAATCTTTTATAGGTGGTGTATTAATAGGTATGATAGCCTCTGCTTTCGGACTATTTTTAACTGTAAGAAGTAATTACATATATAAAGAGGCTAAAAAAGATCGTGATAATGATCTTTATGAATACCTCAACTTTATTAGAATTAACCTTATATCAAGATCGTACAAAGCAATGCCGGTTGATATGAAGAAAATTCAATATCAACTTTCTGCTTTTACAGATGAGTTTACCAGCTACCAACATAATTTAAGTACTTCTTTAGGTAATACGCTTAAGCGATTTGAAGAATTACAAGAAGTGATGGAAGGTATTAAAGGTCTCGAGCCAGGTTTAAAACACATTGCCCAATCTATAAGAGACAATAACGATTTGGTAGTAAAACAATCTGAGACGATTGGTAACATTACCAGAAGAACTGCCAGCATGACTCAAGAAATTGATGATCACTTAATTAGAGTAGATGGAAAAATTCAACAACTTGCTGTAAGTGAAAATGGTGCTTCAACAGATATTTACGAAGAAAGTAAAACTGTAAATAAAGCGATACTTGCCAGATTAGAAGAAACAGAATCTTCTAACAAACAAATCGCGGCACAAATCGGAAACCTTTATTCTTTCTTACAAAAATCGTTAGACGGTTCTGAGTCAAGTAGTGGAAGTTTTCTTAACTCTTTCACATTCCGCCTATTTACCTTTTTAGGTACTATTCTCTTTATTTTAGGAATCACTATTGGCATTTGGTATCTCAGCAATGAGATTATCCCACTTTATATGTAAGAAATTGATTAAAAAATCGAGTTTATTAATTTCCATGAATCTCAAAACATCACTGTTATGAAAAACGATTCTAAAAATATATTCTGGGCAAGTTATGCTGATTTAATGACGGCCTTGTTCATAATTACCCTAACTCTCTTTGTATTGAGCTATAAAATGTTCAAAGATAAAGAAGCTGGGCTCGAAGATCTAAAACAAGAGCTTTTATTACGAAGCGATAAGATTGCCCAACAAGAAGAAGAACTTGACAGAATTAGCAGCTACTTAATTTCTGAAAAAAATCTGGCAGACTCATTAGTAAAACAACTAGAGAATGAAAGAGGCAGGCTGTTGGTAATGGAAGAAGAGTTTAGAAAGTTAAAAGAAATTGAAGAAGCAATTTCTAAATTAGATTCTAGGTACTTTGCCTATCAACCGCAGTATAAGCGACATGTGCTAAAGTCTGATGTACAGTTTTCTACAGGAAGTGCCATCATTAAACAAGAGTACCACCTAATGTTAGAAAATGCTGGTCGGGCACTTAAAACGCTTATGGATAGTCTTGAATCAAGCTTAAATATTAAATACTTGCTTGTAATTGAAGGTAGTGCTTCAAAAGACAACTATTCTCGTAACTACGAATTAAGTTACGAAAGAGCTCTCCAACTTAAAAAACTTTGGAACCGACAAGGAGTAGAATTTGATGAGGATAAAATCCAAGTAATTATTTCTGGTAGCGGTACAGGAGGTATTGGTCGAGTAAACAATAATGAAAAACTCAATCAACGTTTTCTTATTTATATCATTCCTAAAGTTGGTACTATTGATACTGTAGATTGGGAAAAATTAAAAGAGATAAGCTCTGGATTAAATAATGATGAAGCTGAGGAAGAAGAGGATAATAGTTTTTTTTAAACTAATCTCAGCATTAATCATTAACTCTCTTATTTTTGCCTGAACATTAAGCAAAATAAAATGATGAATACAGGATTTTTTATTCAAAACAACTGTTACCATTTTGAATAAAAAATCCTGTTTCGTTTCCGAGCTATGAAAGCAAAATTTGTTTATATAAAAATTTCAGTATTTACAGTGTTAGCTATGTTGTTAATAACCTCTTGTGGTAGGGAATTACAACTATACGAATGGGAAACCATGGACCTTATGCTTTTAAATACTGAAACCAGAGATACACTTGCAAATAATGCTGAGCTAGAAGCTTCTAAGTTTTCTATTTTGGTTAATTTAAATGCAGAAAATGTAGTCTCTCTTGGTTCTAGCGACTGGTTCAATTATTCTAATGGATACCAAGCGAACGATGTAATAGAGAGTATAGAAATAATAAGTAGTGAAGATTACAATGATGTTTTTCCTACAGGAGAATTATTAAATGATGTATTCTATGCAGCATTTATAAATGAGCCAGAAACAAGCTTACCTGTTGATGAATTTATCGAAAGATTTGGTTCAGAATCTGGTAGAATTGAAAGTGGCTTTGAATTAATTCCTAATATTGTTGGTGAAGGCGCTCCTAGAGAAGGCTTAAGAACATTTACAGTTACTTTAGAACTGGAAAAAAACGGAACCTTCCAAAAAACTACTGATAATGTAAGTATCTATTAAACACAAAACATTATTACAGCAATGAGCAAAACTAGCAAATATATATTACCCCCAGGAGTTTCAGGATTTTATAAAGAAGGTGAAGATACACCTGCATCTATCGATGTTTATCAATTTAGAAAAGCTTGTGAAAATTTAGTTGAAAAGACAGGCTATCTACTAGAGGCATTTTACGATTTTACTTTAAGTGAAACTAAAAGCTACCATCTTGCAGTAGTTTTTAAGCCAGATAATAGCTATATCTTAATTTTCTGTAACAGATATTATCCCATAATTGCATTTAGTAAAGTACTTGATATTAAAAACATCAATCAAGCAGATTTTGATTTGCCAGAAAATGAGTTTTTTGATAATGAGCAATTAGCTACATTTTTTAAGAATAATTATGAAGTACTTACCTGTGATTACCTTTCTATAACTGTTGATGCAGATAATGAAGATGATGCAGTTACTGTAAAAAGACTTACTTTTTATGAGTTTGCAGAGTTCTCTTTCTGGAAACCACAAACATTGGGTGACATCATTTTTAACGATTGGGGATAAGTCACTTTATTGCAGAAACAAAGCCGTACTCCCACAAACCTTTTTTTAATGCTTTGTGCTGGCATTTAGTAGACAATGCATGTCTTTCTTGAAATGGTAATTGTTTTCTTATATTCTTAGGGAAAATTCTCAACGGAAATGCTGCTATTACTCCAATATAGCCTAACAAAAACAATCTATTTGAGCTTGGCACCACATTTTCACTCACATCTTTGTAATGAAACTCATCAAACCCAGCTATTGCTATCTCACTTTCAAACTGATCTCTACTTAGTAAATAAGGAATATGAAAACCATCGAACCAGTTATTCATAAGAGATGTTTCTTTTGCATTATCTGGTTGTCTTGAAATGAAATAATCAGCAATTAATAAAACTCCTCTGGGCTTCAATAACCTATAACACTCTTGTATAAACTTGGTCTTGTCATCACAATGAAAAAAACTTTCTGTAGCCCAGATTACATCAAATGTATCATTTTCTAATTGGCTATGTAGATAATCTAATTCCAAAAAATTCACTTGACTGTCTACATTCAACCTTTTGGCTTTTTGCCTCGCCTCTTTTAATTGAGTACTACAAATATTTAGACCAGTAACTTGTGCATTAAACTTTTGAGCGAGAAAAAAAGCTCCGCCTCCTACTCCACAACCCATATCTAGCACTTTAGCTTGCTTAGATATATTCGCCATCTCAGAAAGTTTCTCTTTATGTAATTGTAGAGCCTGACTGTGGTTTTTTATGCTTTTATCCCAATAGCCAAAATGTATAGAACTTGAAGAATTTTTATCCCAAAATAAGCTATACAAAAAGTTAGCTCTTTTGTATGAGTGATCTATCTCCTTTAAAAGTTGCTGATGCATATAAATAAAAAATCCTGCCGTTAAGCAGGATTTAAATTAATCAAGTTTTAAAACCGCCATAAAGGCTTCTTGCGGAATTTCCACATTACCAACTTGGCGCATTCTTTTCTTACCTTTTTTCTGTTTCTCTAACAGCTTTCTTTTACGAGTAATATCACCACCGTAACACTTAGCTAATACGTTTTTACGCAATGCCTTTACAGTTTCACGTGCTATAACTTTTGTACTAATAGCTGCCTGTATTGCAATTTCAAACTGCTGACGAGGTAAAAGCTCTTTCAGTTTCTCACAAATTTTCTTACCCCACTCATAAGCTTTATCTCTGTGCACAATTGCAGAAAGTGCATCTACCAATTCTCCATTGAGCATAATATCTAGCTTAACTAATTTAGACGTTCTAAAGCCAGTTATTTCATAATCGAGAGAAGCATAACCTCTTGAGATTGTCTTTAATTTATCATAAAAATCAAAAACGATTTCTGCTAGTGGCATATCAAACTTCAACTCCACTCTATCAGAAGTAAGATAAATCTGGTTTTTAAGTTGTCCCCTCTTTTCCATACAAAGTGCTATTACAGGGCCTACAAAATCTGCCTTTGTAATAATTGATGCATGGATGAAAGGTTCTTCAATATGGTCAATTAGGTTTGGAGCAGGCATATCAGAAGGTGCATTTACAATAATCAATTCACCTTTTGTACTATAAGCTTTAAATTGAACCGATGGAACTGTAGTAACTACAGTCATGTCAAATTCTCTTTCAAGTCTTTCCTGTACAATTTCCATATGGAGCATACCAAGGAAACCACAACGGAAACCGAAACCTAATGCAGCAGAAGTTTCAGGCTCCCAAACCAAAGAAGCATCATTTAACTGCAATTTCTCCATAGAAGATCTTAGCTCTTCAAACTCTGTAGTATCAACAGGGTAAATACCAGCAAATACCATTGGTTTTACAAACTCGAAACCTTTAATAGCTGTACTACAAGGTCTGCTTACATGCGTAATTGTATCACCTACTTTTACTTCTCTAGCTACTTTAATTCCAGAAATCAAGTAGCCTACATTACCCGCAGAGATCGTATCTTTTGCAGTTTGTTTTAATTTTAGGATACCAATTTCATCTGCACCATAAGTTTTACCTGTTGCCACAAACTTTACCTCATCTCCCTTCTTTATTTGCCCGTTCATTACACGGAAATAAACTTCTACCCCTCTGTATGAGTTAAATACTGAATCGAAAATCAATGCTTGTAATGGCGCTTCAGGATCACCTTTAGGAGCAGGAATTCTCTTTACTATCGCTTCAAGAATGTCGCTAATTCCAATTCCTTCTTTGGCACTGGCTTTAATAATATCTTCAGGTTCGCAACCGATCAAATCTATAATCTGATCAGAAACCTCTTCTGGCATTGCACTTGGAAGATCAATTTTATTTAAAACAGGAATAATCTCAAGATTTTGATCTAATGCAAGATACAAGTTAGATATGGTTTGAGCCTCAATTCCCTGTGCAGCATCTACAATTAAAAGCGCACCTTCACAAGCTGCAATAGCTCTTGATACCTCGTATGAAAAATCGACGTGTCCTGGAGTATCAATCAAGTTTAATGTATACACCTCATTTTCAAACAGATAGTCCATTTGAATAGCATGACTCTTAATGGTAATACCTCTTTCCCTTTCCAAGTCCATATCGTCTAGCAACTGCGCCTGCATTTCTCTGTGAGTCACAGTTTGTGTTGACTCAAGCAAGCGATCTGCTAGGGTACTTTTACCATGGTCTATGTGAGCAATAATGCAAAAATTCCTGATATTCTTCATGTTGCAAATCTATAAACAATTCTGCAATAAAATGATGCAGTTTGTGCAAATAAGTATGTGAGAAAATATTGATTTTTTAAAAAGCTGATTAAGCCTGTTTAGTATCTACTAAAAAAATCTTTTGATATTTTGTTCATTCTATAATATTCATCAAACTAATAATCCCATTAAAATCTTCAAAAACCGCTCAAAAAAAGGCTTTTTTATTTAAATTAAAACCACTCATGATAATTACTTTATAATAAAGTAACCTCACTAAAACTTTTAACAAAACGCAGTAAATCAAGCTAAAACAAAAGGTGTGAGCAAAACTATTTTTTCAATCTGTGTGGACATGGACATTTTGATATGAGTGCCTATGAGGCTTACTACGCCGGAAAGCTCACAAATCACTTTCTTTCTGATGAAGAATTGACTGCAAACTTGAAAGAATTAGAAGATATCCCTGCAGAGTAATGGAATCCATATATTTTATGATATCAATCATATTTCGAAGTAGAAATACATCATGTGCACTATAAGCACTTTACTACATCTTTGTAACAGATATGCAATGCATTGATGTATGCTTTGAGATAGCCAATAAATAGCTTGGGATATCTCCTCTTCGCTTGGAGAGGAGATATTTTTTTTCAATTTGATCTACTACTAAACCACTAATTAAGATGAATGCATTTAACCCTGAGCTACAAACTAAATGTTATCACTGTGGTGATGACTGTGGTAAACACCCAATTACTGCACACGATAAGCTTTTTTGCTGTGAAGGTTGTAAAACTGTGTATGAGATTTTACAAGAAAGTAATCTGTGCAACTATTATCAGATTGAAAAAACTCCCGGTTTAAAAAACAAGAAAAGCACCACTCAGAAATATGCATTTCTGGATATTGAATCTATTAGAGATGAATATATCCATTTCTCCAACAATCAAATTACTGGTATTTCATTCTTTATTCCTGCCATACATTGTAGCTCATGTATATGGTTACTGGAAAACCTAAATAAATTGCACGATGCTGTTTTACGCGTAATTGTCGATTTCCCCAAAAAAGAAGTAACCATCACTTTTAAAGAAGATCAAATCAGTTTAAGGCAGCTTGCTGAACTGCTTGAACAAATAGGTTATCCTCCACAAATAGATTCATCTCCAAAAAAAAACGAACGTAAAAAAGGACTTCCAAAAAGCTTTTACTTTAAGCTCGGTATCGCTGGCTTTTGCTTTGGCAATATTATGCTGCTAAGTATTCCAGAGTATTTGGGTATGGGAGCCGAATCAGACACAGAGTTTGTAAAATTCTTTAGTAGGTTAAACTTGCTACTTTCTTTACCTGTATTCTTTTATAGTAGTACTGAATATTTAATTTCGGCATGGAAAGGTCTTAAGCAAAAATTCATCAATATGGATGTGCCTATATCTTTAGGTATCATCACGCTATTTACTAGAAGTGCTTACGAAATTATTACATCCACAGGAGCCGGTTATATGGACTCTTTGGCTGGGCTGGTATTTTTCTTATTAGTAGGTAAATGGTATCAACAAAAAACCTATGCTGCACTTTCTTTTGATAGAGATTATGCTTCTTATTTCCCAGTAAGTGTTACCATTGTTAAAGCAGGAAATGTGCATGAAAACATCTTGCTTAAAGATTTACAACCTGGAGATCGAGCATTAATTAGAAATCAAGAACTTATTCCGGCAGATGCTATTTTGTTAAAAGGAAATGCACAGATAGATTATAGTTTTGTAACAGGTGAGTCTGATCCTGTAGAGAAAAAATCTGGAGATATATTATATGCAGGTGGCCGACAAAGCGGACAAGCCATCGAGATTGAGATTAAAAAACAAGTTGAAAATAGTTACCTCACTAAACTGTGGAATCAAGAAATATTTAAGAAAGAAAAAGAAACTGGTTTAACTGTATTAGCAGATAATGTGGGTAAGTACTTTACTTTTTTTATTATCTTATTAAGTATAGGCACTGGTGCTTTTTGGTATGTTTATCAGCCAGAAATGGTTGCTATTATCGTAACTTCAGTATTGATAGTTGCTTGCCCTTGTGCACTGGCTTTAACCATTCCATTTACTTTTGGAAATTCTACTCGCATTTTAGGCAAAAAAGGTATTTACCTTAAGAACACAAATACTATTGAAACTCTCTCAAAAGTTGATACGATCTTATTTGATAAAACCGGAACACTTACAGTGCTAGATGCTGGTAAAATACGGTATTTTGGAAAACCCTTAACAAATGAATATAAGAGTATAATTAAAAGTATCACAGCACATTCAACTCACCCATTAAGTGCCAACTTAAACCAGTATTTAACAGAGGTAAGCCAATTAACAAATTTTGATACTTATCAAGAAGAATCTGGAAAAGGAATACAAGCAACTTTAGCTAATAATACATTTAAGTTAGGTAGCGGTTTATATACAAAAGCAGTAGTCGAAAACATCAACCAAAACACCAGAGTATATTTTGCCGAAAATGATGAGATGATCGGCTATTTTGAGTTTGGCAACTTATATAGAAAAGGCTTTGAAAATGTAATGGATGACCTTGCAGAAAGGTATGAATTGCATTTGTTGTCTGGTGATAACTCAAATGAGAAAAAGAATTTAGAACAATTCTTTGGCAGTGTAGATCATATGCATTTTAATCAGTCTCCACAAAACAAGTTGGATTATGTAAAGCAATTGCAGCAAAAAGGCAAAAAAGTTTTAATGGTAGGTGATGGCTTAAACGATGCTGGTGCTTTAAGACAAAGTGATGCTGGCATCTCTATTTCCGACGACATTTATCACTTCTCTCCTGCTTGCGATGCCATAATGGATGCGGATGCTTTTAACCAATTAAGTAAGATTATCAAATACACAAAATCATCTTACAATGTAGTTATTTTAGGCTTCATTCTATCATTCTTATATAATATAATAGGCTTGAGCTTTGCCATGACAGGCCTCTTAACACCACTAGTTTCGGCGATTCTAATGCCATTGAGTTCGGCTACTGTAGTAATATTTGCTACCGCAGCCACTTACTTAAAAGGGAAGCAAACTTTTAATAATTAAGTATGCTTACTTTAACTCAATATCTAGCCACACCAATCGGTGATCTGAACTCGCATTATTGTCTGTGAGATAACTAAGTTTTTTCCCATTTTCTGGCCAGAAAATGCCTGATTTTTTTACATTGATATTTGCAGAAGGGATTAAATAATCAACTCTTAAACCCCAATCTGAAGTATCGTATTTAGGGTCACTTATTTGAGCTTTTAGTTGCTCATTATCAGATTTCTTGGTATTTGCTACTCCGCCTTTCGATTTGGGTATTTTGCTACCTTCAATTACAGCAGCATTTACTTTTTTATCTTCTAAAAGCTTTCTTATTGCATGGTCATAAGTGTCACCATCATTAGGGTCTGCATTCATATCACCACCTATCACAAAATAAGCTCCTGACTCTAAACCTCCCTTTACTCCTTTATCATCATATAAATAAGCTGCATTATTGATATAATCTGTAATAAGTCGGATTTCATCATGATTTCTCTTACCGTTTTTATCTTCTGCTGCATCAAAAACTGGTGGAGTTGGATGTGCTACTATTACGTGTAAGGTCTCACCTTCAACTTTAATTGGAAAATCGACATGGTTTTTAGAAGAAAGTCTAAAAACATTTAATGCTGTATTACTATAATAAGATTCATTAGTTTCTGGATTTATAGGGAGATTAGCATCTGGCATATCTTTCCATAAAAATTTCTGAAAAGTACGAATATTTTGAATTTCTATTGGGTACTTAGACAAAATTGCAAAACCATATTGACCAGGAAATACACCAAAGCCAAAAGCATCACCCCCACCTTCTATTTTGCCATCATTATCAAAATCTTCACCTGATGGAAAACCTGTATTAGTTTCAGGTATATAAAAATATGGATAATCTATTGGCTCAGTACCATTTTGACTTTTTGCTAAATACTTTTCTTCAAATAACTTTAAAGATCTTCCTTCTACATCGTAATCGAACTCTTGTAAGATCAAAATATCTGGTCTTATTCTTTGTATTATTTCTGCAACATTTTCAATCTGCTCAGATTTTTCATCTGCCAATAAATCTTGTAAAAGCTCTCCTTGTTTTGTACGGTTTAGATAAGCATTAAAAGTAGCTATTCGAATAGTTTGTGCATTGGCAAAATTAATACTTAAAACCAGCAATACACAATAAAAAAGAGCTCCAAGGCAACTTAATTTCATGTTATTCTTTATTCCCAAATTTTTTATATTAATAAATGTAAATAGAATTTTTTATGAAATGATATTTGCAAACTTAGACATCATAAATCTAGGTATCTAACACAAACAAACAATTCCAATTTATGAATGCACAATCTACCAACAGAGAAAGACTAATGAAAGAATACTTTCAGTTAAGTTCTACCATTTTTGCATCCAGTTCTCCTAAGGAAATTAAAGAGATTAAAATCAGGCTCTGGGAAATGCGTAAAATGATGAATTTCAAAAAATAGTGCATTACCTACTATCTAATGAGCATAAAGAGACCCTTTTGTTCTGTTTCATTCCCAATTAAATCTTTGGCTTTAACCACATAAGAATATGGCCCGGCTGGAGCTTCTTTTCCATTGATAGTTCCATCCCAGCCATTTTCGAGTGAATTACTTGAAAATATCAACTCTCCCCATCTCGTAAAAACCGATAATTGATAATCGGTAATTAATTGCCCCCTCAGATAAAAAGTATCATTTAAACCATCATTATTAGGAGTAAACGCCTCAGGTGCTTCAAGCACCAACTCATCAATAAATACGATTGTATTGGAATAAGAAATTTGCGAATTATCGTGGTCAGCTACCACTTTAATTCTGTAACTAATTATTGTACTTTCGTCTGGGTCATTAAAATCAGAATAGGATAATACATTTCTTGCCAAGCCGTCTACTTCTTCTAATATATTACCTTGCTCATCCATAATTTCTACAGTGTAAGAAAAACCGAATGGGAAACCCTCAAAACTTGTCCAAGAAAGCTCATTGGAATCATCTACTTTCTCACCTGACAATAAAACAGTGCAAACCGCTAAACTATCTGAAGAAGCATTATCGCAAAAATCTGTAGCAAAAATTCTATAGCAATACTGATTGGCATTTACATTAACTGTTGTATCTGTAAAGGAAGTAAAATCTATATCTTCAAAAGGCAACTTCTCAAAGTCACCTCCATTTTCAGCACGATAAATCTCTAATGTTTGGATTCTCTTCTCATCAGCAAACAAATAACTGAGTGCTATATTCTCACCTTCAACAGAGGCATTTAATTCAGTGAGTTCAGGAATATCAAAAGCTGATTGAGCTGTAACACATTGCTCAGAACTTTGGGTTATAACACCACTACTATAAACCACTTCTATATAGTAGCAATAATCTACATTACAAGTTACATCTGAGTGTGTAAATTCATTTTGGTTGGTATTTGTAATTTCCTCAGTGAGCACATTATCAACATACACATTCACTTTTTCAAAATTTGCACTTACAGGTAAGTTGGGCCAAATTACTACATTTTCACCCTTCCCTGCAGTTACTTCAATATCAACAACACAGACATCATCAGAGACTACTTCAGTATTATTACATTCATCTCTTGTTATAATTCGATAACAGTAAGCATCACTTTTAACATCTCTACCCGGCAATTGCGTGCTATTAAAATCAGGATTTAATTCCATTAGATCAAAAAAATTGTTACCTCCAACATTCTCCTGTAAAACATATGTCACGTTATCTGGTAGTTCGTAACTTAACTCAATAGTATCTTCAGATACCACTACAGCACCTTGAATTATACCCGGATTAATAGTAAGCTGAGGGGTAAAACTCTGGGTTCGTTCTCCGCAAAAATCGTTTCCACCATCAGTAAAGCCTCCTTTTACTATAATATCTTGAGCAGTTCCGTCTGCATATGTATGCGTTACCAATTTATTACCTGATACTGTTTCTGTAGTTCCGTCTCCAAAATCAATTACATAAAAATCGTAATAGACATCAGTAATATTGATTTTAGCAGTAAAGCCAGAACAAGGCACGACTTCAAATTGCGGAACTTCTGGTTCAAGCACCTCAATAAAAGATTCTTTCTTTTCTTCAGTAGCAGAATTATTACCTATCTGAATAATTTGATATATCGAATAAATACCGGGTTCGGTATATGTATGTGTATTAGCATCTCCAAATGTTAAATCGGTTTCACTTCCATCAAAGTCGTATTTAATTTTCACATCCGTTCCTGTAACATTTGAAGATAATGTTACGGTTAGTGGAGCACAACCTTTAGTTACATCAGCTTCAAACTGTGCATATGTTTTTGTTAGGCAAAAAAGACTGATTGAAACAAAAAATATAATTCTAATTATTCTCAAACTCAAAAAATTTAAAGACACTTTCCTATTAAACAATCTCTACTATTATAGATTCCCACAACCTGATAAACAGCATTATTTACAATTATAACTGCTAATTTTAATGCCAGAAATAAACCTCTAAAGTGTTAAACTTTATTAAAATGAAGAAGTTAAGCTAAAAAATACTGTATCTATTTCGATAAAAAGTATTTAAGAGATTAGTAGCTATTTAAAATAACTGATATTTAAAACATCTATGATTTAATCCAATTAAATTTCATCTTATAAATAAGCTAAGAATCAATTCTATCTGCTTTTAATTCAAAAAACCTTACTTTTAAATACGGAATTAAAACACTGAAAATAAAACAATAAATATGCATCAGTCAATCAGAGCTTTAAAAATATTTTACTATATAATACCATTCCTTTTTTTATCAGTTTTAATCGAGAGTTGTAGCCCAAAATCTGATAAAGAACTAGGCCTTTTAAAATCAGCCAAAGGTGATGCTTATGAGCTTATATTAGTAATGGACACAGTGAAGTGGAAAGGCGAATTAGGAGACGCAGTTAAAGATATTTTTATGGAAGACATAAAAGGTCTACCTCAGCCAGAACCCATGTTTACTGTAAGACATATTAATCCTGTTGCTTTTAATGGCTTTTTAAGAGAACACAAAAACATAGTTATTGTAACTACCTTTGATGAAAAGACTGCTGGCTCACAAAAATTGAAAGAATTTTTCACACCTGAGAGTATTAAAAAAGTAAGAGCAGATGATGAGCTTTTTATGCTTAGACAAACAGATGAGTTTGCTAAAGGTCAGGTAGTGTTGAGTCTTTTTAGCAAAGACGAAGCTACACTTATTAAACATCTTAAAGAAAGCAAAATTCGCATTCAAGATATAATGGTGGAGACAGAAAGGAGAAGAATGGAAGCGTCTTTATTTAAAGCTAGAAAAAAGGAGCTTGAAGCAGCCCTTAAAAAGAGTAGCGACATTGAATTAATGATTCCTGAGGGATATAAACTAGCAAAAGAAGAACAGAACTTTGTATGGTTGCGATACCCTGAATATGATCTTGATAAAAACATCCTTATTTATTATAAAGATTATCAATCTCAAAACGAATTTAATGAAGACAGCATAATGTTGTGGAGAGAGCAGATTATGAGCAAGTATACCAGAGACCCTGAGAATCCGGATGTATATGTTACAATACAAAAAATTGCACCTGTTAACCAAAGAAAAATTACTGTTTCTGGAAAATACGCAGTTGAAACCAGAGGCTTGTGGAGGTTAAAAGATAGATATAGAGGTGGCCCGTTCTTAAGCTATGTTTTTGCTGACGAAGAAAGTGGCAGAATATATTATGTTGAAGGTTTTGCCTATGCACCTGGAGGTTCTAAAAGAAAACACATTAGAGAATTAGAAGTAATTTTAAAGAAATTTGTTAGTCAATAACATTTATTCTTCTAATTTTAGAAAAAAGGGATTCAATTATAGATGAATCCCTTTTTTTTAGCATTAGACATAAAATAAATTGTATCTATTTTAAAAATTATTGTAAAATTTTTAGCTTTGAATGAATTATTTTATTCAAGACAATTTAATTATCTACAGTAATATAATCCAAAAGTCTCTTATAATTAACTAACTGCTTATTGGTTATATAAATAAGCACATTTTTTTTGTGACGAGGGTGTAATTCTATTTATGTATTATTTTATTAGCGGAAAGTTAGTTGAAAAAGACCCCACCTATGTGGTAATTGAAACTGGAGGTATTGGTTATGAAATAAAAATATCTCTAAATACTTTTTCTCATATAAAAAATATTGATGCTTGTAAGCTTTACACATATTTTTATGTAAAAGAAGATATGCAGGCTCTCTATGGTTTTTTTGAACTCGAGGAAAAAATACTTTTTACAAAATTGATTAGCATCTCAGGAATTGGACCTTCTACAGGTTTAATGTTATTTTCATCTTTAAGTACTTCTGAAATAAAAGAAGCAATACTTAGCGGAAATGTGAAAGTAATACAATCTGTAAAAGGCATAGGAGCCAAAACTGCCCAAAGAGTTATTCTTGAACTTAAAGATAAAATAGGCAAAGAAATTGGCACTACTGGAGTTAGCCAGTCTGTAATTGCTGCTGCAACAACAGAAAGCAATACAAAAAATGAGGCTTTGGCTGCTTTAATCTCACTGGGAATTACAAAATCTGTAGCAGAGAAAAACATTTCCCAGATAATAAAAAAGTATGGCAACGAGTTATCGTTGGAGGAACTCATTAAACTTGCGCTCAAAAATAATTAATAATATATGAAGTGAATTTACCAATCTGATTTATTCTCATTTTTTGATTTTAGCACAAAGTATAAGGACTAGCGTCTAATTATTTTTTTTTCATCTGACAAATAGGATAATTATTTTGCTGAGCGTAAGGAAACTATTTTTCTGTCTATCAGTTTTCAATTTTGCTGTATGCATCTCTGTTGAAGCACAAGACGAAAACAACAAAGATTCAGTTATTGTTAATCCCGATAATCTTCCTTCGTATAGAAGAGATAGATATGGAGACCCATTTTCTGAATATAGAAGTACATCTCCCCTTTTATTAAGTAATCCATCTAGTATTAACCTAGATATATCGCTTGATACTACAGGGAATTTTTATAACATTTCTGAAAAGTTTGGTCCGTACGATTACCGTACCGAGTCGAAGATTCCTTACAATATGTACCGGGAATATAAAGAACGGCAATTGGTAAAAGATTACTGGAAAACTATTTCTAGTTCTAAAGACGGCGATGATGAGATTACAGGTGAAGGCTTGGCTATTCCACCTATTCAGTTAGGTAGATTTGCTCAGAGGCTTTTTGGTGGAGATCAAATTACTATACAGCCAAATGGTTCTGTAGTTTTAGATTTTGGTGGTTTATGGCAAAGAGTAGATAATCCATCATTACCTATTAGGCAACAGCGTAATGGAGGCTTCAACTTTGACCAACAAATCAGCATGGCTTTATCGGGTAAAATCGGTGAAAAGCTATCTGTAAATGCCAATTTCGACACAAAAAATACATTTCAATTTGAACAACAATACAATATAAGTTATACAGCTTTTGAAGAAGACATTATTCAAGAAGTACAATTGGGTAATGTAAGCTTCACATCAAACAATAGCTTAATTACTGGTGCACAAAACCTTTTTGGTATAACAACTAAAATGCGTTTTGGAAAACTTTGGTTAAACACAGTTATATCGAATCAAAGAGGTAGCACAGAAACCATTACAATCCAAAATGGAGCTCAATCTAAAGAGTTTGAAATTCGAGGAGATCAATACGATGCCAATAGACACTTCTTCTTAGCGCAGTTTTTTAGAGATAATTACGAAAGGTCTCTCAATAGTTTACCAGCAATTACATCTGGTGTTACTGTTACCCGTGTTGAAGTGTACGTAACTAATAGAAACAATACTACACAAACTTTAAGAAACATTGCTGGCTTTATGGACCTTGGAGAAGGTGATCCATATAACACAAGTTTATCTGCTACTCCACTTCCATTAAATGCTGCAGGAAATGGCGCAAACAGTTTGTTTTCTACCATTAGCAATAATGCATCTGTTCGTGTTGCTGATAATGCCAGTTCCACTTTAGAAGGCTTAGGATTTAATAAAGGTGTTGATTTTGAATTACTTAGAAGCGCAAGAAAATTAACAGACTCTGAATTTACATTTAACTCTCAGTTAGGTTATATCTCCCTTTCTACAGCATTGAGAAATGATGAAATCATTGCAGTTGCTTATGAATATACGTATAATGGTCAGGTTTATCAAGTTGGTGAGCTAACTGAAGATTACCAAAGTTATGATGATGATGATGTGATATACTTAAAAATGTTATCACCATCTACAATAAGAACAGACTTGCCTATGTGGGATTTGATGATGAAAAATATTTATTCATTATCAACTACTCAACTTACGAAAGAGAACTTTCAGTTAAGAGCAATTTACAGAGATGATCAAACTGGTATAGACAATCCTAGTTTACACGAAGGAAGTGAGAATATTGTAAACGTACCATTGGTACAAGTTCTGGGTGTTGACCAATTAAACTCACAAAATGAACTACAACCCGATGGGGTTTTTGACTATGTAGATGGAGTAACAGTCAATTCTGAAACAGGTAGAATTATTTTTACTACACTTGAACCTTTCGGTAGTAATTTAGAAACATATTTTGATGAAACCACTCAACTACAGCTAATCAATAAATATGTATTTGATGATTTATATGAAGGTACCCAATCTGATGCAGCATTAAATACAACATTAAATAAGTATTATTTAAAGGGATCATTTCAATCAGGTTCCTCCAATGAAATTATATTGCCAGGAATTAATATAGCTGAAAATTCTGTAGTAATACGAGCTGGAAATACGCTTTTAACCGAAGGAGTTGATTATACTGTTGACTACTCATTTGGTCGAGTTAAAATTCTAAATGAGGGAGTTCTAATTTCAGGCAAAGAAATTAAAATACAATATGAAAGAGCCGATCTTTTCTCTTTCCAACAAAAAAGCCTTTTAGGTTTAGAAGCTGAATATCATTTATCAGATGATATTAAATTCACTGGAACCTTCCTACACCTTAACGAACGCCCAACTATTTCTAGAGTAAATGTTGGTTCTGAGCCAACTAAAAATACCATGTGGGGTGTAGGTATAGATTATAAATCTGAATCAAGATTACTTACCAGATTAGTAGATAAAATCCCTTTCTTAAGCACAAAAGAACAATCAAACGTTGCGCTGAAAGCAGAATTTGCACACATTATTCCTGGAGCACCTGGCTTATTAGTTGGAGATGAGGGAACATCCTATATTGATGACTTTGAACAAGCTGAAGTACCATATGATTTAACAAGTAGTCCACAAAGCTGGGCACTTGGCTCAACTCCTCAATTAATTCTAGATAAGTTTGGAGTTTCTGATAGTTTAGAATACAATTATAAAAGAGCCAAGTTAGCTTGGTATACTATTGATAATGCATTCTATTTTACGACAGGTACAAGAGGACGCCCAGAAAACATTGATGAAACTGAAATTGAGAATAACTATGTTCGTCTGATTGATTATGCTGAAGTTTTTCAAAATAAACAACAAGGACAAGTAGCACAAAACCAAACTTCATTTGACTTAGCTTATTATCCTGATGAAAGAGGTCAGTATAACTACAATTACGACCTCAACCCAGATGGTACTCTTAAAAACCCAGAAGAAAATTTTGGTGCCATAACAAGAGCAATCAGTCATGATACAGATTTTGATAACATCAACATTCAGTATATTGAATTCTGGTTAATGGATCCATTTACTGATGACAGAAGTCTCATTTCTGACAATGTAAATTCTGGTGGCCAATTATATTTTAACCTTGGAAGTATTTCAGAAGACTTAATTCCTGACGACAGACATTTTTTCGAAAATGGTTTACCTATCTCAGATGATGAAGATCCAGCTTCTGAAACGGTATGGGGTAAAGTACCAAATGAGCAATATTTGACCAATGCTTTTGATAATGGTACAAATGCTAGAGAATTACAAGATATTGGTTTTGATGGTTTAAACGATGAAGAAGAAAACATAAAATTCGAAGAACCTTTCATTTCTAGGCTACCGGCAACTCTGAGTCCTGTTGCTAGAGAACAAATTTTAGCCGACCCTTCAGCAGATAACTTCAGATACTATCTGGCTGAAGACTACATTTCTGAAGATGCCGGTGTATTGGAGAGATATAAGTTTTTCAACGGTATGGAAAACAATTCACCAGAATCTTCAGGTAGTACATACACAGAATCTTCATACCAAACCCCTGATAACGAAGATTTAAACAAAGACCAGACAGTTTCTGATATTGAACAATACTATCAATATACTGTTGATATTCAACCAAGTATGAGTCTTGATAATCATCCTTATATTGTAGATCAGGTAACTGGTAACAATGGAGTAAATTGGTATCAATTTAGAATTCCAATTAGAGATACAGATGTTGAAGCTATTAATGATATAAACAGTTATAAATCGATTAGGTTTATAAGAATGTTTATGACTGGCTGGAGCGATCCTGTTGTGTTAAGGATGGTTCAATTCCAAATGGTTGGTGCACAATGGAGACCATACACAGAAAGTCTTCTGAGTCCGGAGCATAAAGAATTACCTGATAATGACAATACAACTCTTACAGTTTCAACAGTAAACATTGAAGAAAACGGATCTGGTGGAGAATTCCCATATACTTTACCTCCTGGATTCAGCAGAGATTACGATATAACATCAACTGTAACAAGACAACTTAATGAGCAATCAGAACAAGTATGTGTAGAAAATCTGCAAGATGAAGATGCGAGAGCAATCTACAAAAACTATGGGTTGGATGTAGTCTTTTATAAAAGACTTAAAATGGAAATTCATGCTCACGCAACAGATCAGCTAACAGATAATGAAGACCTAAGAGCATTTATAAGGTTAGGCACTGATTTCAAACAAAACTATTACGAAATTGAACTGCCATTATATCTTTCAGCAGAAGGAAGTGTAATTGATGAAGATTTATGGTTAGAAGAAAATCAGTTAGATGTAGCAATAGAAGACTTATATACTATAAAGGTTGAAAGAAATAAAGCCGGAGCAAATACTTCTATCCCCTATCCTTCGACGGATGCTCCAAATGTGGGTAAATACAGAATTCGAGTCGTCGGTAACCCAGACTTAAGTTCTATACAAACTGTAATGCTGGGTATACGAAACCCTTCAACTACAGATAAATCGGAGAAATCTGTCTGTGTTTGGTTTAATGAGTTACGAGTCGCTGAATATAACAAACAAGCAGGTTGGGCTACAAATATTAGTTTCAATACAAAACTTGCCGATTTTGCTCTAGTAAATGCTTCGCTTAGATATAATTCTGTCGGCTTTGGAGGTATTCAAGATGGAATATCAGATCGTGCTAGATCTGCATCATTAGATTATGACATTTCAGCAAATGTTAATCTTGATAAAATTTTATTTGGTAAGCTTGGGCTTACATTACCTCTTTATGTAAGTTATGAGAAGAGCACTTCTAAACCATATTTTGATCCACTAGACCCAGATGTACCTCTGAGTGTTGCCCTTGAGGCAATTAATGATGCTGCAGAAAGATCTCTGTACGAAGAACTTGTAAGAGATATTTCCATTAGTCGAAGTATTAACCTTACAAATGTTCGGAAGAAGAAATTAAAAGAAGATGCAAAAAATCATATCTGGGATATAGAAAACCTTTCATTTACTGCTGCATATACAGATGCCTTCCAACGAGACATTAACACCGAATCGATGGAAACCCGACAATGGAGGTTAGGTGCAGTTTATGGTTATCAAAGTCAACTAAAAGCTATTGAGCCATTTAAAAATTCTGAAGGGCTTAAATCACCATGGCTACAACTCATTAAAGACATCAATTTTAATTTACTACCAACCAGTATTTCTGTAAGAGGTGATTTAATTAGAAACTTCAGAAGAACACAGTTAAGAAATTCTGATTTAACTACAGATGGTTATCTTCCAACCTATGAGAAATCATTCTTGTTCAATCGAGCTTATGCTGTAAATTGGTCTTTATCTCAAAACCTTGGTTTAGATTATACAGCTACTGCCAATGCCATTATAGATGAACCAGAAGGAGACATTACTGATGCAGCGAGCGAAGTAATTAAAAATAATTTAAAAGATTTCGGTAGAATGAAAGCTTACAGCCAAACTGTTGGAGCTAATTACCGATTGCCATTAGACAAATTTCCACTAACACAGTGGTTAAGTGCCGATACAAGATATACGGCCACTTTCGATTGGACTGCTGGAACTTTGGGTATAGCAGACTCTCTCGGTAATACGATGAGAAACAATACCAATTTCACCGCAAATGGTAAAGTTGATTTAAACAAAATATACAATTCTGTTCCAATTCTTAAAAAGATAAATAATACTGCTTCTAGTGGTAGAGGTCGACAAAAAGACCCTTTGGAAGTGAAAAAATCTGATATTCAACAAAAGATTGTTCAATTAGAGGCTAAACAGAAAAAACGACAAGAAAAAGAAGAACAAAAAAGAATTAAGATGTTGGAAAGAATGGCTAAAGGAGATTCCTTAATGCTCGATTCCCTACTTCAATTGCCACCAGAAACTTTTAAAACTAAAAAACAAATTAAAGCCGAAAAGAAAAGATTAAGAAAGCTTGAGAAGTTGGCAGATGGAGATTCCCTAGCTTTAGACTCTTTACTAAATACACCTATTGAAGATACTGGTGTAAAGCTTTCAGGAATTCCTAGAAAAGTTTCTAAGCTCAATAAAAAAATCCAGAAAATAGATGAGCAAATTGCCAAGAATAAACAAAAAGAAAAGCCGAAAGAATTAAAAGCAGTAAAAGGAATTGCTGGACTCCTACTTTCAGTTAAAAATATTACAGCGACTTACACAGAAACCAGTGGTACAACTATTCCAGGTTATATGAAAACGCCAAAGTTCTTTGGATTTGATGATGATTGGAATAGTCCAGGATTGCCATTTATACTAGGTAGTCAAGATCAATCTATTCTGTATGAGTCAGCAGCAAATGGATGGATTTCAATGAGTCCATATCAAAATAATCCATTCCAACAAAATAGACAAAGAAGTTTAACTTTTAGGGCTAACGCTGAACCTATAAAAGACTTTAAGGTACAAATTGATGCTAAAAGAACAATTACAGATAGTTATTCAGAAAACTATAGAACAACCTTAAATGATGATGGCTCAGTATCAGAAATTTTCGAAAGACAAACACCTGTAAGAACTGGTACTTATAGTATGTCTTTCTTTTCTATGCAAACAGCATTTACAAAAGACAATGCTAATAATGGCAGTAGTGTATTTGATGAGTTTGTTAAAAATAGAGATATCATCTTGGCAAGGTTAGAAGTTTTAAACCCTGGTATTACATATGATTCAAACTCACAAGATGTTTTAATACCTGCTTTTAGAGCTGCATACACAAAAGGAGATGTAAATACTACTAAAATGACTCCATTCTTGGATATTCCTATACCAAACTGGAGAGTAACTTATAGTGGTCTTTCTAAAATACCTGCATTAAAAGATATTTTCAGAAGTGTTTCTATTACACATGGCTATTCTTCAGAATATGCTATTGGTAGCTACACTTCATCATTATTTTATGATGCTGATGACGTCGACTTATCAGTTGATGCAAGTGACGTAACATATGCAGAATCTGATACATCAGGCACTGCAGAGCCTGTTTTAATCGTGAATCAATTAACTATTAGCGAACAATTCTCTCCTTTAATTGGAATTAATTTGCGTACAAATAGTGATATAACGATTAAGGTCGATTATAAGAAACAAAGAAATATAGCTTTAAATTTAAGTAATGCAGAAGTGACTGAATTGAGAAGTAATGATGTTACTTTAGATTTAGGTATGACTAAAGCAGGTATGAAGGTTCCATTTAAGATTCATGGAATTTATAAAACTTTAGAAAATGACCTCACTATGCGAATGGCATTTACATTAAGGGATACCAAAACTATTCAGAGAAAAATTAACGATGCACCAACAGTAACTGCTGGTAATATAAATCTACAGTTTAAACCAACAGTATCTTATCAAATTAATAAACAAGCTAATTTGCAGTTCTATTTTGAACGAAGTATAAATGAACCAAGGATCTCAAGCTCTTATAAAAGATCAACTACTTCTTTTGGCTTCCAGATTAGATATGCATTAACTCAATAATTATTTATCTGACTCTACTTCCTGCTCTTTTTGCTTAAAAGTATATTTAAAACTGTCAGATTCCAGATTTCTATAACCCTCAGTGAGATCGTTATTTAAGTCATTATCATAGTAGATTATATCGTCTTCAACTTCATCACCTGAGGCGATATAATCTTTAAATTGGTGTGCACAATATATACCAGCTAGCAAACCAATTAAATGAGATTCATAAGATACTCCCGGATACATAGGGAAAATTCCATAGATCATTCCTCCATACAAAAATGCTACAGTTAAAGAGATTATAACTGCTTTATTATCTTTTCTGAAAATTCCACTAAAAAATAGAAAAGAAGCAAACCCGTAAATTAAACCACTGGCACCAATGTGGTATGCATCCCTAGCAAAAAGCCAAACACCAATACCAGTTATTAAAAAAAGATAGAGAGCAACTTTATAAGCAATGTTAGGATAAAAGAATAATAGACTTGCACTCAGAATAAAAAAAGTAGCTGTATTTGAAATTAAATGTTCGTAATTACCATGGATAAAAGGCCAAAATATTAAGCCAATTAAACCATGAACAGATCTCGGGTATATACCCAAAAAACCCAAATCTATCTGCGTAATATCTTCTAAAAACTTTACTATCCAGAAAGAGGCAACGATATATGCCGGTATCTTAATACTTTTAATTATATCCATATACAGTCTTTAACGCAAAAAAATAGGATAAAGGTAGCACCCTTATCCTATAACTTCTAAATATGAAAATGAAAAAAAACTATTTTATATATTTTTAATATTTTAAATCTTCATTGTTTCTATTCTAAACAATGGAGGTATTTATATATTGTTTGAACCATGATTTAAAGTGAATTGTTCATTATAGATCAAAATTTTCTATTATAATACAGAAAAATAACCAAACATAGTATATACAAACACAAAACATACAGTCATTCAATTGTAATTTTAATATATGTACCAACACGAAGTTCTCATTATATTCACAAAAAATCCCGCTTTAGGAAAGGTAAAAACCAGATTAGCCAAAACTATTGGCGATCAAAAAGCTTTGGCAGTCTACAATCAATTACTCCAACTCACTCAAAAAACAACTGCTACTCTCCCTTACTTAAAAATAGTTTATTACGATAATTTTGTTGATGAGAACGATATCTGGTTAAATAACTCCTACTCAAAAAAATTACAGAAAAAAGGTTCTCTAGGTGAAAAAATGTATGATGCAATTGATACTGCATTTAATAATAAAGCAAGCAAGGTTGTAATCATAGGAAGTGACTGTCCAGAAATATCACCTAAAATTATAATTGAAGCATTTAATTCACTTAATAAGTTTGATACTGTAATCGGACCAGCAAATGATGGTGGTTATTATTTATTAGGAATGTCTAAATTTATCCCAGATGTTTTTAAAAATAAAAATTGGAGTACCTCAACTGTAAAACATGATACTATATCTGATCTAAAAAATCTTAATAAGTCAATTCATTTTTTACCAGAATTAACAGATATAGATAAAGAGGCAGATTATGAAAAGCTTAAGAAGCTGTTAAATTAATCACTCAATTATTGAGCATATAAATATAATTTATGAAAATATATTAAAAATTTTACTCAATTTTTGATTGTAAAAACCTATTGTACCGTTCTAAAATATTAGAGTTAGATTTCTTATTTACTCAAAGCTCATCCAAATAAATGTGATAATTTTTCACTTTTTGGAAGTTTTCCTATAAAATCGATCAATTCAGATAAATAACTCATCTTAAAATTGCATCAATATATTATAATCTCTCCTGTAATAAGTAAAATTTAAATATTCTAATTAATAATATTATTATTCTAATTTTTGAACAGCTTTTAGAGATCAATAATGGATTTTTTTCGATGAAGCATATAATAATCTAGGTGAAATTTAATTGTCTTAGCCCTTAATGATTACCATTTCCTATTATTTTTTTGCATTTTCTTTCAAAATATTCATTTGCTTGCTCATAATCAGACGCTGTAAGTTTTTAAGCTGAGTTTAAATTTTTTTAGTCTAAAATCTATCTACCTTAGCATCATTCGAAAACAATATACATGTCGTTAACTAAATGTTATTATCTTATGAGAAAGTACAAAATTGGAGACAGCGAACTAATTTCACAGTATAAAGCAGGAAATGAAAAAGCATTCGAAGTTTTACTTGAACGCCATAAAAATAAAATTTATACTACAATTTTGTTGATCGTAAAAGACTCTGATATTGCAGAAGACCTACTACAAGAAACCTTTATTAAGGCTATTAAAACGATCAAATCAGGAAGATATAACGAAGAAGGCAAATTTCTTCCTTGGATCTCAAGAATAGCTCACAACATGGCAATTGATTATTTTAGAAAACAAAAACGCTATCCAACTATTGTTATGGAAGATGGAAGCAATGTTTTCAATACTTTAGATTTTGCTGAGGACTCTTTCGAATCTCGCCAAATCAAATCAGAAACTCATGCTAAATTAAGAGAGCTTATTCAAAACCTACCAGATGCACAAAGAGAAGTACTTATGATGCGTCATTATATGCAAATGAGTTTTCAAGAAATTGCAGAAATCACAGGAGTTAGCATCAATACTGCACTTGGTAGAATGCGTTATGCATTAATCAACTTAAGAAAGCAAATGAATCAAAGTGATAAAAACTTTGAAAAAAACGGTAAATAAATGCCATATAAAAAAATAAGTTTTGATAACCCTTTTACTTTGAGAGATTATTGAACAGATACTACAAGCTAATTTATTTTTTTATATAATTTAAAAGTTGTGAGCTGATCTAAAAAAGGTCAGCTTTTTTTATTTATAAATTCCTCAATTTTTCTTAAAAAGATTTATTTAATTTAAAGAAACAAGCTAAAAACAAATTTCTGATGGCAAAAAATATTGTTGTCCTATCTGATGGAACTGGACAGGAAGGTGGAGTTGGATACAATACGAATATTTATAAAATTTTTAATATGCTAGAAGACAGAACTCAACGTCAAATAGCATTTTACGATCCGGGACTTGGTACAGATAGGAAAAAACTTGCTGGATTAATAACTGGAGCTGGAATCTCCAAAAACATTCTAGATTGTTATAATTTTATTTTTGAAAACTACGAAGCTGGAGATAAGATTTATCTATTTGGATTTAGCAGAGGTGCTGCTACTGTGAGAAGTTTATCTAGTTTTATTCACCTTTTCGGAATATTACCAAAATCCAGACCCGATTTAATAAAAAAAGCATTTCAGATTTATAAAATTGCGAATGACAATAAAAGAATTAAAGAAGCAGAGGGTTTTATTGCTAAACACCATACAATGTGGACTAGAATCCATTTTATTGGTTGTTTTGACACTGTTGCTGCTCTTGGTTTTCCGTCTAAATTCTTAAATGCAATTCTAGAGCGAATTCCTTGGTATAGAAACTCTTTTCATAATTTTAAACTCAGCGAGAGCATAGAAAATGCCTACCATGCCCTATCTATAGATGATGAAAGAAAAACTTTCCATCCAGTTTTATGGGATGCTGATATTATTCAAAATGAAAAGATCAATCAAAAGCTCTTACAAGTTTGGTTTTTAGGAATGCATACAGATGTTGGTGGTGGGTATAAAACTACTGACTTATCGGACATATCTTTGGTTTGGATGCTCGATAAAGCCATTAAACATGGTATAAGAATATATCCAAAACATAAGATTAAGATGAATGAGTTACCAAACGGGTTTATGAATAATTCTAGGCAAGATGGATATAGTCGCTTTTTTAAAAGAAAAGTAAGATACTGGCCAAAAAACAGACTAGATAAGCCAATCATTCATGAAAGTGTGTTTTCAAGAATAAATAATTTTAACAATACTGATAATCCTAAATACACTTCCTGGATTTTTGAATGCGAACATGGAAAAGAAGCTTGGATTAAATATAGAGATCAAACTTGGTGGAATGAATAAGAACCCATCTTAATAATTTAAGATGGGTTCTTACCGTATCACTTTTCTTAAAAGCTTTTGAACTCTATTTACATTTTTCTAATCTCTCGATAAGATTATCTATCTCATTAAGCCATTTATCATAGTCATCAGACTCACTCCAAATCTGAAGCAATTCTGACCTACTATATTTTTTAATTTTCTTGACAGCTTTTTGTGCTCTTAAGATAAGATCTTCACTTAGATCAGATTTTATACTTTCAAAATCTATTAAAGGCAAATCGTCATCATCATCTTCCCCTTCGTGATATTCTTTATCAGGAAAATCTTTTGACTTAAAGCCAGATGCTGCGCAAATAATTTCTGCAGTAACCAAAGCTCCAGAACATATTTCATGTTCTAAAAAGTCTTCAATGTCAATTACATCTTCTATTGCTTCTTCGAGTGTCTCGAATGATTGACTACCAGCACAAAACTCATCATACCAATCACAAGAAGCATCATCTTCAAAGATTCTGTAACCCCAAGTACCCATGAAAATTGAATTGTATTATAAGATTATTTAAATGAAAAAATTAATTACTGTTGCAATATAAATAATTTAGGCAATCTGATAAATGCAAAAAATAAAAAATTGCCCAATACACTAAGTATTTTTTTAAAATAACATGCATCAGGCTATTTTCTTATATCATTTATCGTATAATATTTAAATTTTTGAAACGAATTCATATCCTATATCATCGACTTTATGCTTTATCTTTTCGATATCCAATTTTTCCCCGCTTATCATTACCTCTTCGTTTTCTAGATTAACCGTAGCTGAGTTAACTCCTTCCATTGCATTAATATTTCGCTCAACATTTGCTTTGCAATGGTTACATGTCATCCCTTTTACTTTTATTTTAATTGAATCCATATCACTATCAATAATTGGAGTTACAACTTTGTCTTTTTTAACATAGCCATATATTATTAATAAAACTAATGTTATTGCTGAAATATAATTAATCCAATTAGGAAGAATGTGAATAGCATGTTGTTGAATAGTGCCCAAACCTGCTATAGAAAACCAAGAAGCTGGCAATAAATAATCAATCATTAAACCGAATATAACTGCTCCAATCATTATTGAAGCTAAATATATGATTAATGTTTTTTTGCCAAGTGTTTTCCCGATTACAGTAATCGTGGCTGCATTAGTTGCTGGTCCTGCCATTAAAAAAACTAACGCTGTACCAGGAGAAATTCCTTTAGCTAACAAAACTGCTGCTATTGGAATAGAACCAGTTGCACATACATATAATGGTACTGAAGCAGCCAAAATAACTAACATACTCAAAAATGGATTGCTTAGATATTCAGCAAAAAAATCATCAGGAATTATCAAAGAAATAAAAGCAGCAATTAGAAGCCCTATAATCAACCATTTTGAAATATCTTTTAAAAAATCGACAAAAGCATATTTCAACATTTTCTTAAATCTATTTTCATTCTTGCTGGTAACCTCTTCAATATTATTTTCTCCAGTTGAGTTAGAAATATTTTTCGCTTCAGCTTGATTAGTAATAAGTCCACCAATATTACCAGTTACAAATGCAATAATGGGTCTGATAAGTGCAAAGGGCAAACCTAAAAGTGCATAAGTAGCTAGTATTGAATCAACTCCAGTTTGCGGTGTCGAGATCAAGAATGACACAGTTGCCCCTTTAGATGCTCCATTTTTATTGAGAGAAACCCCTGTAGGAATAACCCCACATGAGCATAACGGCAAAGGAATTCCAAACAAAGAGGCATTTATTACAGAATTTAAATTATTCTTCCCTATATATTTTACAAGTTTTTGCTGTGGTAAATAAGCATGTAATATGCCTGCAATTAAAAAACCTAATAAAAGATATGGAGACATTTCACTTAACAACCATATCAATTCTTTTATATATAATTCTATGTAATTCATTATTATAGTAATTTAAGTCTAATAGATTAGACATATATTTTTTTAAATGTAAAAAGAATTAGTATTTCTTTTTTTATCTGAAGTAGATTTTAATTCTAAAAAATAGTTCAAATCATTATTTGTATAACTTTGGGCACAATTAACTTTAGAGCTGAATAATTATATTTTAATGATAGAATCGGAAGTATGTATAATTGGTGCCGGACCTGGAGGGTGTTCTGCTGCTATGTTTTTAGATAAAATGGGAATACCCAGTTTACTTGTAGACAAGGCCACTTTTCCAAGAGATAAAATTTGTGGTGATGGCTTAAGTGGCTGGGTTTTAAGTATTTTAAATAAATTAGATCCAGAAATTAATTATACATTTTCAAAAACACCACTGCAAGTTCCTTCTTGGGGAGCAAGATTTATAGCCCCTAACCAACAAACATTAGATGTTCCATTTAAAATCAACGATGCGGTAAACAACAATTTACCAGCGGGCTTTGTATCAAAAAGGGTTCATTTCGATAACTTTTTGATTGAAGAAGTAAAAAAAAGAAGATCAATCAACTTACTTGAAAATACTGAGATTACCGATCTAGAATATGCTGATAATCAGGTTTTACTTACAGATAAAAATGGCGATCAGATTATAAAAACCAAACTAGTAATTTTTGCTAATGGAGCCTATTCAAAATTCAGCAAAAAACTAGCTAATATTCACATGGAAAAAAGACATTATGTAGCCGGCATAAGGTCTTATTTTGAGGGAATTACAGGCATACATGAAAATAATTACATAGAACTTCATTTTCTAAAAGAGTTATTGCCAGGTTATTTCTGGATTTTCCCGCTTCCTAATGGACAAGCTAATGTAGGCTTGGGTATAAGAAGTGATAAAATAAGTAAACAAGGAGTTAATCTTAAAAAGCAGCTTTATCAAATAATAAACCATAACCCTATATTAAAAGAGCGATTTGCTAACGCTAAAGAAATTGATTCACCAAAAGGTTTTGGCTTACCACTCGGATCAAAAAAAAGAAAATTGTCAGGAGATAACTTCATGTTAGTTGGTGATGCTGCTAGTTTGATAGACCCATTTACAGGAGAAGGAATTGGAAATGCGATGGCTAGTGGTATGTATGCCGCAATACATGCAGAAAAATGCTTAAAAGAGAACAATTTCTCTGCTGATTTTATGAAGGGTTACGACCAATATACATATGGTAAATTAAGTAAAGAACTTCAATTAAGTAAAGCAATGCAAGATTTGCTTAATTACCCATGGCTATTTAGTTTAATAGTGAATAAAGCAATAAAAAATAAAACTTTAAGAGAAACTATATCTTCTATGTTAACAGATATGGAAGTACGAGAACAACTTAAAAAGCCATCTTTTTACTTTAAAGTATTATTTGGCTAAAGAAGTTTTTTACTTATCATTTTAAAAATTTATCAATTGACTTATAATTAGCTAACTTGCAAAAAATTCAATTTCATTTAGTATGGCCAAAATCAAATTGTTAAGCAGTAAGCTCTTAGATATCATGCTGAGTAGACTTTGCCAGCAATTAATTGAAAATCACATAGATTTTAATGATTCTGTTCTACTTGGGATGCAGCCCAGAGGAGTTTTTCTTGCTAAAAGAATTAAAGAACGACTTTCTGAAATGATAAATGTAGATGTACCTGTTGGTTCATTAGATACCACTTTTTACCGAGATGATTTCAGAAGAAGAGATGAACCATTATCACCAAATTCTACGCATGTTCCTTTCATTATAGAAAATAAAAAGGTAATTCTTGTAGATGATGTACTTTACACCGGAAGAACAGTTAGAGCAGCTATTAGTGCTATGCTGGCTTTTGGCAGACCATCTAAAGTAGAGCTTTTTGTTCTAGTAAACAGAAAGTATAGCAGGCATCTACCTATTGAGCCAAATTACGTTGGAAAATCGGTAAATACTATTCAATCTCAAAGAGTAGTAGTAGAATGGATAGAACAGGGATTCGACGAAGATAATATTTGGTTATTTAACCAATGGCAAGGATAATAATTTAAAAATATTTATAAGCACATTATATTTTTCATTCTTACATGGCAAGTTTAAGTGTAAAGCATCTGCTAGGGATAAAAAATTTAGAAAAGTCTGACTTAAATTTAATTTTTGAAACAGCAGATCATTTTAAACAAGTTATAAATCGACCAATAAAGAAAGTTCCTTCGCTTAGAGACATGACGATCGCAAATGTCTTCTTTGAGAATTCAACAAGAACAAGACTTTCATTTGAATTAGCAGAAAAAAGACTTTCTGCTGATGTGATAAACTTTTCATCATCTTCAAGCTCTGTAAAAAAAGGTGAAACACTACTCGACACAGTAAAAAACATACTTTCTATGAAGGTAGATATTATTGTGATGAGACATGCATCACCCGGAGCACCACATTTTCTATCAAATAATATAAATGCACAAGTTGTTAATGCTGGCGATGGAACACACGAGCATCCTACTCAAGCATTATTAGACTCTTATTCCATAAGACAAAAACTTGGTGAAGTTGGTGGTAAGAAAATAGTAATAGTTGGAGATATTTCTCATTCAAGAGTAGCTCTTTCAAACATCTTTGCACTTCTAAAATTAGGTGCAGAAGTAAAAGTTTGCGGCCCTCCTACTTTAATTCCAAAGTACATTACTGAGATTGGTGTTGGATATGAACCAGATATTAAAAAAGCTCTCGATTGGTGCGATGTGGCCAATGTACTTAGAATTCAGTTAGAGAGGCAGAAATCAGCTAATTTCCCATCATTAAGAGAATACTCGATGTACTACGGAGTAAACAAGCAATTACTCGATAGCTTAAATAAGGAAATTGTGATAATGCACCCTGGACCAATTAACAGAGGTGTTGAATTAAATAGTGATGTGGCAGATTCTGAGCATTCTATTATTCTAGATCAAGTAGAAAATGGGGTTGCTGTAAGAATGGCAGTATTATATTTATTAGCTCAGAACTAAAAGTCCTTTTAATAAAAAAAGCCAACTAAATAAACTTTTAGTTGGCTTTTTTTATTTATCTAAATTGAATTTATGCTGCTTCTAATACAAAAGTATAAGTTGGCTCTGTTTTGTCAGTATCAACTGGTACTGTCCATGTTAAAGTAAGTGTTCCTGCAGACTCATCGAAAGAATAAGTTACACTTGAATCTGTCGCTGCTGCATCTTGAAAAACAATTGTACCTGATGAAGTATTTCCGCTAATTGTCCATGTACCACTGCCGGTTGAACCATTATAGTTTGGCGTTTTGCCATCTGTTAATCCCCCAGCAGTTATAGAATAAGTTGTTGGTTCTCCATCAGCACTTGCAAGCGTTAATCTAAAGCTTGAAAAATCAAAAGTTACCGCTTCACTTCCAGTCCCTACATCCTGAGTTGCGCTTTGTACTTTCCAAGATTTTGATATTTTTTCTGCTACTGTTTGTGGTTCAGGATCGCTACCATTATCGCATGCTCCTAAAAATAAAAGCCCTGAAACTGTAAAAGCTAGAAAAAAGTATTTTAAATGCTTCATATTCATTGATTAAAATTAATTTAGGTACTGATCTATAATTGGATGTAAAATAATTTCTAATTAATTAAAAAGTCGTGAAAGATTAATTAAATAAAGTGAATTATTTGAACATATTAACATTAAGTACCTCGCGACAAAAACTATACTCATATTGCTGGTTGGAACAAATTATTAATATTTTATCAATAGTCGCTTTTTCTATATTCTCTAAATACCAACTGGTATTTTCTTTATCTAAATTAGAAGTAGGCTCATCTAAAAATACCACCTTCGAATTTGTAAACATTGCTAGTGCTAACTTGAGTTTTTGCTTCATTCCTGAAGAAAAAAACTTTACAGATAGGTTTTTAACTTTATTAAAGCCTGTATTTTCTAGTAATTCTTTATTTGATAGAGTAAGTTCTTTAAATTTTGAATAGAACTGCAATACTTCTAGTAAAGTAAACTCTTCTATTAATTCTGTGTAGGGACCAGCTAAAGTTATATAGTTAAAAAAATCATCTGCATTAATTTTAGCTCCATCTTGTTTGGAATATTCAATTGTACCTATACTCAATGGAGTTATACCTGCGAGTGCTTTAATTAAAGTAGTTTTGCCAGAACCATTATTCCCAGTTATCGCATAGCTATTACCTTTCTCAAAGCTTGTATCTATGTTTTTGAAAATCCAGTTATGGCCAAACTTTTTACCTGCTCCCTTTACAGTTATTTTCATTTAATGATAACCTTTGATAACTCCTCTTTCTGAATTTTTAATAAAATCAAGAATTTTGCTTTTCTCCTTCGAATCAGGTATTTCTTCTTCAATTAACTTAAGTGCCTGAGCTTTATTATTGCCTTTCAGAAAATAATGCCTATAAACTTCTTGTATTTGATTTATTTTCTCAGGTGAAAATCCACTCCTTTGCAAGCCTACAGAATTTACTCCACTGTAAATCAAAGGTTCTCTAGCTGCTGTAATAAATGGAGGCACATCTTTTCTTACTAAAGAGCCACCTCCAATCATACAATGTGAACCAATTTTCACAAATTGATGTACTGCTGTTGTTCCACCTAATCTGGCAGCTTCTTGGATTGTAACATGTCCAGCAATTTGGCAAGAGTTAGCGATTATACAACCATCTCCTATATGACAATCGTGCGCAATATGTACATAAGCCATTAAAAGACAGTCTGCTCCAATTTCCGTTTTCCAACGGTCGGCAGTACCTCTATTAATAGTTACACACTCTCTCACGACAGTGTTATCACCAATATATGTGTAGGTTTTTTCACCCTGAAACTTTAAGTCCTGTGGTACATTGGATATAACTGCACCAGGATGAATCTTAACATTTTTACCAATTCTGGCGCCTTCCATTATACTAACATTGGGACCAATCCAGCATCCATCTCCTATCTCAACATCCTTTTCGATGGTAACAAATGCCTCTACTTGTACGCCTTCTCCTATTTTTGCTTCAGAATGAATATTTGTATACGGGTGAATCATTCTTATATTATTTTTTCACTAAACCAAAGAACACTGATATTATTAAATATCTTTTTTAACCAAACATGCTGACATGCTGGCTTCACAAACTAATTTTCCGGCAACATAACCTTGCCCCTTCATTTTGGCAATACCTCTTCTTACTGGTGCTAACAACTCGCATTTTAATATTAGCGTGTCGCCTGGTACTACCATTTTTTTAAATCTACAATTATCAATACCTACAAAATAAGTCCAATATTCTTCTGGATTATCAACAGTATTTAATAGAAGGATTCCACCAGTTTGAGCCATAGCTTCAATCTGTAAAACACCTGGCATTACAGGGTTTCCTGGAAAGTGACCTTGAAAGAAAGGTTCGTTAATTGTTACATTTTTTATACCTGTAACAGCATTTTCATCAAGTTGAAAAATCTTATCAACTAATCTGAAAGGGTATGCATGAGGTAATACCTGTCCTATTTGGTTGATGTCCAAAACAGCAGGCATTTTAGGATCGTATTCAGGAACAGCATCTGTTTTCGTATTCTTTTGCATCATTTTCTTAATTTTCTTTGCAAAAGCAACGTTTGCTGCATGTCCTGGACGTGCTGCCAATATCTGACCCTTTATTGGTCTACCAGCTAATGCTAAATCACCTATTAAATCTAATAGTTTATGTCTAGCTGGCTCATTATTATATCTCAGCTCAATATTATTTAAAATACCTTCTGCTTTTACTTCTACTTTAGGTAAGTTAAATAAAGTTGCTAATTCTGAAAGCTCCTCCTCACTTACAACTTTGTCAACCACTACAATAGCATTGTTAAAGTTACCACCTTTAATTAGGTTGTTTTTACGAAGCATTTCTAGTTCGTGAAGAAAACAGAATGTTCTAGACGAAGCAATTTCTTCTGGAAACTGGCTTATATGATTTAAAGAAGCATGTTGGCTACCTAATACAGGAGAATTGTAATCTACCATTACTGTTACTCTGTAATCGTTTAATGGAAGCGCCGCTAACTCAACTTGTCTGTCTTCTTCTTTATAGAAAACACTTTCTGGAATTTCAAAGAAGTTTCTCATCACCCCTTGTTCTTCCAAACCTGCTTCTTTTAAAGACTCTACAAATTTGATTGAGCTACCATCCATAATTGGAGGTTCAGGTCCATCTATTTCTATCAGCACATTATCAATTTGCAAACCTACTAAAGCAGCTAAAGTATGTTCTACAGTATTAACTCTCGCTCCACTTTGTTCTATAGTAGTACCTCGAGAAAGGTCAACTACATTATCAACATCAGCATCAACTACAGGTTCTCCTTCAAGGTCAATTCTCTTAAATTTAATACCGTGGTTAGGTTTAGCTGGCTTAAATGTCATATTAGCCGGCACACCGGTATGCAGTCCCACACCTGAAACTGTTACTTGCTTCTTAATTGTATGTTGTTTCGTATGCATTGTATAAACAATAGTATTATCCTAAACTCTTTTCCAGTTCTTCAATTCGTTTTAATAAATCAGGTAGTTTTCTAAATACTACATAAGATTTCATATACTGCTTAAGGTCAAATGCAGGCCCTCCAAGTACATTTGTACCCTCCTTTTTTATAGAGCTCATAATTCCAGCTTTGGGTCCTAAACCGGTTTTATCAGCAATTTTTAAATGCCCCACTATACCAACTTGCCCTCCTACCATACAATAGTTTCCTATTTCAGCAGATCCGGCAATACCGGCTTGTGCAGCAATTACTGTATTTTTACCAACTTTTACATTGTGAGCAACCTGTATAAGGTTGTCTAATTTTGTGCCTTCTTCAATTATAGTAGATCCTGTAGTAGCACAATCTATTGCTGTATTTGCTCCTACATCTACGTGGTCTTTAATTACTACATTACCTATTTGAGGGATTCTCTTATAGCTTCCATCAGGCTGAGGAGCAAAACCAAACCCTTCGCTACCGATAACCACACCCGACTGAATGGTTACATAACTTCCTAATTCAGTTCTTGCATTTATTTTTGCACCGGCATAGATAATTGTATTATCTCCAATAGTAACATCATCTCCAATAAATGCCTGTGGATATATTTTGCAATTATCCCCAATTTTTACATTTTCTCCTATGTAAGCGAACGCTCCAACATAAATTTTTTCGCCTAATTTCGCAGAAGAGCTAATGTATGAAGGTTGTTCTATGCCAGTTTTTTGCATTTTAACCAGTCGCTCATACTCTTCGAGCAATACACTAAAAGACTGGTAAGCATCTTCTACTATTATTAAAGAGGTTTTTACTTCTTTCTTTGGGTCAAAAGATTTGCTTACGATTACTGCACTAGCTTCAGTATCGTAGATAAATTTTTCGTATTTAGGATTGGCCAGAAAAGTAATAGCACCTTTTTTCCCTTCCTGAATTTTACAAATCGTATGAACCTTTTCACTTTCGTTGCCTCTTACTTCTCCTTTTAATAGATGGGCAAGTTCCTGAATGGTAAATTCCATTAACTCTAAAATAATCTAAAAAAAACAGGAATTTTTATCTCTTTGCTTCCTGAAAAATAATTTAATTCACAAAGATAAAACTTTAGGGTAGCATAGATAAAATTTTTTAACAATTTTACTCAAAGCTTCAATATTTGGCAGATCCGAAGCCTTGGCAACATCTATAATCTCTCCTTTTTTGGATTTAATGAGGATATTTTGATTTTGAGAAACATAAGCTTTATTTGTTATTTTCCCTTTTGTACAGAAAAATTTAGCATCTTCTAGAGATATTCCCATTTTTTTGGATAATGATTCTCTAATTGATGAAATATTTTTTTCTACTGACTTTTTATTAGTTAATTCCACTCTAAAAAGCCTTCTTTCTAATAACATTCTACTTAACTCAGACAGAACCTTGTCATCGTGGTCTGCCCAAACTTTAATACTACCCCAAATATCAAAATCATCTAATCGGGCGAAGTATTCCAGATACTCAGGTTTTTCTTTAAAATCTTCGAAGCCAATACTTGCATTCAAGAAAAAACTTAATGGCTTTGAGCTAAATACATCAACACCTTTCTGAGCAAGATACTTTGCTCTTTTAATTATCTGAATGAGCATTTGCTCAGTGCTAAGCGTAGTTTTATGAAGATATACTTGCCAATACATCAACCTTCTGGCATTTAGGAAGTTTTCGATACTATATATACCTTTTTCTTCTACTACTATTTGATCGTCATGCACATCTAGCATCCGCACGATTCTATCAAAACCGACTTTTCCTTCAATTACCCCAGTAAAGTAACAATCTCTTTGTAGGTAGTCGAGCCTATCCATATCTAACTGGCTAGACACTAATTGATGAAAAAACTTTCTATGATAATTATTTGTGAAAATAGCGATGGCTATATCTAAGCTATTATTAAACTCATTATTGAGTTTATTCATAATAAGAATAGACATATCTTCGTGATGAACACCTCTTAGAATACTACGCTCTAGAGCATGAGAAAAAGGTCCGTGCCCAATATCATGCAATAAGATTGCTAATAAAGCACCTTCGAACTCTTCTTCACTTATTTCTTGCCCCTTATTTCTTAATACATTTAGTGTAACTCCCATTAAATGCATTGCCCCCAAAGCATGATGGAACCTGGTATGCAATGCTCCAGGGTACACAAAGTCTGTTAGACCAAGTTGTTTTACTCTTCTAAGTCGCTGAAAATAGGGATGTTGTATTACATCAAATATTAAATCTGAATTGATAGATATAAACCCGTAAACCGGATCATTAATGATTTTTTTTTTCTTCATTAAACTCTAATAGAATAAACCAACTGTAAATATAGCTCTCACACGACTTTGATTTACAGAAGCAACAGGATTAACTTCTTGACCACTATTATAATCATATAATTCATAAGGTCTCACTTCTGATGTATACCTATTGGCAACAACTGCAAAATCGGTGTAAAAATCTCTCTTTCTAAGTCCTGCACCTAATGTAAAACTCATTACATCATTGCCTAGTCTATCATCAGCAGCATATGGATCTCCATAGTAGGCAAATCCACCTCTAAACCTAAACATATCCATTCTATATTCTCCACCCACTCTAAAGTTTACAATACTTTTATAAATTTCCTGAGTTACATCATTATCTCCAACAAAATCGAAACCTGCATCATAGCCATCAATCGCATATCTAGGATTATTCAACCTTGAAGAACCATAGTTTAAATATTCTATATCTGCTGTTACAAATCCATTTTTACCAAAGAAATATGCAACCCCTCCATTTATTCTCGCCGGAGTTTTTAAACTAAAATATATTTCGTCGTACAAAGCTTCTTCGCTGAAATGATTTAAGAGAGTATAATTCTCTGTACCATCAGTATTGTATCCATCGAAAATTGTTACATTATTCCAGTAAGTGTATAATTCTTCGTCAAAAACCTCATTGAGTCTATACCAAGTTGGAGTTACTCCGCTTATGCCAAATCTCAATCTATCTGATGCTCTGTAAATAAGACCAGCTTTAAAGTTAACCCCTATTCCATTTTGTGTAAGTCTGTCAATATAAACTAACTCACTAAATGGTGAAGAAGCATCTGATACGGACTCTCTGTATTCTCTTTCTCTTGTATAGTTAATCGTTTGCACACCAATTCCTAAACCATAATACAGTTTATCATCGTAGTTTCCACCATAAGAGAAGTTCCACTCATATTGGGCTCCTTTGGTAGTTATTTGTTCTTGCTGAAATGTTGGAAATTCTTGTGGTGTAGCAATAGGTGTGGTGTAGTTGTCAAAATTTTGAGGGTCATCATAATTAGGCCCTATTAAATAGGTAAAATACGCTAATCCTAAATAATCAAATACACCATTTTCACCTTGTTGGTCTAACTCATCCCAAGATACTCCATCTGCCTGCTGCAAAAATGAATCAACTAGCTGTGTAGAATCATTTGTACCCCTATAGGTAATGCTATTATTAAAATCGTTAATTCTACTTACACTAATGGCAAAAGAACCACCAAAGTTGCTACTCATGCCATTGCGTGCTTTTGAGAAAATAGCACCAAGAGAACCAAAGTTAAAATTAAACCTAGAATCTGTGGTAGACTCAGAAAGGTTACGAGGATAAGTATAGTAATCTGAATTAGTATTATTAAAACCAAGAGCTGGAGATATAATAATTTCTGATCTTCTATTAAATCCTAAACCTGCTGGATTTGTAATTGCATTTGATAAATCACCTCCTATCGCCACTGAAGCCCCGCCAAATCCTTGAGTCCTTGCAGTACCTCCAAATGTAGTTTGCGAATATCTTAAAGCATCTCTGTAATATTGAGCACTAGCTTTATTAGTAAAACAGATTATTGATAATATCAACAGGGAAAAATAAAATCCGTTTTTTAACATATGTCTTCATTTATAATTTCAGATAATTATTTCTTATTAAATAAAAAAGCGAACTTATTAAAATAAGTTCGCTCTATTTATATAGTATTATAAATTTTATTGTCTACCTCTTCTAACAGGAGCACTGCTTCTGCTAGCTCCGCTTGATGAAGAACTTCTACCTGTACTGAACGAAGAAGTTGTTCTTCTTGAAGGTGAAGAGTATGAATTATTATTAAACGAATTTCTTCCAGAATTATAATTCGAAGAGTTTCTAGTACCAAATGATGAGCTACTACTTCTACCACTTGAATAAGAAGATCTGCTATTGTTAGAATTTGTATAAGAACTAACTCTACCGTTTGTTCTATTGTTTACCCTTTCTTGAATTTGTTCGATATTTCTTATTCTCGAGTTTGCAGCTCTGCTAGCATTAGAAGATGGAGTGTAAGAAGAAATTTTATTAGAATTTACAGTTCTGTCACTGTATCTAGAGTAAGCAGCATTACCTCTGCTAATTCTATTTTCTACACTTCTTACATTATTTTCGATTACTACAACAGTTGGTCTTCTAGAATATCTGTTATAATATCCCATACCTCCATAGTAACCATAACCATAGTACGATGCATAATATGGATCGTAATAAGGGCTATAAAATGGATCATAGTAAGGTGAACCATAACCCATGTTGTACATTCCATACATACTTCCAAAGCCTAAGCTCATAGAAAGTCCCCTTCTAAAACCTCTATTATATGCCCATGGATTTGAATAACCTGAATAATATGGACTAAAGAATGGATCGTTAAATCTAGAATAAGCGCCATTATAGCCATAATATGGATTACCATAATAGCCATATGGGTTATTTACATAGTTAGAACCGAAGACATAATTTTCGTCATATATATTATCAAGCTGATCCTCAGAATAATAGTTATAGCTACTGTTTTCAACAATAGCATCACCATTATAATCAGGATTGGCATATTTAGAAGTTGAATTTTCCTGAAAATTTACGCTAGGTTTTATTCTTACATCATCTGATATAGAAGCTGGTGTGCTTCTGTCAGTTGTGAAAAAATAAGTATCATCCCACTCCTGCGATACCTGAGCAAAAGAAGATGCTCCTGTAAACAGAAAAGAGACTGTTAATAATTTTATAAATGTTTTCATAGTGTATGAACAGTTAATAAAAGCACTTAGTTTACTTGAAAGGCCTGCTAAAAAAAACATATATTTGCCCTTCGTTATAATTAATGACACTAAATGTACTAAAAAGGTTGTAATACTAACAAATATAACGTTTAGTATTGTACCAATCAATTATAGTAACAATTTATATTAAAAATCAATTCGAATTTAAAAATGGCAAAAGGGATACCAAAAAGAAGTGAAAATTACCCAATATGGTATCAGGAGTTGGTTAAAAGAGCCGATTTAGCTGAAACCTCTTCTGTAAGAGGCTGTTACGTAATTAAGCCTTACGGATTTGCAATATGGGAAAAAATGCAGGCAGCTTTAGACAAAATGTTTAAAGACACTGGGCACACAAACGCGTACTTTCCTTTATTTATACCGAAATCTTTTTTAAGCAAAGAGGCAGATCACGTTGAGGGCTTTGCTAAAGAATGCGCGGTAGTTACACATTACAGATTAAAAAATTCTGATGATGGTAACGGTGTAGTGGTAGACCCCGAAGCCAAACTTGAAGAAGAGCTTATAGTAAGACCTACTTCTGAAACAGTTATTTGGAGTACATACAAAAACTGGATTCAATCTTATAGAGATTTGCCGTTGCTAATTAACCAATGGGCAAATGTTGTAAGGTGGGAAATGAGAACTAGACCATTCTTAAGAACTGCTGAATTTTTATGGCAAGAAGGCCACACAGCACATGCTACGAAAGCTGAGGCAATAGAAGAAACAGAAAGAATGCTAGGTGTTTATGCCACTTTTGCAGAAGAGTTTTTAGGATTACCAGTAATAAAAGGGACTAAAACTGCATACGAAAGATTTGCAGGTGCAGAAGATACTTTATGTATCGAGGCAATGATGCAAGATGGCAAGGCATTACAAGCTGGTACTTCTCACTTCTTAGGACAGAATTTCGCAAAAGCTTTTGATGTACAATTCCTAAATAAAGACAATAAACAAGAACTAGTTTGGGGTACATCTTGGGGTGTAAGTACTAGATTAATGGGTGCATTAATTATGGGGCATTCAGATGATGATGGACTTGTTTTACCTCCAAAACTAGCACCTATCCATGTTGTTATAGTACCTATTTACAAGAGTGATGATCAGCTTCAAGCTATTTCTGAAAAAGCTGCGCAGATCAAAAAAACACTCGAAGCCAAAGGGCTTACTGTTAAATTTGACGATAGAGATACCTACAAACCAGGCTACAAATTTAATGAGTGGGAACTAAAAGGTGTACCAGTAAGATTAGCTATGGGCCCTCGCGATTTGGAAAATGGAACAGTAGAGATTGCCAGAAGAGACACCAAAGAAAAACAGATGGCTAATTTCGATGAAGCAGAAGCTATTGTAATAGATTTGATGGATAAAATCCAGAAAAACATCTACCAAAAAGCACTCGATTTTAGAATCGAAAACACCAGAACAGCAGATACGTTTGATGAATTTAAACAACTGCTCAAAACCAAAGGTGGCTTTATAAAAGCTCATTGGGATGGCACCACTGAAACTGAGCTTAAAATAAAAGAAAAAACCAAAGCTACTATCAGATGTATCCCTTTTGATGAACCTGAAGAAGAAGGCGTTTGCATCTACTCAGGTAAACCATCTAAAAGAAGAGTACTGTTTGCTGTAGCATATTAAACAGGATTTTTAACTTAAAAAAGCACTTTATGACATAGTCTAAAGTGCTTTTTTTGTTTACAATGTTTCTATTTTTATCCCTTTTACTGGCTTTTTTCTCATAATTACCGTTACTTTTAATGTTCCTATTTTTTGAGCTGTTGTTACAGGATATTTTTTAGACTGAGTGATCATGAAGACAAGTTTCAATGATATTTTTATTTCTTATGGTAGAGGTAGTGAAAATAGTCCAGGAAGTAAAAGTTTCTCCATTAAACTACACCAAATACTAGAGTCTAAGGGATTTGATGTCTGGCTTGACAACGAAGATATCCCCCATGCTGTAGATTATCAGAAAGAAATAAACGAAGGTATAAAAAACACCAAAAACTTTATTTTTATAATTTCTCCACATTCGGTAGCTTCCGTTTACTGCCTTAAAGAAGTCGACTTAGCAGTTGAACTCAACAAAAGGATTATTCCAATTCTTCACATTACTCCCGAAAAAAAACTTTTAGAAGACAGCCTTCATCCTGTTATAAAAAAATTGAATTGGGTTTATTTCGATGAGGAAACCCAATTCGATAAATCTATAGCACAATTAGAAAATGCTATTTCTACAGATCAAGATCATCTTTCTAGACACACAGAATACACTTCTCAAGCTGTAAACTGGCAAGAAAATGACAGGAATATCGACTTGCTTATTCGTGGAGGAGCATTAAAAAAAGCAGAAAAATGGCTTAAAGAGGCAAAGATCACTCAAAAAGAACCTGCTCCTTCTAAGATTCAAGAAGAATACATTATAAAATCTAGGAAAGATAGCAATTTTAGAATGTTCAGAAGAATTGCGGCCATAGTCGTTTTTATTCTGGTAAGCTCTACTCTATCGTTGGCTTTATACTACAGCCAACAAGAAAAGATTGCTACCGCAGAAGCTTTATTAAACTTGCGAAAAGCAACTTCTAATGAATTGATTGCAAAAGCTAGTGCCATCCAATGCGAAGAATCTGAGGAAGCAGGACTAAAAGTTGCAGCATTGGCTTATGAAGCAGATACCACAAACTTAATGGCAAAAACAGCTTTGTATGATGCTTATTACAAAACCTTTACTGCCGAAGCAAATGAGAAAAGCATTAGCAATTGGAGCGACAAAACTCAGCAAAATACCGATGGTTTATATGCAGAATTAGGTGGCAATAACGAAATAAACATCTACAATGAAAACGGAGAGCGTTATGCTACTTTCAAAACAGCAAAAAATATTCAGGGAGTTTACATGGATACTGCTGAAGATATAGTTTATGCAAAAACAGATCAGGGAGAAACACTAGCTTACCACCTCAATACAGATTGGATTTTAAAAAACATGGATAATAAATCTGTACCTCAGTTAGATCAAAAGCAGTTAAAAAAATATGGTATAAGAGCAGACTTAAACACAAGATTAGAAAGTAAACTTTCAGGATTTAAATCAGAAGCTAGATCGAGAAAAGAGAGCAGTTCGGTTACACCAAGCAGTTCTACTCAACAATCTCAGCAAAAAGAGGAAAACACAAAAAGCAGTACTACCCAAAACAACCAACCTACTACATCATCAAATTCAAACAGTACAAATGATGTAAAAGAAACCATTACTAATTTATTCGAGAGTAAAGATAGAGCTGTAATTTCAGAAGCTTTTAAAGCACAGTTACAGAAATATCAAAATGCTATGGATAATGAGAAAATAGCAGCAGCAGAAGAGCTTTACAAAATTGCTAACTATGCTTATGAAGTATTTCCTGATCAGAATGACATTAAAAATGCTTTAACTAGAAGTATCGTTTATCTCGCAAATGAAAACCTCGCCAAAAATAATAATGATCAAGCGATTAACTTGGCCAATAAAGGTTTAGAACTCACACCAAATTTTGCTGCTTTAGAAAAAATAAAGATTTCTGCATTGCTAAAAAGTAACAATCTAACCGAAGCACAAAAAATGGCGGAGCCCTTACTCAACAAAACGAATAATGGTGCGACTTTAAAGGAACAACTTATTAAAGAAATAGAGGAGGATAAAATAACTGGTAGAATAACTACAGCTCAACAGCGCTTTCAAAAATTGTTGACAACCCCATTAGAAGTTCAAGGCATTCTAATAAACGATCGATCTGAAGTAACAACAAATGCAGAGGTAAGCCTGAAAATTTATGCAAGCGGTGCTAGCGAAATGATGATTTCAAATACACCTCAATTTAATGATGGTTCAACTTGGGAAAGATTTCAAAGCACAAAACAATGGAAGTTACAGCAAGGCCAAGGCAAAAAAACTGTCTATATTAAATTTAAGGATTCCAACGGAAATGTGTCTGCTGTGTATCAGCAATCAATTTTGCTAACCAGATATTAATTAAACTTAAAAAAAGCCCTTTGCTAACAAGTAGAAAACTTTCTAACAAAAGGCTTTTGTTTTTTTAACTGAATAAAGTAACAAATGCAATTATTCAGACTTACTAATTCTTTTTATAATAATAGGTTGCTCAAGTTTATTTATAATATCGGTATAAAGACTTTTTAAATCCTGATAATATTCAGGCTCAACCACTGGCGAAGCAATTAATAATGTATTAGATAATTGAAATTGCTTTACTGATTCAACAAAACTGCTATTGTAACTAAACCCTACCTTGTCTTCTGCAATTTGAAATTTATCAGACTCTGGATACTCCATTAACTCAAAGCCCTCTGGTACAGCAAAAGAAGTTCTGAATTCATATAAAGTTTTAATACTATAATCTACCGGATATGTTCTTACTGGATGTTTAAATGGATTTTCGGTTATTTTACCGAATACAATAGGATTGATATATAACATATCTGCTGAAGCATCTCCAAGATTAATTGTATAAGTTATTCTGAATGGCTCATCTAAATCATCATCAAGATTTCTAATAGATAGATCTTCTACTTGTTCAGATTCAATTATTTTCTTCTTAAATACATCTTCTCCTTGTCCATAAATCTCTCTATACTCCACAGCCGCATATAAAGATGCCGCAATATTTACTTTTGCTTTTAGAGTTTCAGTTTCTGCATCATATAAAATATTTGAGAAAGTAACTACACGGTACAAAGAACCTTTTTCACTTAAGGTAATGGCAAAAGATGTATTCTTTTTTACTAATAAACCTCTACCATTTCTACATTCATAAGGCAACATAGCAAATGGTAAAAATCGTCTTGTAGCATCAACTAAAACGTAATTATCATTATTGCTAATAACAATAGCAGTATAATTAAACTCATCTATAAATGGATAATTAAAATCGACTAAACCATTATCTCTTGTACTTATCAATAACGGATAAGCTTCTATACCAGCGGCATCCAACATGTTTAAGAGTGTTAGGTTAATTGCAGTACAATTGCCTTCTCTCTTCATTTCAAAATCTTTATACTCATCAGAAGGATACATTCCATAATCTCCGTCCCATTTATAATTTTCTTTTACATATTTATGTATCGCTTTAGCTTTTTCAATATCATCAGATAAACCTGCCGTTATTTGACTAATCAGATTTTTATCTACTTTCATTTTTAGGAATCTACCAAAACTTGATTCTTTAGTTAAACGCTTAATGAGTTCTTCCCAACTAGACATGTAAGACACCGAACCTCTATTTGGATAGTTTATTTTTGTTAGCTGAAATTCTACTTTAGAAATATAATCGCTTTTGGCTGTCATGTAAGCTTCTTCATAAAAAGCAGGTATGTCTTTAGCCATCCACTTATAGTTCATATCTTTGTATTCCATCCCATTAAACCTCTTTTCTGCCCGATCTAAAAATGGCTCACTATTTTTAATTTCTATTGAACCTTTTTTATTGATGGCATATTCGAAAAATGGTGGCATATATACTTCATACATACTCAGTTTTACTGGTATTGCTTTTTGAAAATTCCAATCTTCTAAGTTTGCAACAAAGGGGCTTTCTACTTTGTAATAGATATCTATAATTGAACCTACTTGAGCCTTGGGTAAGGTAAATTTTTTCAGGATGTATTTCTCTTCTAAATCTTCTTCATAAACTTCTCCCGGACTAAGCTTAGTTCGCAAAACAGAGCCGTTTTCAAGGTTATACGTATAGGCTACAACTTCTTTCAAAACCTCCATACTTCTGTTATCCTTTTTATAAAGTGGAATTACAACATCAGCATATTCCAATCCATCTTTTTTGTAAATCTGAATTCTAGATTTACGCTCAAAACGAATCATAAAACCTTGATAATCATCATAAAAAAAGGAAGATCTGCCCTTATCAGATAGGTAAGCCGCTGGTGCAGTTGAATCGATATCACAGATTGTTTTCTCTAGGTCTTCTTTGGTAACCAACTCAAAATCAGGAGGATTTGCATTTGAATAAGCTGGTAAAATAGGTAGTAGTAGAATTGCAATAAGCAAAACTCTCTTTGAAAGTTTGTTCATTAGTGATAGTATTTAAAATATAGTATTAGTGTTATTTAAATAGATATTATTTGCTCCTCATAAAAGTGAGAGTAAATGTTGTACCTACACTGGGTTCACTTGTTACAGATATAGAACCACCAAATGCTTCTATCTGGTTTTTTGTCATAAATAACCCAACTCCTCTTGCATCCGGATGATTATGAAAAGTTTTACTTAAACTAAAAATGTCGTTCCCAAACTTTGCCATATCTATACCCAAGCCATTATCCTCGCAGGTTAAAACAACCTTATTCTCTTTATTTCTGCTAGAAAATTTAACATAAGACTTTTTTTCCGTATCTCGATATTTGATAGCATTTGTTAGTAAATTTTGTAAAATACTTTCCATATATGCTTTCACAAATTCAATAGAATCTGCTTCAAATTCTTCAATAACTTCTAACCTATTACTTTCGATCTCAGACTTTAAAGACTCTTTGAGGTTGAAAAGTAGATCAGAGAAATAAAGCACTTTTGTATTTTCAAATTTGTGTAGTTTAATATTGATGATTTCTGTTAACTCCTGAATAGTAATATTTAAGTTTAAAGTAACTTTTTTGAGATGATCAAAAATCTCTTTAGAGTTATCATTAAGCTTTACATTATTACTTTCTCTTTCGAGTTCATAGAGTTCGAGTAAAGAAATAATATTGTTTATAGGAGACCTTAAGTTATGTGAGACTATATAAGAGAAATCTTCCATTTGCTTATTATGGTCTCGAAGTGTCTTAGTAGTTTTATTAAGCTCTTTTATCTTAAAAGCCAGTTCCTTTTTCGCAATTTCTTCTTTAGTAATATCTCTGGCAATTGTAAGTACTTCTACCTCCCCCCTTTCGGCATTTGCAAGTGGTACAAAAACAACATTTAATGAAATCTCATTTTCAGTTAAATCTAAAGACTTAATTTTTTTTTGCAGGATGTTACCCGACTCTATGGCCTTATCTATATTTTTTTCAAGAAATCGCTTTAACTTATTTGGGTAAGCGAGATCATCGTATGTTTTGCCTTCTATAATTTCTGGTGATACATCTAAATGTTTCGTAATTGATTTGTTCACAAATAGATGCTTATAATTTTTATCTAGCTTACTTATAGCATCAGGATTATTATCAATCAGTTTTTTTAGAAGATCTTTACTACTTTCTAACTCTAAGTTAGCTTGCTTTAACTCAGCGGTTCTTTGTTCTAAAATTCTGGAGAGTTCTTGAGGGGTTTTAAGTTCAAAAGCAGATGGTAAAACTTTAAAAAGTGAGATTACTGTAATGGTAGACACAATGCCTGTACAAAACAGAATTACTGCATTTAACCGATACACTGGCATCCAAAAGATTACAGCATCAATTAAATGAGATAATCCACATAAAAGTATAAAGAACACAAACAACAAGAATATTCCTTTAAAAGGAACATCTTTCCTCTTAATTGAAAAATATAAGAGAATTGCAGGTATAGCAAAATACGATGCCCAAATTAATAAATTAGAAAATATATAAAGCCAACCATGAAAGTCTGACCACTTTCCACAAAACCATCTTGCTGGAAAATCTGAAACATCAAACAGCTTAAAGAAAAAGTATTTTATGGAGTTCATTTTCTGAGCAAAAAGAGTATCACCATATTTAGCTATAAATATCTAAATTATAAAGCGCGAAAACCTTTTTTATTTAATTTAAGCTGGTGTAAATAAGAATATCTTTTTTTAATATACCCTTAATAAATTAAATTTGCATAATACGTAAAAGTTGGTTGAGCAAAGTGGAAAACGGAGAAACAAAAGATAATCACAATACTCATAATGTAACACCAGTTTCGGGCATGTACGAAAACTGGTTTCTAGATTACGCTTCATATGTAATTCTTGAAAGAGCTGTTCCTACAATTGAAGATGGATTAAAGCCTGTTCAAAGGCGGATCCTTCATGCAATGAAAGAACTGGACGATGGTAGATTTAACAAAGTAGCCAATATTATTGGTAGCACTATGCAGTTTCACCCGCATGGTGATGCTTCTATAGGTGACGCTATTGTAAACATCGGTCAAAAAGATATGCTGATAGATACTCAGGGTAACTGGGGAGATATCAGGACTGGTGACAGAGCAGCTGCTTCACGTTATATTGAAGCCAGACTTTCAAAATTTGCATTAGATGTAGTTTACAACCCTCAAACTACAAACTGGCAGCTTTCTTACGATGGTAGAAAAAAAGAGCCTGTTACACTTCCTGTTAAGTTTCCTTTGCTGTTGGCACAAGGAGCTGAAGGTATCGCAGTTGGTTTGGCAACTAAAATAATGCCTCATAACTTCTGCGAACTAATACAAGCTTCCATTAAAATTTTAAAAGGAAAAAGTGTCAGTATTGTACCAGATTTTCCGACTGGTGGTCTGGCAGACTTCTCCAATTATAATGAAGGCTTAAAGGGTGGTAGAATTCGTGTAAGAGCTAAAATCGAGAGTCGCGATAACAAAACACTACTTATAAAAGACATACCTTTTAGCACTACAACTCAAAGCTTGATAGACTCTATTATTAAAGCAAATGATCAGGGTAAAATCAAGATTAGAAAAGTAGTTGATAATACTGCCAGAGATATTGAGGTAGAAATTCATCTTTCACAAGGGCAATCACCAGATGTTACTATTGCAGCTCTCTATGCTTTTACAGATTGTGAAGTTTCTATATCGCCAAATGCCTGTGTAATTATCGATGAAAAACCTCGATTTATCAGCGTAAATGAGATTCTGAAAATTTGCACAGAGCAAACTCTTGAGTTATTAAAACAAGAGCTGAAGATCAGACAAGGTGAATTGATGGAGAAATTACTTTTCTCTTCACTTGAAAAAATCTTCATCGAAAATAAGATATATAGAGATATTGAAGAATGTGAAACTTGGGAAGCGGTTCTTGAAACGATCGACAAAGGGTTAGAGCCTTATAAAAAAGAGTTTTACAGAGCTATCACTCAAGATGATATTATTCGATTAACAGAAATCAAAATAAAGAGGATTTCAAAGTTTGATACCTTTAAGGCAGATGAGTTAATGAGAAAACTCTCTGAAGAACTTGAAGTGATAAACTATCATCTTGAAAACCCAATAGATTACACCGTTGATTATTTTGAAAACTTACTTAAGAAATACAGCAAGGGTAAAGAAAGAAAAACGGAAATAAGTACTTTTGATACTATAACAGCAACTAAAGTTGCTGCCAATAACACCAAACTCTATATAGATAGAAAAGAAGGTTTTATTGGTTATGGACTCAAAAAAGACGAATATGTTTGTGAATGCTCCGATATTGATGACATAATTGTTTTTAGACAAGATGGTATATGCTTAGTAACTAAAATTTCAGATAAAGTATTTGTTGGTAAAAACATTTTACATGCTGAAGTTTTTGTAAAAGGTGACGAAAGAAAGGTTTATAACCTAATATATAGAGATGGTAAAACTGGTATTTCGAGAGTTAAACGCTTTCAGGTATTAGCTGTTACTCGTGATAGAGAGTACGATTTAACAACTGGTACTAAAGGCACAAAAGTACTTTACTTTACATCTAACCCCAATGGAGAAGCCGAGCTGGTTACAGTTAAATTAACTCATGCTAGTAAAGCAAAAACAAAAATATTTGACTACGACTTTACCGAATTAGATATAAAAGGCAGAGGTGCAAGAGGAAACATTTTATCGAAATATCCAATAAGAAGCATTAAGCTGAAAAGAGAAGGTGTTTCTACACTAGCAGCCGCAGACATTTGGTACGATGATGCTATTGGCACATTAAATAAAGATGATAATGGCTTATACCTAGGCAAGTTTAAAGAAGATGATCGTATAATAATTTTCTATAATACTGGCGAATACGAATTAACTAACTTCGAGCTCACCAACAGATACGATTATAGAAATATCGTTCATATCAAAAAATTCAATCCTGAAGGAATTTATACTGCCATCCATTACGATGGGAAGAATAAATCTCATTATGTAAAGCGCTTTAAAGTTGAGACAACCACACTAGATAAAAAGTATTTGTTTATTAGTGAAAATCCAGGTTCAAAGCATGTACTGGCAACTTCTCAAAAGGAACCGCTTGTAGAAATTCAAACTAAAAACAGCAAGAAAGAACTTGAGTGGGAAAAAATTAAACTCGACGAATTTATCGATGTAAAGGGATGGAAAGCAATGGGAAACAAACTTTCTTACGATAAAGTAATGAAAGTTAAACTTCTGTCTAATGACGATCCGATAGAGGATTTAAATGACAAAAAGAATAAAGACAATTCAAACGACGACAATGATGAAGACAATAACAAAGAGCAATTAAAACTCTTTTAAGTCTAAATCTAATTTTTATAAAAAAGCAGAACTCTAAAGAGTTCTGCTTTTTTTATTTCTATTCATTATAAAATAAATCACAAAAGCTTTGCTAATAATGATTATATTTAATCTTGAATAAATACTAAATTGTATTAAATCCAACAGTCAACAAACCCCTAATTAACATGAAAAAGTCTCTCACACTCTTATTGTTATTTTTAGTTCCTCTGCTAGCTAGTTATGGACAAACTAAAAAAGTAACAGAAAAAAAAATTAAAGCATTAAAAGAAGAAGCAAAACAAAAAGTAGCTGAGAAAAAGAAATTTACTCAGGTAATGAATGATAAAATATTCAGCTTCTCAGAACTTGGCTTTCAAGAGTATGAAACCTCTAAATACATCACTAATATTCTTGAAGAAAACGGATTCACTATTGAGAATAACATCTCTAATATTCCTACAGCATGGATAGCAAAATGGGGTTCAGGTGAGCCAGTTATTGCAATTGGTAGTGATCTTGATTGTATTCCGAAAGCTTCTCAAAAACCTGGTGTAGCCTATCATGACCCAATAATTGAAGGTGCTCCCGGACATGGAGAAGGTCATAACTCAGGACAAGCACTAAATGTAACAGCAGCCTTAGTGGTAAAAGAAATTATGGAAAGAGAAAATATTCCAGGTACTATTATTCTATGGCCAGGTGTTGCTGAAGAACTAGTTGGAACAAAAGCTTTTTTTGTAAGAGATGGATACTTCGACGATGTAGATGCAGTAATTTTCACCCATGTAGGAAACAACTTAGAGGTATCTTATGGAGCAGCTAGAGGTAATGGTTTAGTATCTGTAGAATTCACATTTGAAGGTGAAGCTGCGCACGCGGCAGGTAGTCCTTGGAGAGGTAGAAGTGCACTAGATGCGGTTGAATTAATGAATATTGGTTGGAACTTTAAAAGAGAACACCTACCAATTACACAAAGATCTCACTATGTAATTACAAATGGCGGCGACCAGCCGAATGTAGTTCCTTCTATAGCATCTGTTTGGTACTATTTCAGAGACACGTCTTATCCTGGCATAAAAAATATGTACGACGAAGCCATTAAAATTGCCAAAGGATCTGCCATGATGACCAACACTGAGGTTACATGGAGATATTTAGGAAGTGCATGGCCAAAACATTTTAACAAAGTAATGGCTGAAACAATGTATGATAACATTAAAGAAATTGGTTTACCTGAGTGGGATGAAAAAGATCAATTATTAGCTAAATCTCTTCAAAAAGAAGTAGGATCAGATGAAAACGGTCTTGCTACTGAACTTTCAGAATTAGGTTTACCAGTTAAATTCAACATGGGTGGTGGTTCTGATGACATTGCAGACATTTCGTGGAAAGTTCCAACCATCAACTTAAGGTATCCATCAAACATTCCTGGTTTACAAGGCCATCACTGGTCAAATGCTGTTGCTATGGCTACTCCTATTGCTCATAAAGGATTGGTGGTAGGAGCTCAAGCAGAAGCAATGACATTGCTCGACTTCTTTCTTAAGCCAGAACTTCTTAAAGAAGCATGGACATACTTTAAAGATGTTCAAACAAAAGAAACAGAATACACTCCTTTCTTAAATGATGAAGATAAGCCCGCTGTTGAATTGAACACAAAAATAATGGAAACTTATAAGCCAGAATTAAAAAAGTATTACTACAATCCTGAAAAATACGATACATATCTAGAACAACTGGGAATTACTTATCCTACAATAAAAGAAAGCAAAGAAAAATCAACTGATGGAGGTAGAGAATAACAGGTTACATTACATTTATTAATACGCTATAAATTTTAGACTACTCTTTATTTCAGAGTAGTCTTTTCTTTTTTTAGAAGAAAAAGCATAAAAAAATTCAAATTCTGTATATCAAGATAAATATAGATTGTCTAATATTACATAAACAATTGTATCATATTTGCTGTTTTATATGAATATAATACTATCAATATTGTAGAAATTTGATATTTCAATCAATCAAATTTTTTAATACTTCTTTCTCTTCAATCAGCTCACTATTTTTTTACCAACCCACGTTGGACAAACTTTTTTGTATCACTTTAATTACTAAATATGAGATTACTTTTTCTTACCGCTACAATACTCTTTTTGTATGTACTACCTACTAAAGCCCAATTTACTAAATGGAGCTTTGCAGGTGGTTTTGGTATGACTGCTTACGCTGGTGATTTAGATCAAACTGGTATTAGCAATCTGAGACCAGCTTTTAATTTTGAAACATGGTATAAATTACACGAAAATATCTCGCTAAAAGCCGGAGGTAGTTTATATCAGCTAAGCGCAGATGATCATGTTGCAAGTAGAAATAGAAGTTTTAGATCGAACAACTACGAATTATATGCAGCAGTTATGATTATGTACCCTCGCAATCGATTAGATTTCTTTACATATATAGGTGGAGGTATTACTAAAGTAGATCCAGAAGGAAGAGTTCCAGGTAGCTATTATGATTTACCACTATACGATATTGAAGGAACAAAAATTAAAAATCCAGCTTTAATTATGCCTTTTGGCTTAGGAATACGCTATAAGGTTACTCCGACTTTTGCTATTGTATTAGATGGCGGATATAGACTTACAAATACTGATTATCTAGATGGTGTTAGCAGAAAAGAAATTCCTGTGAGTGAGTTAAGCCCTGCAGCTATCAGCTATTACAATGCAGTCAACACTAAAACTGATCAGATAATAAAAAACTCAGATAATGCTACAATTGCTGGTGGTAACCCAAATTTGAATGACTTATATGGTATGCTCACTGTTAAGCTACAGTATATTTTACCAACAAGTGGTAGAAGTTTAAATAGAGCTCTTCCAGGCTTAAACAATTAATCTGCAAACTGTTATAAAGTGTTGCTTGTTGAAAAGCAGCACTTTATATTTATCAATCAATTATACAGATTCTTTAACTTTACAGATTTCGTCTAGTTTCTCTCTTGAAAGTGGTTTTACGATATAACCAGTTACATATTTATTTTTTGAAGCAACTTCAAAATCTTTACTGTATACAGACGAAGAAAGCATATATAAAGCTATTTTTTTATTAACACCTTCCATCAATCCAGAATATTCTTCTAAAAACTTCCATCCATCCATTACTGGCATATTTATATCCAGCAATATCATATCTGGTAGGTCATCAATATTATTATTCACCATTTCATTAATGTAAGAAAGTGCATTTTGTGCACAATCATAAGAAATGATATTCTTGGCAAATGAACTTTGTTCTATTAGTTTATGACTTACAAAATTACTGATCTCGTCATCATCGATTATTAAGACTGTATTAAATTGAGTCATTAGCAAGTTTATTTATTTTTCTTTATTTAATGCAAAAGATATACACCATTTAGTATCAAATTTCAACTAATAGAAATTGAACCCACTTATGTAATTTCTGGCTTTTTTATATAGATATTTTCAAATCTAAATGATTAATCAATATATAGTATACCTGTTAAAAGGGATTTTTTTTATAAAAAAACGACAAACATTTAATGATTGTTAAGCCTAATCTTAAACAAAATAAAAATTGGAGTGTTGGAAAATCTTTGAAAAAATCATGTTTTTGGTTATAATTCTTCAAATTTTAAATAAGAAAAAATCATATACCACTAATTTAGGATGAAACCAAATTTATATCTGCGGATTTTGATATCCTATTATATAGCTAACTTTTCCAAATTGATGTTTTTCTAATCCTATTTCCCAGATATATTTTTTGTCACGATCAGCAATTGCTACCATTTTTTTTACTTCATTTTTCCTATAAACTTTTAATACAGACACCCAACCATCCCAAACTACACAGAATGGAATTACAGGTATTATATAAGTGAATAAAAAAGTTTTTAGGGTAAAAGTCTTTAAAAATGGGAACGATAGAAACATGAACAATACTAGAAAAACCGACTGAAATAAAATGGTAATTATGTTTTTATCAAGTGGCTCTGCTATTGCGATAGGCATAGATTTCTCAACTGCTTTGTTTAAAAACTTTGTTGCAGCAAAAGGTGATAGATGATGAAATGCATTAAATACTGTCCAAAAGCCAATAAAATTTTCATTTAGCTCAGTAACATCTACTGAATCTTTTCTAAAATTTACTTCACCATCAGTACTTTTATTTATCTTCTTAAATGCTTCAATATTTGGATATTTATCAGTTAAAACTGCCCTAAATTCTTCATTATATTTATCCTTATATGCTTTTCGTAAATGTAGAATTACTCCACCACCACCAGAACAAAAATCTATAAAGTTCTTATGATTTGTCAAACTTATTACTTTAAAAATCTTCGGGTATACATTTATAAATACATCAAAAGTTTGCATAATCAATTGAAGGAAATTGGTTTGTATATTCCTAAAAGACTCAGGATACCAATCAAAATCTTCAAACTCAAAAAGATATTTTCTCATAATCTGCTAATCTCAAAAAAAATTACGGGATAAACCTTTATTCGATAACATTTCATACTATATTTCAAATCAAAGTTTAATAAGGGCTACAAAAAAATAACAAGTTAATACAAATGGATACTGAAAAAGAACCATACATTAAACCCGACCAAAAAGTCACTGAACTAACTATTCGAGCCGTAATTCTAGGAGCCATTCTCTCAATTGTTTTATCTGCTGCAAATGCATACTTCGGTTTATTTGCCGGTATGACGGTTTCTGCATCAATACCAGCAGCAGTTATCTCTATGGCTATACTTAGAGCGTTTAAAAACTCTAGTATTTTAGAAAATAACCTTGTACAAACAGCTGCCTCTGCCGGAGAGTCTTTAGCAGCTGGTGTAATTTTTACTATTCCAGCACTCATTTTAATGGGTTATTGGGAAGATTTTAATTATACAGAAACCACATTAATAGCCTTAGCAGGAGGTATCTTGGGTATTTTATTTACAATTCCTTTGAGAAAAGCACTAATTGTAAAGGAAAAATTGAAATTCCCAGAAGGAATTGCCACTTCAGAAGTATTGAAAACTGGTGAATCTGAAGGAGGATTTATTAAATACTTAGTCTATGGTGGTTTAATAGGAGGTTTGTTTAAACTCTCCGAAGGAGCAATGAAATTATGGACAGGCGTTTTCGAAAAAGGTACAATTTTAAAGGGTAAAGCTTTTCTATACTTTGGCATCAACCTCTCTCCTGCTCTAGTTGCAGTTGGTTATATTGTTGGTTTAAACATCGCTTTTCTAATTTTTCTCGGTGGAGCTATAAGTTGGTACTTAGCCATTCCTATACACATTTATTTATTTGGCGCACCAGAAGGAGTATCTGCTGTAGACGCTGGTTACTCTGTTTGGAATAGTCAAATCAGATATTTAGGAGTAGGCGCAATGATTGTCGGTGGTTTCTGGGCACTTATTAGTATTAGAAGTTCATTAAAAACAGCATTTCAATCTGGAGTTGAAGCTTTTAGGAAAAGTAAATCTTCGCTATCAGAAACTGCTAGAACAAATTTAGACACACCAATGTCTTGGGTAATAATTGGCATTGGAGTAATGATCGTACCCATATTTCTAATTTACCTCTCAGAAATAGAAAATGTTGGTATTACTGCATTTATGGCGATTATTATGGTAATTGCAGGCTTTCTATTTTCATCTGTAGCTGGTTATATGGCTGGCTTAGTAGGAAGCTCAAATAACCCTATTTCGGGAGTTACAATTGCTACTATATTATCTGCAGCTTTATTGCTTGCCGCTTTAATGGGTACAGAAGATGCCGCCAGAGGTGCAGCAGGTGCAATATTAATTGGCGCAGTAGTTTGCTGTGCCGCTGCCATTGCTGGTGATAATATGCAAGATTTAAAAGCAGGACATATGCTTGGTTCAACACCATATAAACAACAAATTATGCAAGTTGTAGGTGTTATTGCCGGGGCAGTCGCTATCGCTCCAGTATTAAGTTACTTATTAGAAGCATATGGAATTGGCCCAGCAACTGATGCTAACCCAGATTCTCTTACTGCTCCACAAGCTGCACTAATGCAGAGTGTAGCCACAGGTATCTTTGGTGGTGATCTTCCTTGGAATATGGTTACTATTGGTGGTATTATTGGAGCTATAATAATAGCTATAGATCAATATTTAGCTAAAATTAACGCTAACTTTAGAATGCCTGTGCTAGCTGTTGCTGTTGGAATATACCTACCTTTTGAACTTGATTCAGCAATTTTTGTAGGTGGTGTAATAGCTTGGATAATTGAAAGATACTATAGTAAGCAAGCAAAAAATGCCAACAATACTGAGCAACATGAAATTGCAAAAGACAGGAGTAGCAAAGCAGGATTGCTTATAGCTTCTGGTTTAATAACCGGAGAAGCACTAATGGGAATTATGATTGCCTTTTTAATTGTATTTAATTATGCTAAAAAAATTAAGGTATTTGAGACCCCGATGTGGGAAAGTATTCCGGGATTGATATTATTTATTTTCATTATATACTTTCTGATACATATTATGAAGAAAGTTTATAAGCAGAAATAAACAAATAAAAAAAGCCACTTTTAAATTAAAGTGGCTTTTTGCTTTATTATTTAAATTAATTTGACACTAGGAAAATATCTTGATTAGTATAAATACTTATAGTCTCTTTGTACTTCCTTTTTAAAAAAAGGTTACCTTTTTTAGTAATTATTTTTGCTCATCATTCAATTCGATTTCATTTTGTTGACAGTCATTTTCACTTTCTACTGCAGCCTTAGACTTAAGTCCTAAGAAGCTCAATAGAATAATAACTAGTGATATCTTTATAATTGCTTTAGTATTTTTGTTGAAAAGTTCCATTGCGTAATTTTTTTAACCTTAACATTTGATTTCAATTTACCAAAGGGCGTACCAACACTATTTAACAAAATGATTATCAGTAAGTTATAATCAAAATAGCTATTACTATCAAATATAAGATTGTTCGATACTAAACACTATCGTACAAAATCGGACACTTTTGAAATTTTAGCCCAAATACACAATGTTACTTATTTGTTAAATTTACATATACCTAAAAATCGTATACAAAATCTTGTAACCTGCTCCAATTGTCCCTTTAACTGTTCCAGATACTTTAGATACACCAATGCGCTTTCTATAATCAACAGGAACCTCACAAAACCTCAATTTATTCTTTGCCGCTTTTAACTGCATTTCAACTGTCCAACCGTAATTGGTGTCAATCATATTTAAAGCGAGTAAAGCATCAAATCTAATTGCTCTAAATGGCCCGAGGTCAGTAAATTTTGCACCATATATTATTTTCATAAGGTATGTAGCTAGCCAATTGCCAAAAATTTGCTGCGGAGTCATAGATCCTTTATCTTTTTTACCTAAAGCTCTAGAGCCTATCACCATATCAACCTGATGATCTATAATTGGGGCAACTACAAATTCCATTTGTTCGGGATAATCTGAATAATCTCCATCGAGAAAAACAATTATACTATTTTCTATATCTGTGATTTTCTGCTTTAAGTATTCAATACCTTTTAAGCACGCAGAGCCATATCCTTTTCTTGTTTCTTTTAGTAAAATTGCTTGAGTTTTAAGAACTTCATTAGGAGTATTGTCTGTGGAGTTGTTGTCTACTACAACTATTTCTTTCACCAACTCTTCGGGAATATCATTAATCACATTTTTTATTGACTTCTCCTCATTAAAAGCTGGTATAATCACAAATATTTCAAACATTATAGCTAAATTTATACATAGTAAAGCGCGAATTTACATCACATAATTTTCTTAAAAAGAAGATTACTTACATATAATGATTGTTAAAACGGCTTTGCTAAAAGAGATAACCTACCAATAATAATCAAACAATTAAATTAATCAATGCAATTATTTACTTTGAATAAAACAATTTATTCAGAATTATAATTCTATTAATACAGTATTTATAATATTTTATTCTATTTAACTAAATCTTAAAGTATGTAAATGACAAAGCCAATACTATTCTTTTTTTTAAATAAAAGCCCGAATATTACATAGAGCTCATTCACAATAACGATGTAAAACATTACATCTCGAACCAAACAAAAAACATTTAACTGATTAGATAATATGAAACAATTAACTGAAGCTATAACTATTTGTATTCTGATTCTTGTTTCGATAGGTACAACCTTAGCCGAAACAAGTAAAAATAGACTAATAACAGGAAAGGTATTAAGTGAAGATGCATCTATGAGTATTCCTGGTGTTAGTATTAAAGTAGAAGAAAGTAATATTGGTGGCATTACAAATGCAGAAGGTAAATTTACTCTAAGAGTTCCACAAGGCAATTTAACCTTAGTTTTCTCACTTGCTGGTTACTTAGATAAAAAAATAGAAATTGCAGAAGACACAGAAAACTTAGAAATAATACTTCAACCAAACAATGCTGAGCTTACTCGTAACACTAATAACAGAGTGCAAGGTAAGCCCAGAGATAACTTCTACATCTCTAGCGATAAGAGTGCTTTATATGCATCTATTTGGGATGATACCAAAGAAGGTAACTGGGAAAACTTTATGGACCTTTTAATTGATGAAGGTTACGATAAAATAGAAGATCAATGGGGAATGTATGTTGAAAACAGAGTAACTACTTATGTTGAAACAGAAAAAAATGAACCTATAAGCAATGCTGTTGTAATCTTCTATTCTAGAAAAGAAAAACAATTATGGAAAGCAGTAACCGACCAATCTGGCAAGGTTGAGATGTGGCCAGATATGTTTGAGTTTATTCCATCAGACAAATACACTGCTGTAGTAGAATATGATGATAAATCTCAAAGCTTTAAAGCCATAAGAGCTGGAGGAGGAGTTTATCATCTAATTTTTAAGTCTCAAGCAAAAGCAGACAAAGCTGGTGCAGACATCGTACTAACAGGAAATCTTTCTGAAAACACAAATAAAGATTTACAAAGTATTATTCAGTCTTTCCAAAACGTAAAACAAAAATTTGAAGGAACAGCAAATATAAACAGTGAGTTTATTTTCCATCATCAGTACGATCCAAATGGTTTTGATATCGATTTTATCAAGGACTTTGAATATAAAAACAAAAGCGCTACAATAGATGCAAGCTACGAATATGCTTTAGCTAAAATCGTTGAAATGTACGAGTGGTCAGAAGAGAAACAAGCAAGATTTTTATTCTGGGCAGTGGACGATTTACCTTCAGTAAAAAGCACAAACAAAGAATTAATTAAGGCCAGTGTAAAAGAAGCTGCTGCTAAAGGAATTCAAATTGTTCCGATTGTAACTAAAAGTATTGATAAAGAAACTGAAATGTTTTTAAGGTTTGTAGCTACTGCTACTAATGGAGAGTACATCTTCCTAACAGACCTAAATAACACAAATTATATTAAACCTTCTGTAGGTCCTATAGATGCTAAACCATTTGAAAACATCTTAGAAGAATTTCTGAAAGACGAATTGAAACTCGAAGAAATGTAAAAAAAAAGGGACTTGAAATTAATCAAGTCCCTTTTCTTATATATCATTTAGTTATTAATCATCAGACATTCCTACAAACTGCAATACGTAGTACAACAACATTGTAATTGAACTTAATGCAGCAACTACATAAGTTAAAGCAGCCCATTTTAATGCATCTTTAGACATAGCATACTCCGATGAGCTAACAACTCCCCTATCGCTAATCCATGCCAATGCACGCTTACTTGCATCCAACTCGACAGGAAGTGTTATGATACTAAATAGTGAAATCACGCCATAACAAGCAATAATTACTAATAATACCAACTGAATTGGAAACTGCATAAAAAAGATACCTCCAATAAAACTAAATAAGAAGATGAAGTTCAAAATTTTAGCACTAGCACTTTGAACAGGAACCATTGCAGAGCGAAATTCCAAAAAGCTGTAAGCAGTAGCATGTTGCACTGCATGTCCACACTCGTGGGCTGCAATGGCAGCAGAAGCGGCACTTCTACCATGATATACTTCCTCACTCAAGTTTACAGTTTTATTTGCCGGGTTATAGTGGTCACTTAATTTACCCGGAACTGAAATTACCTCTACATCATAAATGCGATTATCGTGAAGCATTTGTCTAGCAACCTCTGCCCCACTCAAACCTGACTGCAAAGGTATCTGCGAATATTTTCTAAATTTATTTTTTAACCTACTGCTTACAATCCAGCTAAGCAGTAAAAAGCCTATAAAAATGATCCAAAACATATTTATAATTTATTAAAGTTGATACAAAATCTAAGTTCTATAAATCTCTAATTACAATTTTCAGACTATTTCATTTTTCTTCCTATTTTACTGACAAAATTTACATTATTGTCTAATTTAATTTCAAAATATGTAAAAACTGTCAGTCTATTCCCTCAATTTCCGGTCAAAAGATAAAAATCAAAAAAAATTTGATCGCATCTGTAACCAACTGAAAACTGCTCCCATCTAAAGGATAAATAACTTCTAAATTTTCGATAATGTTCAAGAATTATATTACCATAGCCCTACGAAATCTGCTGAAACACAAATTCTACTCATTTATCAATGTAGCAGGTTTATCTGTTGGTATCGTTTGTTGTATTTTGATACTGCTTTATGTAAAAGATGAACTCAGCTACGATCAGTACAACGAAAAGGCACCTCAAATTTATAGAGCAGTCGCTAAAGGTATGTTTGGTGGAAATGAGTTTCATGCACCTCAAATGCCTTCTCCTTTTGCAGAAACTACTGTAAGAGATTTCCCAGAAGTATTGCAAGCAACTCGTATTAGACAAAGAGGTAACTTCTTAGTAAGATACGACACACCTGAAGGAGAAATTAGAAGCTTTCGCGAAGAAGAAATTGCTTATGTAGACTCAAACTTCTTTAATGTATTTTCTATTCCATTAGTTACTGGCGAGGCCTCTACAGTATTAAAAGACCCAAATACTGTAGTAATCAATAAAAAAACGGCAGAAAAATATTTTGGAAAAGATAATCCAGTTGGTAAGTCAATTAAAATAAATGACCGAACCGATTTCACTGTAACAGGAGTATTCGATAAAATCCCAGAAAACTCTCATTTCAATTTCGATATGTTGTTTTCTATGGAAACTCTTGATGAGGCCAAGAATGGTTTCTGGATGAGCTTTAATTTCCATACTTATCTGGTTCTGCAAGAAAACAGCGATCCAAATCAACTAGAAAGCAAGTTTCCCGACATGATTGTGAAATACATCGGGCCAGAGATTGAAAGATTTATGGGCGCTTCTTTTGATGAGTTTGTAAAGGCTGGTAATTCAATGAACTTTACACTTCAACCATTAGTAGATATACATCTAAAATCTGACTTAATGGGCGAATTAGCAGCGAATAATGATATTAAATACATATACATTTTTTCAGCAATAGCAGCCTTTATTTTAATAATTGCTTGTATCAATTTTATGAATCTTTCAACTGCTCGATCAGCAAACAGAGCAAAGGAAGTAGGTGTAAGAAAAGTGATGGGTTCTTATAGAAGACAATTGATTTGGCAGTTTCTCACAGAATCTGTTATCATAAGCATTATCGCATTTATAATAGCAAGTGTATCTGTTCCTTTTCTGTTGGATGCATTTAACGAAATCTCTGGTAAAGAGATGACTATCAATTACTTTGAACAGTATGACATGCTGCTTTATTTATTTGCTGGTGCGGTTTTCACAGGAATTCTAGCAGGTAGTTATCCAGCATTTTTCTTATCTAGTTTTACTCCTGCTAAAGTTTTAAAAGGCAATATAAGATCAGGTGCTAAGAGTGGTATGCTTAGAAGTATTCTTGTAATTTTTCAATTCGGAATTTCAATCATACTTATTGTAGGAACCATGATTGTTTACAATCAATTAGAATACATCCAAAGTAAAAATCTTGGCTACAATAAAGAGCAGGTTCTAATCTTAGAAAACACTTATGTTTTAGGTAGAGAAAATGTTCAAAGCCTTAAAAATGAGTTATTACAAAACTCTGCTGTAAAAGCAGCAACTATTACCGCTGATATTCCAATAAATGGCGCTAATAATAATACCGCTTACTTCCCTGGAAATGACCCAAAAAGTGATCAAACAACTGTTTTATCGCAGTTTAATGTTGATTTTGATTTTATTAAAGCGATGGGGATTGATATAATCGAAGGAAGAGATTTTAATATTGAAAATGCAGCAGACTCTAATTCATTAGTAGTAAATGAAGCTACAGTAAAGCATTTTGGTTGGACAGACCCAATAGGCCAAGAAATTGGAACATTTATTAGTGATGACGGCGAGGTAAAGATTTTTAAAGTAATTGGTGTTGCTAAAAACTTCCACTTTGAGTCACTAAGACAAAATATAAGACCACTTGTAATACAAATTGGCAGTTGGCAAAATAGAATTGCTGTTCGATATGAGGCAGGTAAAACCAAAGATGTAATTGATGAAATTGAAGGCAAATGGAAAAGATTGGCTCCAGGCCAACCATTTAATTACACGTTTATGGATGAGTCTTTTGCCAAAAATTATGAGCAAGAGCAAAAGGTAGGTAAGCTATTCGGAATATTCGCGGGTTTGGCAATCTTTATCGCATGCTTAGGCTTGTTTGGATTAGCCTCGTTTACTGCCGAACAAAGAACTAAAGAAATAGGCATTAGAAAGGTTTTAGGAGCTTCTGTTGTAAGTATTATCGTATTACTATCCAAAGAGTTCGGAAAACTGCTCATAATTGCCTTTGTGATCGCTTCTCCCCTTGCTTGGTATATCATGCACTTATGGTTAAGAGATTTTGCTTTCAAGACTGATATTACTCCAATTACATTCGTAGTTGCCGGAGCAATCGCCTTTAGTATCGCTTGGGTTACTATGTCTTACCAGTCTTTAAAAGCAGCAATAGCTAAACCAGTAAAATCTTTAAAAGCAGAATAATTGCGAATTACTATCCTTCATTTTTAATTAGGTAATACGATTCATGAGCGGCATATTAATGATATGCCGTTCTTTTTTTGCACAAAAAACACCTTCAGCTAATAAAAGCTGTAACTCAGAATTGCATAGAAATGCTTGCATGAGCAATTAGGGGGTGGAAAAATCAAATAATTTTAAATCAAGAACTCTCTAAAATATTAGTAAGTAGATTGTTATGAACTTCCTAATATCTCTTTAAGATTACCAATTAACTGATCCCACAATTCCTTTAACTCATCCAGATCGTCCATTTCAGAGTAATCTGTTACCCTAAGAAATGAAGTTTGAGTCATTTCATTAAAGTCAATTTTAAATTCCAGATAGGCATGATCTTCCTCTTCTCCTTCAACAGAGCGTCCATTGTTACTTTCGATAGACAAAAGATATTTTATAGAAATGTTTGTCCTTCTAGAAATAATTCTGGCAATATATAATTCACCATCCCAAATAAAATGGAATTTCTTATCACCCATTACATTTACCTCATCAGCAAACCACTCCTGCAAGCCACTGGCCGTCGATATATAAGGATAAAGCATTTTAACAGCCGCATTAATCTCATACTCTGCTACGTACTTGAATTTCGCCATAGTCACAAATAGTTGATATATAAATGCAATTTAAAAAAATGGATGAAAAGTGCAAGAATTAAATTTATTGAAAAAATATTTGCATATAAAAAAAACACATATCATATTTGCACTCCATTTGGCGGGGTAGCTCAGTTGGTTAGAGCGCAGGATTCATAACCCTGAGGTCACGGGTTCAACTCCCGTCTCCGCTACAACTCAAAAATAAAGCTCTGTAAACATTAGGTTTACAGAGCTTTTTCTTTTTAAAATCCTTTTTATCCAATCAATTTTTCTCAGCTACATTATTGTTTTCTCTTGTAACCAACTTTTGGAAAACATACTCTCCTACTTGCCTACCTTGCTCAACTCCATTAAAACATGCTGGTCTGTAATGGATACCTCCATACATACGGCTAATTGCAGCCTCATCAGAAGCCTGATAAAAAGAAGAATAAGATCTTACTGGTAAGCCAAACTGAGCCTCGGTAGAATCTACAAAAGCGATATTATCACCTAATAGATGAGTAAGCGTAGTAGCTGCTGCTCTCGAAATTACAGAGTGTCCACTCGTATATTCTGGGAATGCAGGCGTTTGTAGAATTGGCTCCCAACCTGGTTCAATGTATCTATCAATATAAGTTTCTGGTCTTATAAGATCACTTCTGTATTTCTCATCCCAACAGCTAATAAAAGCATCTGCCAAGGCAATAGAAGTTCTGGTAAACATTTCTGCTTGTTGCATCATATCTAGATCCATACCTTTAGAAACTGTTGCAGCAATAGACATCCAGTGGCCTCCCGGAGAAATTTTTTGATGGAAAAACATCACGTGGCCTTTTGTATAAGAAACATTGGGGTTACAATCCCAAAACTTTGCGATTTCTAATCTATCCCCATTTTCTTTTCTGGCAGAATCTACAGCATTATAAACCTCCATCGCATCAGCATAAAATTGCGAACTAGGCAGCGAATCGAAAGTTGTTGGAGGTGGAGGAGCAAATTGGCTAGCAGAATCAATCACAAAGGTTCTCATGGTGCTCCAATGTGGTTCTATACCAGGTAAATAGTCTGGAGGAGTAGGTTGCCAGCTTCCGGGTTTATCGTTCAAGATATGTCTTGGTAGAGATTGTCGTTGAATGTATCCATCTTTATTTGCCCAATCGATTACTGCCGCGCCCATTTCCTTTCCATAAGCAACAGAATTTTCATAAATATCATTATCGATACCTATTTTTTTAATTTCCTTTAAAAACTCTGCTTCATAAGTATCTACTTTTTCTTCGGCAAAAACTAATTTTTTACTCACGGTAAATGAGGCAACCAAACCTGACAATGGTAAAAAATACTTTTTGTTTTCATCTGGTTTTGGCAAATCACTCAAACCTTTTACCTGAGATTGCAGTGTTTTGTATTCTGCATTTTCATTAACCAGAGTTTCATACACTGCAATGTTTGAATAAGTGTAAATCCGGCTACAAACTGGTGGTGTAAATATATCTGCAATCATCACATCTGTGAGGTATTTATTCCACTCGCGTAGCTGCGTTCTGGTAAACTTTTTCAATTCAGCCTCATTGTGTTTTGGCCCACATGAAAATAAGCTAAAAGCAACAATTATCGATATTACAAGGCTTTTATATATTTTATTGCAATAAAAACATTCTATCATTTTCATTATCTGTTATTAGTCAATTCAGTTTATAAACGGTATAAAAATCAAACCTAAAACTAACAAAATTAAAAATTTTACAAACTGTTAAAAAATGTAATAAGCTATAAAAGGCAAAACAAAATCATATTTGATTAAGTTGAGCTGCTAATAGCGGTATATAGCAAAACACCCTGCCAGTAAAACCAACAGGGTGTAAGTTCAATTTAATCTAAAATTACTAACATAAACCAAGTCTTTATTCAACTTTTTTAAGACTTTTTTAGATGACTTTATAGATCTACCCTTAATTATATCATTTTTTAAAATTCAAGTTTGCTAAGTGTCTTTAGAACACTTTTGTTTCTTGGCAAATCTATTTTATAGAGCCTTTTTAGTAAATGATGATTGACCACTACATTCCATGACTTTTATCATAAAACTTTAAAGACCAACATCATTTACAAATCGCCCATTTTTTATTAAATTAGATTATAATTAACCATAAGCAATTAGTTATTTTTTATTAAAATATTACTATCATGAACAAAATACTGGTGCCCATCGATTTTTCAGAAAACTCAATTAATGCCCTCTCTTATGCAGTAGAACTTGCAAAAGAATTAGAGTCTAGTATTACGCTCTTTAATACCTATCCAATAGATATTCCAATGGGAATGGAATACTCTTCAGGTATTTACATGCAAACATTAAACGCAGAAATAAAATATGATCGAGAAGTTAGACTTCAAGAAATCATAGAAAAATACAACACAACAGTTTATAGCTCAAATGGCGAACCCATACAGTTCTTAAAAGAAATTAGAGAAGGTGTAGCAGCAGATAGTATAGCAAATTTTTCGAACGAGAAAAATATTGATATTATAGTAATGGGTACCAAAGGAGCTAGTGGATTAGAAGAAGTATTACTTGGTAGCATTACAGTTTCAGTTATGGAAAAAACTGATATTCCAGTGTTTGTAATTCCAGAAAACTCAGAGTTTCATGGATTAAACAAAATAGTATTTGCTACTAATTTTTCAGATAATGATACAGAAGTAATTGATACGCTTCAAACAATTGGTGAATATTTTAATTCAGAAATCACTTGCTTACACATCAATACTGATCCAGCTCTTACTTATGCTGATGATATGAATTTAAACATGCTGAAAAGAAATTACTTTTTTACACCAGTAAATCAGTTAAACTTTCAAATGTTATCAGACAAAAAAGTAGAACATGGTTTAGAAGAATATATGAAAGAAAATGAAATAGATTTGATGGTAGTTACACCTCAGGAAAGAGGCTTTATAGAAAATCTATTCCATAAAAGCGTATCTAAAAGCTTGGCGTATCATTCTAAAATTCCAGTTTTGATAGCTAAAAACAAGAAGTAAATAGAGTAAATTTTTTATATGATTGCCGCATGATTCGGTAAATTTTAGAAATTTTAAGCCGGAAGTATTACTTCCGGCTTTTTTTATCGCAATTTTGCAGCATATTAATTTATTTTCCTGTTTTTACATTAATAGTGTTGTATACCGAATCTTAAAATCTTAATGAAAATATTCTGTAAAAGCACCTTTTTATTATTTGTCTTATTTGCTTCTATCATCATTAAAACCAATGCTCAAGTTTCAATAGGGCTTAAAGGTGATTACCATTTCTCCACAGTAAGTTTCGACCCAAGTACAGGTCTAAATTTCGATTTTTACCCAGGAATGACTTTCGGAGCAGTTGTAAAAGTTTCTGCAAATCCAAATGTAGGCTTAATTGCAGAAATTAATTACAGCCAAAAAGGTTGGGTTGAGAACTTTAGTAGAGCTGGTGATGAAGGCGAACTTCAAAATAGACTTCAAAGGTATAGATATAATTATCTTGAACTTCCTATACTAACTCATATTTACGTTGGAGGAGATAAAATGAATGTATTCTTTAATCTTGGCCCTCATGTTGGCTTTTTAATGGGTACAGATTCTAGCCATACAGATAATGTCTTGGCAACTGATACAGTAGCTTATTCTTACCAAGAAAGTAATGCTGTAAAGTTTGAGTATGGTGTTTCTGCAGGTATGGGTATTGCTGTAAATTTTGGAAACAGCACAATTCAATTAGAAGCCAGACTTACCCAAGGCTTAAACAACATCATCGACCGAGATGCAGAAGATGCACCGACAGGCTCTCTAAATCAAGTAGCAGGTGTGAGTTTAACTTACTTGTATACTATTAGAAGTAGAGAAAAAACTTGGAAGAATAGGCCAGATAAATAACTAGATGTCAAATTAATTATGAAAACTAAAAAAGAACTAAAGGTTGCTTATAAGCAAATGAAACCTCTTATGGGTGTTTACCAAATCAAGAATCAAAAAAATAACAGGATGCTTATTGAAGGCAGTACTGACATTAATGCCAAATTTAACAGACACCGAATGGAATTGAATTTTGGCAATCACAGACTTAAAGCTTTACAAAAAGATTGGAAAGAATTCGGCGAAGAGAATTTTTCTTTTGAGGTAATTTCTGAGTTGGAAACAAAAGATGAGTTAAATGTTGATTACAAAGAAGAAGTTAAAATTCTGGAGCAAATGACAATTGAAGAATTGGACATTGACCCATCGAACAGATATAACTATGACATCTTCCATATAAAAAAGAGCCTGTAATAAATTACAGGCTCTTTTTTTCGTGAAATGATCTTTATTTCAAATTGCCAAGATGATTAGCTGGCTTTGGAATTAACAATAAAGATTCTTGCCTGCCATCGATATATCTTACTTTCTCTCCATCAAAAAATGCATCTTCTTCCAACATCACTCTTATATCTTTATTCCACGCTTCTATAAAAACTTTCGTATTTAGTTCAATAGAATATGCTGTATTAGGATACAATGAATAATCGCCTCTAAAAGGTGTATCTCCTTGATTATCCCACATCCCAATAGTAGGCCCTGCTGCATGGCCATGGTAGCCGATTGGGTGCGTATAAATTGTTGCTCTATTAGACTCTTTTCCTGCTTGCTCTAAAGCACTTGCTAAAATCTGATTTCCAGTTTTACCAGTTTGATATTGATTGGTAAGAATATCCTGAGCACGATTTCCGGCCATTAGTGCAGCTTTTAAATATTCTGGAGCATCTGTTTCACCTGCTTTTAAAACATAAGCCAACTCTTGTGTATCTGTATTTAAACCCAGATAAGTAATTCCAAAATCACAGTGCAACAAATCTCCCGGCTGAATCACATTAAAACCCGGTCTGCCACTAAATGCATATAGCTCAGATGTGGGATTATTTCTTTGAATATCTACAGTTGGATGAAACCAAGTATCTAACCTCAGCTCTTTAATTCTTTCTCTAAACCACCAAACCACATCGTCTGTAGTGGTAACTCCCGGCTGAATTACTTTATCTGAAAAACCTTCGGCAATAATGACATGAGCAATTCGGCAAATTTGCTCGTAAATAGCCATCTCTCTTGGAGTTCTGGTTTCTAACCAAGCAACAGCCAAGTTTTCTGCAGAAACTATTTTGTTTCTATAGTTCTGCGGTAAAGTCGCCATTAAATTATCGTATTCTGAAGCTGTAATACCATCAGCATGCGCAAAATGCTCCGACTTATTTATACCGATTTTTTCGGGATTTCTTTCTTCAATTATTTGCAACAAAGCTTTCCATTGATCTGGCTGAGATTCTTTATCCCATGATTTTTTAAATACTGTACCAACATCGTATCTGGCTATGGCTAATGCTTCAATTTCTTCGGTTCCTTTGGGCTTATAAAGCACCAAAATTGTTCTTCTTCTCGCTGCAAGCCAAGTAGCAGGCAACATCGTTTCTATTACCGGATCTTCGTTGTATTCTCTGGCAGTAATTACCCACATATCAATTCCAGCACGATCCATTAAAGTTGGTAAAACTGATCTAATTTTATCTTCTAACAAATCATCTTGAATCTTAGCCCTATCTCGCATGGATAAGATTACTGGTAAATTACTTTGGGCTAATAAAACTGTTGAAAGAAAGGTAAATAGTGATAGTAGTAGTAGTTTTCTCATAAATCGTGATTTAAATGTATTTATCGCAATTATAAAAGAAATTGCCTTGCTAATTATTCAATTTGTGATATAAAACTTCTATTTCTACATAAGTATGATATTATTGATTACCACTTATTAATTTTAAGACAAAATTCATCTCACTATCAATTCCATTGATGTATTCTTTATAGTTAGGTTGAATGTGATAATCGGGAATTACACCTCTACCAAAAGGAATGTTATCATTGGTGAAGGTGGTAAAAAACTTAAGTAAAGGAATTCTAACTTCAATTTTGGTATTTGGTAACAATAAATAGACATAAGAGCCACTAGTTTGACCATAAAATCCCCCTCCGGTTTCTTCACCAATTAATATTGCATCCGAATAGGCTTTGGCAATGGCAGCGAATTCTGATCCAGCAGAATAGGTATTGCCAGAGCATAAAATATAGACATTTCCCTCAAATGGTTGGTCTTGTGGTGGGGCAGTTGGTAGAACTTCTGGTTTTCTTAAAAACCGACCATCTTTAGCAAGTTCGTGCTCTTCTTTTAGCATACTTTCTAAATTTTCTCTGTCGTCTTTATAATCAGTATAATCCAGAAATGAAAAGGTAAAACCTTTAGCTTCTACATATTGATATTTTTGATACGGTTTATTAGTAAGATATGAAAACAAATAATCTTCAGCGCCTTCACTTCCTCCTCCATTATTCCTTATGTCAATTATCAAATTTTTTGTTTTGTTTGATTTAATACAAACAAATGTGCTATCCACTACTTTTTTAAAATCTAAATTTTGTTTTTCAAATGCACTATAGCTAAAAGTATTAAAGGTTAAAATTGCTGTAGCTGATTCTTTGCGAAATTCAAGGTTATATATTTTATCGTCATTTTTTCGGCTGATTTTAGGGACACTTCTCGACAGAGCAACCAGTCCTTCCCGATTAACTAAATTAATTTCCAGCATCATTTTATCTTTTGAGCTATCTGGGTTTTGAAGAGTTAATACAGCTTTTTCAGACGCAAAATCAATAAAGTCCAGATAATAACTACTGAAACCAAATCGATCAAGGTCTTTATATTTTCCAGTAACTGAAAACCCATCCGAATGGTGGGAGGTATGAGCAAAAATTACATGCAGGATGGAATCTATGGGGTTTCCATTAATGTGTGTAAGGATACGACCTTTCGTCTGATAACTTTCTATATTGTTTTGCAGGTAAAGTTTATTACTTATGGTTTTTATGGCAATTGGCAAATAGTATGCTTTCTCTTTAACAAAATCTCCGATATCATTCGAGCTATAAACACTAGAATGCCCTTCTTTATCTGCTGATACGATTCTGGAAACAATTCGGAAAAACTCATAACTATTCATTCCTTCCTTGATTTCTTCCCGTTTTTCTCCAATTAATTTCTCGTAGTCTGCATAATTCGTGTACCAATATAAGCCAGGGTGTGCCTCCTTCAATGCATTGATTAATAAGGTATAATCATCAAGCAGTTGCGTTTTAGAAAAGGTATTTAAAACCGCCTCTTTTTGGGCGAAGCAAAAATGGGTAAGAAGGGTAAATACAATAAGAATATTAACTTTCATAATAGCCTGGTTTTCGGCAAAAATGAAAATTTATCCTTTCAAGTTATTGTAAAATATTGCACAAAGTCATGACAATAAAGCTGCATTTTGGTATTCACTTGGATTCACTCCGGTAAATCGCTTGAAGTTTTTGTAGAAATGAGATTTGTCGTAGAAATTACAATCAATGGCTACATCAAATACAGGTTTGCCTTCTTTCAACATTTTTTTACTTTTTTCAATTCTTTTTAGCAAGATATAATGGTTGGGGGTTAAGCCTGTTTCGTTCTTAAAAAGCCGCAGGAATTTGAATTTGCTTATGCCAAACTGATGAGCCGTTTTGGAAAGAGAAAATTTTTCAAATGTCGTTTCATTAATAAATTCTTGAAATAAATTTCGGGTTTGGAAATTAAAACGCATTGGAGATGTATATTTTTCAACCAATACCTTCAGCACTTGGCTTAGTCGTTTTTCAAAATTGGTATGCGTTATATTTTTAGATAAGGCATAAAATTCGCCAAACAATTGTTGATCATAAATGATCTTGTCTTCAAAAAAAACTTCTACTCCATTATTAAAAGTTTTTATTGCTTCTGGTGAGACATAATAAGTAAAAAATGAATTACCCAAATCTTTATCACAAGGGGTAGCATGAACTTCTTTTGGGTTAGTAATGGAAAGCGTACCAACCGGAGCTTTTAAAAATTTATCAGAAAGTTTAGTATTGAATGTGGAAATTAATATGAGTGCAATATTGAATGTTTCATGTGTATGAAACGGAAAATCAAGAATATGTGATTTTGCATCAAGCAATTCTAGGCCATCCAATATAGGTAGTTGATGATATTTGCTGTTACTTTCCAAAAAGATGATTTAATTAACTATTCTTTGTCAAAATTAAATATAAAGTATTTTACTTAATTCAAAATGCAATCATTTTTGGTTAAAATGTCTAAGTCTAGAAACATAAAGTTAAGATTATTATAATATTCTTAAAATTTAGTTAGCCTTCTATCATCAAAATCAGAATTATTCATTTAACTTTTTTTGTTACAGTTATTCCATTGTAAAATCATTATTTCACCAGTATTTTTACAAAATGCGAGTTCTACAACAATTGTTTATTTTATTCTTTTTTGCGCTACTCACACATAATTCTTTCGCGCAACAAGACAAAGATATCTGGACTACCCTATCAGATATAGATTGGTATCAGAAATATAGCAGGGTTTATAATACCCAAATTGGATTTCCTAAATTCAGTGATAAAACCAAAAATCTCGAAGGTAAAACAATCAGCTTAAAAGGCTATGTATTACCTATGGATACAGAAGATGGTTCTATCATTATTTCAGCTTTACCCTATAGCAGTTGCTTTTTTTGTGGAGGTGCAGGTATTGAAACGGTAATGGCGGTTTTTCCAGGTGAACAACGTAAATACGAGATGGATGAACAGGTTACTTTTAAAGGAACCTTGCAGTTAAATGATGGTGAAACTGGCCTTATATATAATTTAAAAGAAGCCGAAGAAATAGTTCCTGAATAAAATGATAGAAATAGAAAAGCTAAGTGCTTCCTATGATGATAAAAAGTTTCTCAATTTCCCTGACTGGCAACTATCACAAGGTGAGACCTGCTTAATGTTGGGCCCTTCTGGAAGTGGAAAATCAACCCTACTCCATTTACTCTCAGGAATTTTGCAACCAAAATCAGGAAGTGTAAGAATTGCCAACACCAATTTATTTGAACTTTCGCCTGCCAAAAGAGACAAATTTAGAGGCAAAAACATCGGACTCATTTTTCAAAAAGCACATTTGATTGACTCACTCAGTGTAAAAGATAATATGCTGATGGCGCAGTATTTTGCAGGAGAAAAGAAAGATTTAGCCAGAGTAAAAGAGGTTTTGGCAGAATTACATATTGGCGATAAGCTTAGTTCTAAAACATTTCAGCTTAGCCAAGGAGAAGCCCAAAGGCTAAGTATTGCCAGAGCGATGTTAAACGAGCCTTCGGTGATTTTGGCAGATGAACCCACCTCTAGTCTAGATGATGAAAACTGCGAAGCGGTTTACCACATTCTAGAAACTCAGGCAAAAAAATACAATGCAACACTTTTAATCTCTACCCACGACCAAAGGTTAAAAGATAAAATCCCATTACACCTCAAACTCCAAAAACAATGACATTAAAGGCAGCAATTTTCGATATGGATGGTTTATTGGTAGACTCTGAACCACTTTGGAGAAGCTCAGAAATTCGATCTTTTGCCAAAGTAGGTGTGCATCTAACACCAGAAGTCTGTAAACAAACTATGGGTTTGCGTATTGAAGAAGCTGTGCAACATTGGTATAATAAGTTTCCATGGGAAGGAATGACGATTGAAGAAGTTAAGAAAGATATTTTTGAGGAGTTTATGAAGGAAGTAGAAGCTACTGCAGTTCCAATGGATGGAGTAGTTGAGATTCTAGAGTTCTTTAAAGGAAAAGGCTTAAAAATAGGTTTGGCTTCATCCTCGCCAATGTTACTTATTAAAAAGATTGTAAAACACCTCAAAATAGATTCATACTTCGAGATTCTACATACTGCCGAAGATCAAGAGTATGGCAAACCACATCCGGCAGTATATATCGAAACTGCAATTGATTTAGGTGTAAAACCACAAGAATGCGTTGCACTGGAAGATTCTTTTATGGGGATGATTTCGGCACTCGCAGCCAGAATGAAAACCATTGTAGTTCCAGAACCTGAAAATTTTGACAATCCGAAGTTTGGTGCTTCACATATAAAATTAGCCTCACTGAAAGATTTCAATGAGGCTATGTATGAACAGTTATCTGTTTCTTAAATTATTCTGCGACTACCGCACTGGTTTCTAATTCGACCAATAATTCGTCACCAATAAAACCATTTACTTCTAAAATAGAACAAGCTGGTTTTATCTCTTTAAAAAATTCTGAATAAGCTCTGGTTGCATCTTTCCAGTAGCCAATATCCGTAAGATAAATTCTAATTCTGGTAACATCAGCCAATGAAGCTCCCGCATCTTTTAATACCTTTTCAATTTTCTGGCAAATGCACTTGGTTTGTTCGTAAGCATCACCTACTCCAACTACTTCACCATCAACTACAGCGGTAGTTCCAGAAATCTCAATGATATTCCCAACTCTTACAGCTCTAGAATAACCAACTTCATCTTCCAGATGATTACCACTTGATATTAAAATTCTTTTGCTCATCAGCTTAAAATTTATCTTTTATTTAATCAGTTATTACTTTTAATCTACAGCTTCACCGATTAAAGTAGCTGCTGTACATTCTGTAATTTTTACATTTACATATTCTCCCGGATTATAGCTTTCTCTAGGAAATACTACTACCTTATTTGCAGAGTTTCTACCTTTAAGCTGTTCTTCAGACCTTTTAGAAGTGCCTTCGACTAATACTTTGTATACTCTCCCAACATCTCTTTTATTCCGCTCTAAAGAAAGTTCAGCCTGCTTATCGATAATTTCTTTCAGTCTGCGCTTTTTCACTTCCAAAGGAATATCATCTTCGAATTTTTTTGCAGCCAAAGTTCCCGGTCTTTCAGAATAGAAGAACATATAGCTAAAATCGTATTTAGCATAGTCCATTAAGGTTATGGTTTCTTTATGCTCTTCTTCAGTTTCTGTACAGAAACCAGCAATCATATCTGAAGAGATGCCACAATCATCACCTAAAATTCTTCTAATCGCATCAACTCTATCGATATACTCTTCTCTAGTATAAGTTCTGTTCATGATATCCAACACACGAGTATTACCACTTTGTGCTGGCAAGTGGATATACTTACAAATATTTTCGTAAGCAGCCATTGTATGTAGTACTTCGTCTGTAATATCTTTTGGATGTGAAGTTGAAAAACGTACACGTAAATCAGGATTTACTTTGGCAACCATTTCTAATAGGTTAGCAAAGTTTACAACTTCAACATCAGAACCTTTTTTCTCAGCTTTTTCGATTTGAGCTTTACCTTTTAGGCTGTCGTCAGAAGACCATTTATATGAATCTACATTTTGGCCAAGTAAAGTTACTTCTTTGTATCCTTTAGCAAATAACTCTTGCGCTTCTGCTACAATCGAATGCGGATCGCGGCTTCTTTCTCTACCTCTGGTAAATGGCACTACACAGAAAGAACACATGTTATCGCAACCTCTCATAATTGAGATAAATGCTGTAATTCCATTTGAGTTTAACCTCACCGGAGTAATATCTGCATAAGTCTCTTCACGAGATAAAAATACATTTACCCCTTTGTTGCCATCATCTACCTCAGCTACTAAACCCGGTAAATCTCTGTAAGCATCTGGCCCGGCAACTATATCTACAATTTTCTCTTCTTCTAGCAACTGGCTTTTTAATCGCTCAGCCATACAACCCAAAACACCTACAAGCAAAGCAGGTTTGTCTGCTTTTACTTTATTAAATTGAGTTAAACGTTTTCTTACTGTTTGTTCAGCCTTTTCGCGAATAGAACATGTATTAAGAAATATAAGGTCTGCATCTTCAAAATTAGAAGTTGTTCCAAACCCTTCTTTTTGCATAATAGAAGCTACAATCTCGCTATCAGAAAAATTCATCTGACATCCATAGCTTTCTATATACAATTTACGCTGCCCCGCAACTGCATTATCTTTCGACACATTTACAACATCGCAAACTTCTTTACTCTTGTCGACGATCTCTATATCTTTTATCAAGTCGCTCATAGACTATTGATGGTTTATGATATTTTTTTGGTGAAAAAATTTTAAGCAAATAAATTCACCTTATTAAATTTTTTGCAAAAATACGTATTCATATTGAAAATGAACATAGCTACAGCACCAAGAAACTAAATTTTGTATTTATCAGTTCTGCAGAAACCTATTTTTACCTGCTAATAAGTCTAAAAACTTTCTAACAAAAACAGTTTCTCCTCCTGATTTATCGATTTGACCTTTACCTTTTTCAGAAAGTATATCAGCCATCAATACATCATCCATGTATTCTTTTATAGCATCACTTAGTTGTTGTGCTTCAAAATTTGAAAACAAACCCAAATCTCCTTTTTCGATTAGCTTTTCACTCGCTGCACACTTAGAAACAATTAAAAGTGTACCAGCGGCAAATGCTTCTAAACTTTTAAATACAGACATTTCTGGCAAAAGTAGAATATCACTTATATGTATAAACTGTTGCTCTGTAAGCTGATCGCTAGAAAATATTTCGATGTGGTCTTCCAGTTTTAAATCTATAACTTGTTGATATAATGCAAGCCTTTTTGCAGAATACCTGCCTTTTTCTGCCAGTAAAATCATTCCATTAACCATACAACCATCTTTATGGAGTCTATCTATGGTTTCAATTAAAACACTGGCATTTGCATTTTCCTCTACTCCTTCAATTATGCCAATTAGGGTTTCACCTTCTGGAATTTGTAATTCAACTTTTAGTGCATCGGTATCTAAGAAATTATCTAAATGAATTGAAGGAAACAAATAAGTCATTTTACTTTCTTCTACAGGCAGATTTTCTTTATTAAACATAAGATTAATAGCCAGTGGTGTAATCCACAAATCAATCTGTTTAATAAGTTTCGAACTCCAAATAGAATCTTTTAAACCAGACCAAAAACCCGATACTTCTTTAGAAAATATTTCTGTTTGAAGATAAACTAACTTGGCGTTTTTGGGCAATGCTGATTTCTTAAGAAAAGCTGCTGCAGAAATATTTTCTTTCTGACAAACGATAAGTGCATCAGGAGCTTCTTTTTTTAAAGCTTTGTTTAGTGAGTAAGTAGATTTGAAAGTAAGGCCTCCATCTGATGTTTCTACTGGAATAATAGAAAGTTCAATTTCTTGTGCTTTTTTAAAAGCATAATGCTCAGTATCAGCAATTACAATTACATTTACCCCTACACTTTCAAGTAACTTTCCAAACTTAAGTATATAATCAGAATTGAGATTATTTCCCTGTTGGTTGCAAAGAATACATATCTTCATTTAACAATGGTTGAATAGATTTGTTGATTAATTCAGAAACACATTTCCTGAACATTTAATGCAAAAATATAAGTAAAAAGCAGCATTCTTGAAATTTTGATATAGCCAAAGCTTAACTTAATTTGCAAAAAATTTAATGTATGCAATTAATAGATTACTTAGATCAACTAGACAAACAATTATTTCTTTTTCTCAATCAATTCCATTCACCTGTTAGCGATGCCATTATGGTATTTGTAACGAGTAGAGCAACTTGGTTTCCATTTTATGGGATTATCATTATTTATCTTTTTTGGAAACACAAACTACATGGCTTTTGGCCCATTCTAGGAATACTACTTACTATATTACTGGCTGATCAATTTTCTGCTAGCATTTGTAAACCATTTTTCGAAAGATTACGCCCATGCCATAGTCCAGAAATTGGTCATTTAGTGCATACAACTGTAAAGGGCTGTGGTGGACAGTATGGATTTGTATCTTCTCATGCAGCAAATACTTTTGGGCTAGCCACATTTTTATTTCTATTGCTCAAAAATAGGATGAAATATATTTGGCTAATATTCTTATGGTCGGGCTTGGTAAGCTATAGCCGGATAGCTGTTGGTGTTCACTATCCGGGTGATATATTTTTTGGAGCTTGGTCTGGGGTTGCCTGTGGTTACATTGCCTATCTAGCTTTTAGATATGGCGTTAAACACTACAAAATAACCTTATTCGACTGATCTACTATAAAAAGTTAAGCTTTTTAAAGAAACTAGTTTTATAAGATGCTCCAATTGGAATTATCTTATTGGGCATAATTATATTGCTCATATCTTCGATAGTTTCTATCTGGTTGATGTTAACTATAAATGATCGGTGTACCCTTGAAAACTCAGAATCTGGCAATCTACTGGCAATACCTTTCATGGTAGAATGCACTATAAATTTCTTCTGTCCAGTATGAATGATTACATAGTCTGACAGCGCCTCAACAAATTTGATATCATTAAGCTTGATTCTAACAATCTTACTATCAGCTTTTACATAAATATCTTCTTTGCCTTGAGTATCTAGTACATCTTTAGAAAAATTGTTTTCTACTTTTTGAACTGCTTGCAAGAAACGCTTGTACTCAACAGGTTTTATCAGATAGTCTGTAATGGTAAGTTCATACGCTTTTACAGCATAGTCATTCCTACCAGTAACTAATACAAACTGAGGTTTATGCTCTAGTGATTCCACTAGTTCAATACCTGTCATCTGAGGCATCTCAATATCCAGAAAAACAAGATCGATTTTTTCTTTTTTGAGTAGGTTATAAGCATCTATAGCATTATCGATGTCAGCTACCAATTCAAGTCCTTCTGTTCTTTCTACAAAATCCTTGATTACCATTCTTGCTACATCTTCGTCGTCTACTACGATACATCTCATACTTTTATAGAATATTGGTTTAACGATTGAAACTTTAGGAAAAGTCCTAAAAACTTTGTGATCAGTTTATTAGAGATCAGCTGATTTGTAACCTTTTATAGATTAAATTCCTTCTATGTTAATACCAAAATAAAAATTGCCAAAAAATTATTGCAACCAAAATAATAATAATAATACAATAAAAACTAGATATACGGGGAATATTATAAAGACAGCAGTAAAATAGTGCAATTAATTATTGCATTAATGATATTTAAATAGAAGACAAAGGTATTGATTAATAATTGTTAACTACTGCTAGGCAAATTATGTAAGCGCTGGATATATTTCCCTAAAATATCAAACTCCAAATTAATCTTTGTCCCAGCTTTTATTTGTTGAAAGTTTGTATGCTCAAAGGTGTAAGGAATAATGGCAACACTTAATTGACCTAACTGAGAGTTAACCACAGTAAGGCTTACACCATTTACACAAATAGAACCTTTTTCTACTGTAAAATTCCCAGTGGAAGTATCATATTCAAAAGTAAATAACCAGCTTCCAGCTTCGTCTTTTACACTTATACACTCACCTACTTGATCTACATGACCTTGTACAATGTGGCCATCGAATCTGCCATTTGCAGGCATACTTCTCTCAAGGTTTATCAGGCTACCCGTTTGCCAATCTCCAAGATTACTTTTTCTTAAAGTTTCTTGAATAGCTGTTACAGTATGTACTCCTTCGCTTATACTAATAACAGTAAGGCACACTCCATTGTGTGCCAAACTTTGATCTACTTTTAATTCGTGAGATATGGGTGACTTGATACTAAAAATCACATTTTCTTGCTCTTTTTCTATGCCAACTACCTCACCCAAACTCTCAACTATTCCGGTAAACATTTTAATTAGGTATTATTAGTTTAAAAAATCTTTAGCTTTAGCTACAACATTATCGAGACCAGAAACATCTTTTCCGCCAGCAGTAGCATAGAATGGCTGACCACCGCCGCCACCTTTAATCTCTCTAGCTAACTCACGGATAATTTTTACAGCATCAAGGCCTTTATTTTCAATAACATCTTCTGATAACATCACTGCAATTTGAGGTTTTCCTTCAATTTCAGCAGCAATCACCATAAATAGACTATTAACTTTATTCTTTAAATCGAAAGATAGTTTTCTAAGTGCATCTGCATTTGGCAAACTTACTTTGCTAATAATAGCGGTTATACCAGAAATATCTTCACCCTTTTGCACTAGAGTATCTTTCAACTGATTAATCTCTTTTTGCCTGAATTTTTCCAGTTCTTTTTGCATCTGGTTTCTTTCATCAAGCAGAGAACTTACAGCTTTGTTTAAATCTTTCGGATTTTTAAGAATCTCGTCCAGTTGCTTTAATACTTGTTCATTAGCATTCACTAAAGCTTCTGCCTCATCAGCCGTAACGGCTTCAATTCTTCTAACACCAGCAGCTACAGAACTTTCAGAAACTATTTTTAAAAATCCTATTTTACCTGTTGCAGGTACATGTGTACCTCCACAAAGTTCTATTGAATATTCTTTATCAAAAGTAATTACACGAACAAAATCACCGTATTTCTCTCCAAAAAGAGCAGTTGCTCCCATACCTTTAGCAGCTTCTATTGGCACATTTCTTTTCTCATCAAGCGAAATATTCTCTCTAATCTTTTGATTTACAATCTTCTCTACCTCTGCAATTTCTTCATCAGTCATTTTTGCATAGTGAGAAAAGTCAAATCGAAGCACTTTTTCATTCACTAATGAGCCTTTTTGCTGCACATGTTCTCCTAAAACTCTTTTTAAAGCTGCATGAAGTAAGTGCGTTGCAGAGTGATTATTTTCTGTAAGCTTTCTCTTATTTACATTCACAACACATTTAAAGGTAGCTTCTGGATTTGATGGAAGTTTTTTCGTAAAATGAACAATTAGATCATTCTCCTTTTTGGTATCGATAATTGAAACCTTCTCCCCATCGCTTTCTATGTAACCAATATCTCCTACTTGTCCACCACTTTCTGCATAAAAAGGAGTGTTATCTAGTACCAGTTGATAAACTGTTCCTTTTTTCTCTTTCAATTCTCTATAGCGAAGAATCTTAGCTTCAGAAGCTAAGAACTCATAACCAACAAATTCTACAGAATCACCATCATTCACTATTATCCAGTCTCCCTTCTCAGAAACCTGTGCATTTCTTGAACGAGTTTTTTGTTTCTCCAGCTCCACTTTAAAACCAGCCTCATCAACATCAAAACCGTTTTCACGGGCGATTAGCGCAGTAAGATCATAAGGGAAACCGAACGTATCGTAAAGTTCAAAAGCATTCTCTCCTTTAATAACTTTATCGCCAGTATTCTTTTGAATTAAATCATTCAAGATAGAAAGACCATTTTCCAAAGTTTTAAGGAAAGTTGCCTCTTCATTCAAAATCACATTAGAAATAAACTCCTCTTGCTCTTTTATTTCAGGGAAAACATCGGCAAACTGCTCAGTTAAAACTGCTACCATTTCATTAATAAATGGTGCTTTAAAACCAAGGAAAGTATAACCATAGCGAACAGCTCTACGCAAGATTCTTCTTATTACGTAGCCAGCTTTATTATTAGAAGGCAATTGACCATCTGCAATGGCAAAAGAAACCGCACGTACGTGATCTGATATTACTCTAATTGCTATATCAGTTTTTTGATCATTACCATAAGTAACTCCAGCTTTACCAGCAATAAATTGGATAAGTGGTTGAAAAACATCCGTATCGTAGTTAGACTTTTTCTTTTGGATAGCCATAGCAAGCCTTTCGAAACCCATACCTGTATCGATATGAGCAGCAGGAAGCTTTTCGAGCTTACCACTTGCCATTCTATTAAACTGGATAAATACCAAATTCCAGATTTCAACCACTAAAGGATCATCCTGATTCACTAAATCTTTTCCACCTTTCTTAGCAAGATCTTCTTCGCTTCTAAGGTCTATATGAATCTCGGAACATGGCCCACAAGGTCCGGTTTCTCCCATTTCCCAAAAATTATCTTTTTTGGAAGCTAGAATAATACGGTCCTCTTCAATATATTTTTTCCAGATATTTGCAGCTTCAGAATCGGCAGCTAATCCATCATTATCATCACCTTCAAAAACAGTTACGTATAATCTGTCTTTTGGCAAATGATACACTTCGGTTAATAACTCCCAAGCCCATTTAATGGCTTCTTCTTTAAAATAGTCACCAAAAGACCAGTTACCAAGCATTTCGAACATGGTATGGTGATAGGTATCTATCCCTACTTCTTCTAAATCGTTATGTTTTCCAGAAACGCGCAAACACTTTTGAGTATCTGCTGCTCTCCTATAAATAGGAGTTTTAGTCCCTAAGAAAAAATCCTTAAACTGGTTCATACCAGCATTGGTAAACATTAAAGTAGGATCGTTTTTAACTACTAATGGGGCTGACGGAACAATTTCGTGTTGCTTCTCTTTGAAAAATTCCAGAAACTTGCGCCTGATTTCTTGTGCCTGCATATGCTCTCCTCAAAAATTACCGGAAATAAGTTTTATATTTAATACAAATTAATCTAAAAATAGTTATATTAAATGCAGGAATTATTTATCATAACGAGTATCATTTTTAAACAATTTATCGTTTTGTTGCATAACCCGCATTAAATTTTCTTTCTTTGCGGGGCAAATTTAGTACAAATTCATTAACTAATGGCAAAGATCAAATACTATTATGATACTGAGACTTGCAGATACGAAAGAGTTAAAACCTCACCGCTTGAATATGTAATTAATGCATTGGGTTTACTTTTCGTTTGTGTAATATTCGGTATTTTCTTCGCCTGGGCCTATTTAGCAATTTTCCCTTCGCCTAACGAACTAAAACTGGTTAAGGAAAATGAAGAGCTCCTCTATCATTACAATAGTATGAATAAGGAGTTGAAGAATGTCCAAAATATGATGACAGCTTTGCAAAAAAGAGATGATGATATTTATAGAACCATCTTTGAAGCAGAGCCAATTCCTATGGAGATCAGACAAGCTGGTACAGGTGGAAGTCAAAAGTTTCAAGATTTACTTGAAAGTAGACTCGAAAGAGAAGGGCTCATCATTAATTCTTTAAACAAGATTGATGTAATTAAAAGACAGATGTACATTCAGTCTAAGTCTTTTGATGAAATTGTAGAGCTTGCTCGCTCTAAACAAGAGATGCTTGCGCACATTCCGGCGATACAGCCAATAGCCAACAAAGAATTAAAAAGATTGGCATCTGGATATGGTATGCGTTTCCATCCAATTCTTAAAGTAAGAAGACTACATGCAGGTTGTGATTTCTCTGCTCCATTAGGCACTCCAATTTATGCCACAGGCGATGGAAAAGTAGTTAAAGTTCAAAAATCAAATCGTGGATATGGCAATCAGGTTGAAATCGATCATGGATTCGGTTACATCTCTAAATATGCCCACATGTCTAAGTTTGAGGTAAGAGTTGGTCAAAAAGTAAAAAGAGGACAAATTATAGGCTTAGTTGGTAATACAGGTTTATCTGTTGCACCACACTGCCACTACGAGGTAATTTACAAAAACAGAAAAGTTAATCCTGTAAACTACTTCTTTAATGACCTTACTGATGAACAATACGAAGAAATGGTAAAAATTTCTTCTCAAGAAAATCAATCATTGGGTTATTAATCTCTTAATAAAGATATTTTTTTTAAACAGCGGCTACCTAGTCGCTGTTTTTTTATTATAATATTGTTTTTTGATCAATATTTTTTAGAATTGTTCGATAATAACAGATTTTAGATTCTTTTAGCCCCGAAATTTTTTCCTTTTATATGGACATTGAAAAAAGATATTATTCTATTGGAGAGGTTGCTGATATGTTTCAGGTTGCTACTTCTCTTATCAGATTTTGGGAAGGGCAGTTCAATACCATCAAACCTAAGAAAAACAAAAATGGTGTAAGACAATACACTAAACAAGATATTGATGCAATACGCACTATATATCACTTAGTAAAAGAAAAAGGATTTACTCTTAGTGGTGCTAAAGATGCACTAAAAAATCAGCCTAAAATTAATGAAAGCTTAGAGGCAATTAACTCTTTAAAAAAGGTGAGAGAGTTTTTGGTTACGCTAAGGTCACAAATTAGAGAAGAAGAACAGTAAATATACCCTATCTCATAAATAGCCCATCTTTTTGCTAAATCGGCTAAAGCTAAAAACATAGATTTTCATTGCAATTTAGCACTCTTTTTATGGATAAAATTACCTAGCTTTGCACCCTGAAACTACATAGCGCAAGCTTATAATAATTTTTAGCTAATTAAATTTGAAGCAATGATTATAGGTGTTCCTAAAGAAATTAAAAATAATGAAAACCGTGTAGCACTTACACCAGCAGGGGCTAAAGCACTAAGCTCATTAGGCCACAAAGTTTTCGTTCAAAAAAGTGCAGGTGAAGGTAGCGGTTTTGCTGATGAGTTGTATGAGGAGGCAGGCGCAAACCTTTTACCTACAATAGAAGAAGTATACGATAAGGCTGAAATGATTATGAAGGTGAAAGAACCTATTGAGCCTGAGTATGAATTGGTAAAAGAAAATCAGTTACTATTCACTTATTTCCACTTTGCTTCATCTGAGCCATTAACTAAGGCTATGATAAAAAGTAAATCAGTTTGTATTGCTTACGAAACTGTTGAAAAAGCTGATAGAACACTTCCATTGTTAATTCCTATGTCTGAAGTAGCAGGTAGAATGGCAGTTCAGCAAGGAGCAAAATATCTTGAAAAACCACTTAAAGGTTTCGGTATTTTATTAGGAGGTGTACCGGGTGTAAAACCAGCAAAAGTATTAATCTTAGGTGGTGGAATAGTAGGAACACAAGCAGCTAAAATGGCAGCAGGTTTAGGTGCAGATGTAACAATTATGGATGTTAACCTGCAAAGACTACGCTATTTAGACGACGTTATGCCTGCAAATGTGCATACTATGATGTCTAATGAGTACAACATCAGAGAATTAATTAAAACTCATCATTTAATAGTTGGCGCTGTGTTGATTCCAGGTGCTAAAGCTCCAAGCTTAATCACAAGAGATATGCTAAAAGATATGCAACCAGGAACAGTACTAGTAGATGTTGCAGTTGACCAAGGTGGTTGTATCGAAACTTGTAAGCCTACTACTCACCAAGAACCTACTTTTATTATTGATGATGTAGTTCATTACTGTGTGGCAAATATGCCAGGTGCTGTGCCTTTTACTTCTACATTGGCACTTACAAATGCTACTTTGCCTTATGCTATTCAATTAGCAAACAAAGGCTGGCAAAAAGCAACTAAAGAAAATAATGAATTAAAACTTGGCTTAAATGTGATTAACGGAGATGTAGTTTACAAAGCAGTAGCAGATGCTTTTAATCTACCATTCAAAAATGTTGAAGAGTTAATCTAAGAGTTTTACAAAAAACATATAAAAAAAGTCATCCAGTTATTGGATGACTTTTCTTTTTTATACCAAGATAAACTTTAGAGTTTAGGTTGCACACCAGTATAATTAAAAGGAGAAACCTCTTTTAAACTAGCTTTTAACTCATCAGAAATTTCAAGGGTTTCTATAAAAGCGTGAATACTTTGCTGCGTAATTTTTTCATTTTTACGAGTAAGAGCTTTCAAAGCTTCATAAGGTTTTGGATAGCCTTCTCTTCTTAAAACTGTTTGGATCGCTTCTGCAACTACTGCCCAGTTTGCTTCCAAATCCTCAGCCAATTTATTTTCGTTCAGCTCTAATTTACCCAAACCTTTTAATAAAGATTGTAAAGCAATACTAATATGCGCTACTGGCACACCAATATTTCTTAAAACAGTAGAGTCTGTTAAATCTCTTTGTAAACGAGAAACAGGAAGCTTAGCAGCCAAATGCTCTAAAATTGCATTTGCAATACCAAGATTACCTTCCGCATTTTCAAAGTCGATTGGGTTTACTTTGTGAGGCATTGCTGAAGAACCCACCTCTCCTGCTTTAATCTTTTGTTTGAAATAACCCAGAGAAATGTATTGCCAGATATCTCTACTTAAATCAACCAGTATATTGTTCATTCTTTTTAGCAAGTCGAACCAAGCTGCAAGAAAATCATAGTTTTCTATTTGGGTGGTAAATAATGCACGATCAAGCCCTAAACCCTCATTTACAAACTTGTTTCCGAATTCTATCCAATTATATTCAGGATAAGCCAACTGATGCGCATTAAAATTACCTGTAGCTCCACCAAACTTAGCTGAATATGGTATTGCAGCGGCAGTTTTAATTTGTTGCTGTAAACGATAAGCAAAAACAGCTATTTCTTTACCTAATTTTGTAGGAGAAGCAGGCTGGCCATGAGTAAAAGCCAACATAGAATGTGCATCCCATTGTTCAGCTAAAGCTTTAAGTACTTCAAAAACTTTGTCAAATTCTGGAAAAAGCTCTTGCTCAAAAGCTTCTTTTAAAGACAGTGGAATTGCCGTATTATTAACATCTTGAGAAGTAAGGCCAAAATGAACAAACTCCAGTACATTTTCTAAACCCAAAGCAGTCATTTTTTCTTTGATGAAATACTCAACTGACTTTACATCGTGGTTGGTTACTTTTTCAGTTTCTTTAATGGATTGAGCATCTTCTAATGAAAAGTTCTCATATATGCCTCTTAAAGATTTTTTATTCTCCTCAGTAATTTGAGTTAATTGTGGTAGAGGAATTTCTGCTAAAGCGATAAAATATTCAATCTCAACTCTTACACGATAGTGAATCAGTGCAAACTCTGAAAAATACGTCGCATAATTACTTGTCTTATTCCTGTAACGCCCATCAACAGGTGAAATCGCTGTAAGCTCTTCTAGTTTCATCTTTTATAAATTAAGTACAATTACTTTGGTTAAGTACCGGATTATATATAAGCTAAATAGCTCTTTTATTTGAATTGAATTCTGATCTAAATTAAGAAAGCTGCAAAGTTAAAAAATTAAGACTTACAGGGCAGTTAGAACTTTAATCTTTGATCGTTTTTTTTGAATTAATGATCGTCAAACCTTGATTAAAGCGAATATTTTGGCTGTTTTTCTGTGAAATTCTTGAGATTAAGACATTTTTTAAAAAATCTCAAAAAAATTAAATAATATTTCATTAGAGAGCTTGTGATTATATGTGAAAAAAATTACTTTTGCACATCTTAAAAAGACACAAGTTAATACCTATATAAATATTTGATATGCTTATAATTAAAGTAAAAGATAACGAGTCAATAGACAGAGCACTCAAAAGATTTAAAAAGAAATTTGAAAAGACTGGCGTTCTAAAAGAATTAAGAGCTAGAAATTTTTATGAGAAACCTTCTGTTGCTAGAAGAAATCAAAAATTGAAAGCTGATTACAAGCAGAAAATGTACGCTAAGGAAAATTATTAATCTGTGTTATCCATAGCACAAATGAAGGCTACAAAATAATTGTATTTTGTAGCCTTTTTTTTATATTAGAATAAGCATAATCTTAATCTTAATATATGCTTATCTCGTAAATATAAATACAACTACTAATAAGCATATGATCACAAATTTTTTAAACTATCTGCAGTACGAAAAGAGGAGTAGTATTCACACAGTAAGTGCTTATGAAAACGACCTAAAACAGTTTAACCAATTCTGTTTAAATCACCTTGGAGTTAACGAAGAAGATTTTGATAGCACTCAGGTAAAATTTGATACTGTAAGAGCTTGGGTAGTTCAATTAATTGATAATAAAATCACACCTAGATCTGTAAACAGAAAAATAGCTTCTATAAATGCTTATTATAAATTTTTGTTGCAAAAAGAGTTAATCGCAGAGCTTCCTACCAAAAAACTTAAAGCTTTAAAATTATCTAAAAGATTACCTTCTTTTGTAAAACAACAAGAGATAGATCACTTGTTTAATCCGTCAATTTTTGCTGAAAACAAATATCCAGACAGAGACCGTCTTATTATCGAATTATTATACGGAACAGGAATCAGACTTTCTGAATTGATAAACATTCAGGTTGCAGACATAAATTTTGCAAATAATACACTTAAGGTTTTAGGTAAAAGAAACAAAGAAAGGCTCATCCCCTTACATCAAGAATTAATAGAAAGTTTAAAGTCGTTTATTGCAATACAAAATAAATCTGAGGCTGCATACCTTATTACTACACCAAAACATAATAAGGCTTATCCTTCTATGATTCAGAAAATTGTAAAAACCTATTTATCAAAAGTATCTAGCTCAGAAAAAAAGAGTCCGCACGTGTTAAGACACACATTCGCAACACACCTATTAAATAATGGAGCAGAACTAAATGCCATAAAAGATTTACTTGGCCATTCTAATTTAGCTGCAACCCAAATTTATACGCACAATTCGATAAGCAGGCTCAAGAAAATATTTAATAAAACACATCCAAAATCATAAACCAGTTATATGAAAATACTCTAAAATTAAATAACTTAAAAACCATTTTAAATAAACTAATATAACATACTTCAATAAGTTTAATTTTAAGATTAACCGGTTATGCCGAATATCTTATTGTTACTATTAAAATTTTTGTAAACTTAAAACACTTAAAATTTACATCTATGAAATTACAAATGCATTCATTGCACTTTACAGCGGATCAAAAGTTACTAGACTTTATTCAAAAGAAAGCAGATAAACTAGAAACTTTTTTTGATAGAATTCTCGATGGTGAAGTCTTTTTAAGAATAGATAAAGGCGACCATTCAAAAGAGAACAAGATGGTGGAAATTAAGCTTAATATTCCCGGTAATACGCTGTTTGCAAAAGAACATGCAGCATCTTTTGAAGCAGCAACCGATTCTGCAATTGAAGCATTAAGACGACAACTAAAAAAACATAAAGAAAAAAACCTAACTGGTTTTTAATAATATCACAAGCAACGGTTTTGGATTAACCAAAACCGTTACTCTCCCTCCTATTCTTTCATCCTGCTCTGTACGCTTTTTCAGTATTTATTCTTTTAAATTCTATCTTATGAAAATCGTTTACAAGCACATCTTTCTAATAGTTTTTTTCTTCACCACATACAATTTTTGCCATGCCCAAAATATCACAGGCACAGAACATCAAATCGATATAGAAATTAACGAATGCTACGATAAAAACCCTAGCAAATTAGGCATAATGGAATGCGAAATTATGGGTTATCAAAAATGGAAAACAGAAGTTGACAGAGTATTTAACCTCTTGCTAAGTAAGTTAGATAGTGAGAGCCAACTTATACTAAAAGAACAGCAAAGAGCTTGGGAAGCACTTACAAAACTACAGTTTGAACTAAACGAAAAATTATATTCAAATCAGGTTTCTCTATTGGCTACAATCACCACAGATTTGATGCGAAGGCGTGCCATGGAATTACAATCTCATTTAAATGTACTGCAATAAATAAGGTATCCATATAGATGAACACCTTATAACCATTTCACAAATTTGAGCTTATAAGATTTAGGCTAGAGTGATTTTCTTTTTATATAGGAAAATTTGTTTAGTTGCCTTTTTAAGTCATTTTCTTTTATCATTCTGGCTATTTCTTTACTCATCATCATATAATCGGTAGAAACTACATCTATTCCACCGCACAAAATCTCTTTTATTGGGCTATCGTTATAAGAAATAACGCCAGTATCTACACCTAATATCAGGCTTTTGTCTTTCATCTTTTTTATCAAATCAATCAAGTCTTCTTCTAGAATTACCAAATAAGCATTTCGTCTTTCTACTTCGCAGTTTGATAAGCCATACTCAACGTTAAACTTGAGTTTATTATGAAAACAGAAGTTTCTAAAGCCAGTAATTATTTTTTCGCAATAACCAGACTTTGTCTTATCTGGAAATATCAAGTTAAACTTCTCATACTTTTTTAAATGCAGTGTTGCTTCAGAAAGTGCATTGTAGATATCCCATTCAAAGTCTTGATAAACACCTGCATATGAGGCATTTAATCCTTCAATAAAGTAGTCCATCAATATTAACTTTTCGGGAGAAAAGCGCTTGATTAGCTTTAAAACCTCAGGTTGGGGAGCATCAAACTGTGGTACTAATACGATGTGATGGAAATGATTAAGGCCATCATCAATTACTTCGTTCATTATGCTTATATCACCATTGTGAATGAGCAAATCAATAATTGTATTATCGCCAAAAGCTTCAGCAAACTTCGAAAAGATAAACTTTTTGTAAGTACTGATTTTGTTAAATACAACTAGTATTCTCTTTTTACCTATGCATTGCGTATTGTTAATGTAAAATCCCTTACCTCTTACAGAAACAATTACACCTTTGTCTCTTAACTCATTATAAGCCTTTTCTACAGTGTCTCTGGATAGCAGATATTCAAAACTGGTCTCATTAATTGAAGGGATTTTTTGACCTTTTTTGAATTTTCCGATGTGGATGTCAGCAATTATAGAATCTACAACTTGCTTGTACTTTGGAATTCTCGAATAGTTGTTTATAGTCTCAGCAGTATTCATTTTCATATGGTTAATTAATAGCCAGTACTTAGTTTCATATTTAAACTAAGTTAGTTTTTTTCTTGAGAAATAAAAAAAGTTAGCAATTAATTTTATCAATAAATGCAAAAATTTAGGCAATACTCTATAAAACATTGCCAAAATACTATCAAAATAGAGAGGTAAATTGTCCAATTTCAGGATTTAAAAATTGATACTTACACACTTAGAGATAATTAAAAATGTCTGGTATCTTTGAGCTTTAAAAACAATATACCAATAGAAAAACATGGCAGTATCTGCTTTTGACATATTAAATGAGCTTAAAAAAGGAAAATATGCACCACTCTATTTTTTATATGGTGACGAACCTTTTTTTATAGATAAAATTTCTGAATACATAGAAGAGCATGCACTTACAATAAGTGAAAAAGGCTTTAACCAAACTATTATTTATGGTAAAGATTTATCTATTGGTAAATTACTTGAGAGTGCCAGAAGCTTCCCGATGATGGCTAAAAGGCAAGTAATTATTATAAAAGAAGCGCAGGCATTTCAAGATATTTCTAAAAAAGACGGACAAGACCTTTTAGCTAAATACGCACAAAATCCCACTCCTACAACAATTCTTGTATTCTGTTACAAGCATAAAAAACCAGATGCACGAACAGAAATGTTTAAGGTGCTAAATAAACATGCTGTTCTGGTAGAAAGCAAAAAGATATACGACGATAAACTACCCGGTTGGATAAAACAGTATTTTAAAGAAATAAACTATAGTATTCAGGAAAAAGCCGCATTTATGATGGCTGAATTTATTGGCAACGATCTGAGCAGAATTACCAACGAAGCCGATAAAATGGTGATTAACTATCCTGAAAATACAGAACTTACTTCAGAGCATATTCTAAAACACATTGGTATTAGCAAAGAATTTAATGTTTTTGAACTGCAAACGGCACTGGCTAAAAAAGATGTGTTAAAAGCAAACAAGATCATTAACTACTTTGCATCCAACCCAAAGGATAATCCGTTAATACCAATAATATCTTTATTGTATAACTATTTTACCAAAATACTTTTACTGCACGATAACAAAGGAGCTTCTAAAGACGAACTAGCAAGAAAACTTAGAATTAGCCCCTATTTTTTAACTGAATATCAAACGGCAGCCAGAAACTATCCGGTAAGTAAAGTGTTAAATAATATCCATTACATCCATCAGGCTGATTTGTATTCTAAAGGAATCGAAAGTGTAAAAAAGGATTCGGCGATTCTAAAAGAACTGATTTTTAAAATTTTACATTAAATATTTTAAAGAAGTTTAGTTTAACAGCTAATAGAAAGCAACACAATAGTTGTTTTACTAAATATTTTTTATATTTGAATAGACCACCAATAAACAATTACCATGATTCAAGAATATAGTAAATACACTGACGATGACAGGTTTGCTTGGAAAAGCTTGTTCGATAGGCAAATGGAAGTTCTACCCGGCAGAGCTTCTCAAGCTTACTTTGATGGCATAAAAGCTATAAATTTTAGTAGAGACAAAATCCCTCATTTTGAAGAAGTAAATAAAGTTTTAAAATCAATTACAGGTTGGCAACTAGAGGTTGTAAAAGGTTTAATAGACAATAAACTATTCTTTGAACTTCTCGAAAACAAAAGATTTCCAGCAAGCACATGGTTTAGAAAACCTGAGCAATTAGACTACCTTGAGGAGCCAGATATGTTTCATGACGTATTCGGACATGTGCCATTATTAACCAACCAACATTTCTTTAAGTTTTTAAACGGCCTAAGTAAAATTGCCCTAAAAAACATTAAAAATGAATATGCAATAGAGCTTATATCAAGGCTTTATTGGTATACTGTAGAGTTTGGGTTAATAGATAATGAAAATGGCCTCAAAATCTACGGAGCAGGCATTTTATCTTCTAGTGGAGAGTCTATTTATTGCCTATCTAATAAGCCTGAAAGAAGACCTTACAATGTAGCCGAAATCATGAACACTCCCTATATCAAAGATAAATTTCAGGAAAAATACTGGGTAATAAACTCATACAAACAGCTTTTCGAATCGGTTGATGAAATCGAAGAAACACTCGGAAAAATGCTTGTTACCAATCATAATTAATCGGAAACTTTTAAATTAGTTCGAGACGTTACAAGGTAAAAATCGAATTTATGAAAATTCATCCGGGAAGACTGATCCACCTGGAAGGAACTGATAATTTCAGAGATCTGGGTGGTTACAAAAACAAAGAAGGACTTACTGTAAAATGGGGCAAACTCTATAGGTCTGGCAGACTAAATAACCTTTCTGAAAGTGACCATGAGATCATCTCCATTCTTAAAATTAAAACCATTGTAGATTTTAGGAAAAAAGATGAAATAGAGAAACATCCCAATATTTTGCCAATAGAAAACAAAATCAATTCTGTAAACCTGCCTATTACTTCTGGTGTAAATGGAGCTGGCTTAACCAGCAAAATTCTCGCAGGTGAAAAAAACATTCATGTAGATGGGCACGAAATGATGCTCAATGCTTATACTTTTTATTCGACCAAAGCACAGGAAGAATATAAAGAGTTTTTTAGGCTATTGTTGAAAAATGATAATTGCCCTCTCCTATTTCACTGTACTGCGGGTAAAGATAGAACCGGTTTTGCAGCAGCTATGCTTTTAAGTGCTTTGGAGGTTCCAAAAGAAACCATTTTTGAAGATTACTTATTAACCAATCATTACAGAAAAGCATTTAATGAAGCAAAAATGGCTGGTGCAGATGATGATAAAGAGCTAGAAACCATCAAATCTTTTGTGGAAGTTAGAAATGTTTATCTCGAAAAATCTTTCCAAGAAATTGAACAGTTAAGTGGCTCGGTTGAAAATTATCTCTTTTCAGAACTGAAATTGGGTTCTGAGGAAATAAATCAACTTAGAAGAAATTTTCTGGAATAGCTGCTTATTGCATTTGCATTAACTCTCTGGCACTTTGAAAAGCAGTCTCACTTGGATTTGCTCCGCCAATCATTGCCGCTATTTCTTTTATTCTTTCGTCTTCGGTTAATTTGCGTAACTTACTTACAGATTTTACTGCATTATTATCTTTATATACAAAATAATGCGCATCACCTTTAGCTGCGATCTGAGGTAAGTGGCTAATAGCTATTACCTGATGGTTTTCAGACATTTCTTGCATCATAATTCCCACTTTAATAGAAATCTCACCCGAAATACCTGTGTCTATTTCATCGAAGATAATAGTTGGTAACTGAGTTTTACCTGCCAGAATGTATTTAATAGAAAGCATTAAACGAGAAAATTCTCCACCAGAAGCTACATTCTTTAATTCTTGAGGCTCAATACCTTTGTTAGCCGAAAACAAGAAATTATAATCATCAAATCCAGAAGAAGTGGCTTCGATTATTTGATGTTTGATATGTAAACGTGCATTAGGCATTCCTAATTGATTCAAAAGTGCCGCAATCTGGCTTTCCAGATTTTCTTTTACAGCATTTCTTTTTTCAGTAAGAGTAGCACCTAGTTTTTTTACCAATTGAAACTTCTCATTTTTCAATTTCTCAGCTTTTTCAAGCTCTCCATCGAAGTTGAGCACTTTATCTACTTTTTCTTGTAAATCGTTTCTAATGGCAAGCAGTTCTTCTACTGTTTGCACATGGTGTTTTTTCTGTAGCGTGTAGAGATTATCCAGTTTATCTTGCAAAAAGCTAATCTGCTCATGGTCTAAAAATAAATCACTCTCCTCACCCTCTACTTCCAAATTAATATCGCTTAACTCTATCTGCACACTTTCTATACGCTCTTTAAGCTCATTAAACTTAGGAGAAAACTGTTTGATTTGCCCTAAAGCTGCTGCTGCTGATTTTAAACCCGCTTCTACAGAAAACTCAGCATTAGCCAAATATTCTAAAACTGTGTTGAGATTAGATTTAATGGTTTCTGCGTTTTCCAGCTTTTCTAACTCAGTTTCTAACTCAGCCTGATTTAAATTGTCTAGCTCAACTTTATCTAATTCATCAAATAAATGCTGGTTAAAATCGAATGCTTTCTGCATTTCTCGGCTTTCTTCCAACAAAGACTTATAAGCCTTTTCAGCCTTTTTAAAGTCGCGATAAACTTCTTTGTATTTAGCCAATTCTGCACTAGTTCCTGCAAATGCATCAATCACATTTAACTGAAAACCCGAAGTACTCATTAAAAGGTTATCGTGCTGAGAGTGAATATCCATTAACTTGGATGAAATGGTGCGCAATGCATCCAATTTTACCGGAGTATCATTAATAAATGCTCTTGACTTACCACTTGGTGTAATTTCTCTTCTTAGGTATGAAACTTCTGCATAGTCTAGCTCCTGCTCATCAAACAAACTTTTTAAGTGATAACCCGAAACATCAAAAGTACCTTCAATAATGCACTTCTCTCCTTCGTCAAAAAGCACTTTGGTATCAGCCCTATTTCCCAGCAATAAGCCCAATGCACCTAGCATAATAGATTTACCTGCTCCCGTTTCGCCAGTAATAATATTTAACTTGGCAGATGGTTCAAGTTCTAATTGTTGAATAAGTGCATAATTTCTAATGAGCAAATGTTTCAGCATAGATTGAAAGCAAAAATTAACTTCTGAATTGATACAATACCTTGGTCAAAATTAGCAGATTAAACTAATCTATCTAAACTTTAACCGAAATATAGTTTTGATTAATTAATCGATAAATAGAATTACAAATAACTTTTAGCGATTTCGAGTGCCTGCATTCCATATCCTCCTCCAAAAAGAAAATAGTGATTTAGATAATGGTATAACATATATAAATTATTTCTCTCTCTCCACTCAGCAGGTAAAGGAAAAGTTTCTTCGTAAGCAGCCCAAAAACGAGAAGAAAAACCGCCAAACATAGTAGTAAGCGCTAAATCGAGTTCTCTGTCTGCATAAGCAGAAGCAGGATCAATTAAAGCTGGACCTTTTTCTGAGTACATATAATTACCCGACCACAAATCGCCATGATTTAAAGCAGCATCTGGTTGATGCCCAATTATTTCTGGTAATTTATCTAGCAAACTATCGTAAATTTTTAATGAGTGGGAATCTAGCGGTCTTTTAGCCTTTATCTGATTTAACAAATTACCCAATCGCTGATCTCTATAAAAATCTATCCAATTGTTTTGATGAGTATTATCCTGCAAAGTAGCACCACAATAATTATCGTGAGCAAAGCCAAATTGCTTTTGTGTAAACTGATGTATTTGTGCCAATCCTATCCCCAATGCTTCATCTTGGCTACTTCTGTCACTGGCTGGCGACATAAATTCTGTAATCAACAAAGCAGGAAAAGTATCAACAGGCTCTAAAGCCAAATACACTTCTGGTATAGCTAAAATAGAACCTGCCTTTTTTAATTCGGTGAGGCATTCGGCTTCTCTCAGAAAAAGATCGTCTGGACAATTGGCATTCCATTTGGCAAAAAAAACACCTTTGTTAGTTACCAGTTTCGACGCAGCATTGATGCAACCACCACTCAGAGATGATACATCTTGCAACACAATGCCACTATCAATTTCTGACTGCAAACAATTTTCGAGATAGCTGTAGTTCTTATTACTCATTCTTATTTAATCTTTACTAGCGTAGCACCATAGCCAAATTTCTGCTTATGCGCATCTTTAAAATAGGCTACATGCTGGTGTCCGCTTAATCTTTGATGTATAGCAGCCTTTAAAACTCCCGCTCCTACTCCATGGATAAAAATAATCTCGTCTACTCCATTAAAAATGGCTTTATCCAACTCGTCCTCAAAGTAATTAAGCTGTCTGGATATAATTTGTTCGTTTGAAAGACTCAAAGCTTGCGGATCAAACTTTTCGATGTGTAAATCCACCTCTTTTCTTCCACCTTGTTTTGCTGCACTAAAATCAGTTTTTGTTACTTCGGTAATGTGCATATTTTTACCACCAGTAAGGCTTTCTTTTAACTTTTCAGGATCGATGGTTTTGGTTTCTTCATCAATCTGGAAACAATAACCTTCTTTACCTAAAAGCGGAATTTCTTTTTTGTGCTTAAAAAAGCTATTTGCTCTAAATTTCAATCTAGTAATAAGTGGCGCTGGCAAACTAAATTTACCTTGAGTAAAATATAAAACCTGAAAAACAAAAGCTGGCCATTTTTCAAACTTATCGATATTTACTTCGTGAATTTTCTTTACTTCACGGCTTCTTAAAACCCCAGAGCTAATTCCCATAAAGTTCTTGCCTTCTTCTTCACAAAACACATATGAAAGCTGCATATCGGTATTATTTGCCAAATGCATCTCTAACATTTTATCATTATAATGATGAAAACCCAAGAATATACCTTTATGAGCATGAACAACTACTGGTTCTTTAGTCTCTTTTTTCGAATCTGACTTTTTTGTTGGAACTTCATCACCAAAAGCTTTTTTCTCAGATTCAGAAATCACTACTAAATCTGTTCTCATATATGGAATTCTAAAACCATCTTCAATTTCTACTTCTACCTCCATACCAGAAATAAAACTGGTTACCACGCCTTCTTCGCTACCACTAATGCTTCTAACTCTGTCTCCTATATTCATAATTTTAAATAATTTCTGTTGATTGTGTGCAAAAGTACCAATTTCAAAGAGAGAATATATTATTCTAAAAACTTAATCATCTTTATGCGGTAGAGGTTTACCACAGTGCGGACAAAACTTATAGCTATCATCGTTTTCTCTGGCTTTTTTCTCCTTCTCTTTATTGATTCTATCCATAAAAGCTGAGCTCAAAATACCAGTTGGCAATGCCACAATTCCAATACCGAGTACAGCAATTACACCACTAAGAAACTTACCCAAAGCAGTAACCGGATAAATATCACCATAACCTACTGTAGTAAGTGTTGCTACAGCCCACCAAAATGCTTGTCCAATATTGCTAAAAGATTCTGGCTGCGCTTGATTTTCTATGTTATACATAAGGGATGAAGCCACCAACATTAAAATAAAAGCCACAAAAAGTGTCGCTCCCATATCACTCCAACACTCTTTTAAAACTGAAAAAACCAACCTTAAGGAACTGTTGTATCTATTGAGTTTTAAAATTCTGAGTAGTCTTAATAAGCGAAGCAGTCTTAAGAATCTGAGATCGAGACTTACAAAGAATGGCAAATAGAAAGGTAAAATGGCCAATAAATCAATTAAACCAATTGGCGAAAAAATAAATTTAATGGCAGAAGTTACCCGTGATTCTGATGGATAAAGATAATTACTTGTCCAAATTCGAAGTGCATATTCAAGTGTAAAAACAATTACAGAGAAGTATTCAAAAGCAGTAAAAATTACGCCTATTTTATCATTTAATTCTTTGTATGAGGCTAGAATAATAGCCAATACATTTAATACAATTAAAGTGGTAATCCAAAAATCAAATTTCTCTCCTGTCTCATCACCTGATAGTTGTGCATTCAGGATGTTAAATGTTTTCTTTTTGATGTTCATAGAAGTCGTCAGCTAAGATATCTTTTGTAATTGCTATATTAAGGAGGATTCTACCCAATAAAAACAATATTGAACTAAAACTAAAATTTTAAACTTGATCTGTTTGTCCTTACCAACTCATTGAATTTACTTTGGAAAAAAATTAATCATGAACTACACAGAAGAGATAAAGAAAGAGCTGGAAGAGGCACAAACGGTACTTGAAAAATTTCTTTCAGATAAAAAGAATCTGGAGTTGATAGAACATGCTGCCCAAACGATTAGCAATGCATTTAAAAATGGCAAAAAAGTACTTTCTTGTGGAAATGGTGGCTCTCATTGCGATGCCATGCATTTTGCAGAGGAACTAACTGGTCGATATAGAGACGAAAGAAGATCCTTCCCTGCAATTGCCATTTCTGATCCAAGCCATATTTCTTGTGTAGGTAATGATTATGGTTACGAGTCTATATTCTCTAGATATGTAGAAGGAGTTGGTTTTGAAGGAGATGTTTTGCTAGGAATTAGCACAAGCGGAAACTCTGGCAATGTAATTAAAGCTTTTGAAGTAGCTAAAGCAAAAGGTATAACTACTATTTTACTTTCTGGAAAAGATGGTGGCAAGCTAGCTCCAATAGCAGATATTGCTTTAGTGGTTCCTCACTTTGGTTATGCAGACCGCATACAAGAAGTGCATATCAAAATCATCCATATTTTAATTATGCTGATTGAAAAAATTTGCGCATAAAAAAAGTACTTGTCATCTGCTGGCAAGTACTCCTCTATAATCTCTTTGATGAGACTTATTTTTCCATTCTTCCTTTTTCGTGCTTTTGCAATTTCATTCCAATAAAAGTTGCAGTTGCCAACAAAGCAAAGAAGAAAATATAAGCCAATAATTGCATATCCATAGTACTGTATGTTTTTAGTTGCTGAATTTCCAGCCACAAAAATAGGAATTGAGAAATAATTTAAAAGCTATCTCTAAAAACGTTCTAAATTTAATTTCTTTTATTGAGCAGCAGCTCTTTTTAATCTGTCGTTTATTGCGGTACCTAAACCGTTTTCTGGCAGTAATTCTGTGAAAATTATCTCTGGCTTTACTTCTGAGAAATAGCGCAAGAAAGCGAATAAATTACGAGCAGCCTCAGTAAGGTCTCCACTTTTAGACAGTACTTTCATAAATGGCGCTGGTACTTCATCATAAATATCTTTAAAAGACAACACAGCAAAGTTTTTACCTTGATGTGCTTTCATCAATTCTGGAATATTACCAATCTCTAGTTTTATACCGGGAGAATAGTGTTTCTCTAACATTCCGGGAGCAGAAGGTTTTGAGCTGGAAGTTGCTTGCACTTCAACCTTACCAATTATCTTTTCAATTTCTTCTATGGCTAAGCCACCTTTTCTAAAAATTGTTGGTACACCATTAGGAAAACCAACAATGGTAGACTCCACTCCTACTTCACAAGCACCTCCATCCAGAATGTAATCTACTTTAGTACCTAAATTATTATTTACATGAACCGCGGTTGTTGGGCTTACATAACCAAATGGATTCGCACTTGGCGCCGCCAATGGAAATGGAATTGACTCAAGCAACTGTAAGGTTAGTGGATGTTTGGGAATTCGAACGCCAACAGTATCTAAACCACTTGTTACTATTGGAGGTACCATATCTTGTTTAGGTAAAACCAAGGTAAGCGAACCTGGCCAAAAAGCCTCTGCCAAAGCCAATGCCGCTTCGGGAATATCTTTAGTAAATGATTTTATCTTTTCTATGGAATTGCTATGTAATATCAGCGGATCGAAACTGGGGCGATTTTTAGCCTTAAAAATATTACTTACAGCTGTGGCATTAAATCCATTTGCTGCAAGTCCGTAAACTGTTTCGGTAGGTATTGCCACCAATCCTCCTGTTTCTAAAGTAGCTTTCGCCTTTTCAATATTAACACCTGTCTCTGCCATGTTCAATTTCTTTTGCTATGCAAAAAAAGGAAATAACTTTTCAAATTCATCAGGCTTATAAATCAATTCGTCATATAGCCTTCGCATTTTGGTGACATTTTTTTACAATACTTTACCTAATGATGACAATATGTGTACTAAAAACAGTTAATTTAGTGACAAGGTAAATGGAAATAGAAAAAAGACTACCCCGCTAATTCTATAATTAAAACCAACTTCCCATGAAAGTTTTATTTTACCTTTTACCCTTAAGCTTTCTATTTACTTCATTTAATAACAAAAGCGAGGAGTACGAATTTATTGAAATCGTCAACTTAGTAAGGAAACCTGTTATAAAAGGTTCCATTAACGGTAAAGACGCCTATTTTTTAGTCGATACCGGATCTGACTTAAGTTTCTTAAACATTAATGACAAAGATTACTTTGATTATGAATTCCACAAAAATTTTAAAGGAATTAACATTAATGGTATGGGAGGCAAAGTATATGGAGTTAAGCAAGTTTCAGGAGCAAAACTCCAACTAGGCACTCAGTACATCTATGCACGCTTTTTAAGCTGTGACATCCAGAAGCTTGTAGATTCGTTTGAAGCTACTTCAAACATTAAGATTCATGGCATTATCGGCTCTGATACCATGATAAACTATGGTTTTAGAATCGATTACGAAAACAGACAAATAGGAATTGCAATCAAAGACAAGCTTTACACTAAAAACTAAGAACATTTCTAATGTTTGAAATACCGTAAAACGGTAATTATACTTCGACATTAATAGAAAAGCTTCTTTTAGAAGCTTTTTCTTTATATTTTGTTTCATTTGTAAAACTACAATCAAAAAAGTTACTCTTAGAGGAGTAGAAATTTAATATTACAATTTAAATGGGTTGATTTCTAATCTATTATTAGCAACCCATAACAACGAACAGATTGATTTAACCACAATTTTTTGATAACATCAAAATGTTGAAGAAATCATAAAATGAACAAACTATTATTATTAATACTGCTAGAACTCACTTTAATTAACAATGGCTTTGCAACTGAGCTGGTAAGAATTCTAGACCTAAGTGGATACTGGAAATTTTCTATTGGAGATAATCCAGAGAAAAAAGAAAAAGAGTACCGAGATGCACATTGGGATGAAATTAAAGTACCCGATAGCTGGGAAAACCAAGGTTATAATGGTTACGATGGCATTGCTTGGTATCGCAAAAGTTTTGATGCTAAAGTGTTACCCAAAAACAAAAAGGTATATTTAAGACTAGGATATATAGACGATGCTGATGAAGTTTATCTTAACGGAAAATTAATTGGTTACTCAGGTAAATTTCCTCCACGCCCTAAAACTGCATATAGGGCTTTTAGAGAGTATTTTGTACCTCAACAATACATTGACTGGGAAGGCCCTAACATTATTGCTGTAAGAGTTTATGATCATTTCTATGATGGTGGTTTTACCAGTGGCGATATTGGATTATATTTTGACAACTCCGTTGAAAGTTTGAATATCGAACTGGAAGGCATCTGGAAATTTAGAACTGGCTCAAATGATAAATGGTTTGAAAGTGATTATAATGACAGCCAATGGGAGCCGATTCTAGCTCCTATGTTTTGGGATTTACAAGGTTATAAGCATTTTAACGGTAAAGCCTGTTACCGAAAAACAGTTTTTATTTCGAAAGAATTGGCTAAACAAAATCTGACCCTCATCCTCGGAAAAATCGACGACTTTGACGAAGTCTATTTCAATGGAGTACTAATAGGTGGCACCAACGATGGTAAAGGTTTCGGCAATAGTTATTCCTATCTACAAGAAAGAAGATATAAAATTCCGCCAAGCCTAATCCGAAAGGATGACTACAACACCATAGCAATTAAAGTGATTGATATTGGCTATAATGGAGGTATGTATGATGGCCCTCTGGGAATTCATGTAAATTAAACCTCAAAATATGCAACCCTACTAGATTTTATCAGTCTTTAATAAGAAATAAAAAATTTAACATGAAACATATATCATTTTTACTAATTACATTTTTTTTAGGCTTCACACATCTTCAAGCTCAAAACCACATAAGAGGTAACGGAAACGTAACCAAAGAAAATAGAAGTGTTGGCAGTTTTGACGCAATCGATATTGGTGGAGAAGTAAATGTATTCCTTACACAAGGCAATAGTAACAGTATCGAAATAGAAGCAGATGAAAACCTACATAAATATATCGTTACCGAGGTGCACGGAAGTAAATTGACCATTAAAAATGAAAAAGATATTAAGGATGCAAAGGCGCTTAATGTATACATCGAGTTTAAAGAAATAAACGAGCTGCATGGTGGAGGTGCAACTGATATTGTTGCCTATACTGCAATTTCTACTTCTAATAATTTTGATCTTTCTGCGAGTGGTGCAGTTGATATAGAACTTAAAAAAGGATTAAAGTGCGGAGACTTAAATGTGGGTTCAAGTGGTGCATCTGACTTATATATTAAAAACTTAGTAGCAAAAAAAGTAGATGCACATGCTTCTGGTTCTTCTGATCTAGAAATGGATGGCACAGCAAATAGCATTGCTCTTTCGGCTTCTGGCTCTTCTGATATTAGCGCAAAAAATCTGGTTGTAAAAACTGCTAATATCTCTGCCAGTGGTTCTTCTGATATTTACATTAATGTAACAGAGAGCATCATTGCAGAAGCTAGTGGTTCTTCTGATATTTACTATAGTGGCAACCCTGAAATTCAAAGAATTAAAACTGGTGCTGCTGCAGATATTGTAAAGCAGTAATTTAGAGTACTTCGAAGTCTTTTAAATAAGTTTTGAGGTAATCTTTAATCAAAGTAAAGTATTCAACTTTAAGGGCATAAATAATAATTTCAATTCGTTTATGCCCTTCTTTTTCTCCTACTAGTTTAACTTGAGGAGCCTTTTTAAGCGAAGACCAAGGTGCATTAAAAACGATTTGCCTAATATTTTTTACCTGTGCCATTACCTCATGCGTACTTGTTTCTTTGAGAAGAATTTCAAAACGATGGCTCTTTATTCTCTCACCCGGATTAGATTTTACCTGCATCTCAGCAGAAACTTTACTAAAAGGAATATTTACAGTTTCGCCTAAATCAGTTTCTAAAACCATGGCTCTGTAACCCAATTTTGTAATCTGTCCGGTTACATCCATTACCTGTATGCGATCGTTTACTGCAAATGTTCCCTCTGTTTTAAGAATAATTCCTGCAACAATATCTTTCACCGCAAACCAAGAAATCCAGAATAGCGCTACGATTATTATTAAAAGAATAGCAACTGAGCTCCAAACCGAATTTGGAACCAACCAATTAATTCCGACAAGGAAAAATATAAACCAAACAGAACCTTCTACAGGGGGCAACAGTCTCCGTATCCACATACGATAACTGCTCTTCATTACAGTTTTGTTGGATAACCTCTCTAAAAATCTGAAGACTAAAAATATAACAATACCTATCAAAATAAATCTGAGTATTGCCAATTCATTTATATCTAGATTGTAATTAAGCTCTTTCATTTAACTGCTATTATAAAATTCCGTCTTCTGTAAAAACCTGAATAATGAAATGCTCCATAAAGCGATTTATCTTAAGCAAATTCTTCTCTTCCTCTACCAATCCACTTCGTTTTAATGTTGCTATATGATGCGATAATTGCGGCTCTGAATGATTCATAATTTTATCCAGACTTTCTACAGTTAATCTTCTGTGTAATATCAACTGAATCAAAATAACAATCCAGGCAGACGGCAATCTTCTTAAAACATCTACTGAAGGAGGTTTTGGAATCGTCATCTTTAACACATTGTCCTCTACTTTTTCAACACAACTAATCCAAGTTTGTAAGGCTGTACCCACATTACCATTAGACAAATCGAAAGTTGCTGAGAATAGATTAGCCAGCTTCCATCTGGAAATTTTATCTTCCATGTCATCATCCAGCTTAAACTTCATTCCACTTGATTGATGTCTTAAAAGAATTATATCGCGGAGAGATTTTGCATCAAAAGGTTCACAGTCAATCACTTGCATAAAACTGTCTTCGAGCTTCACAGTTTTATTTATATAGCGATAAGTAATTGGGTTCATTACTACAATAAAGAAATATTGATGGCTAAACCTATCGGTAATATCCATTAGGTAATGGATAATATCATAACCATCTGGTGTTCTGCTCCACCAACGTTCCATATCTTCAAAAATAATTACAGAACCAGGCAAAATTCTATTAATCACACTATCAATAGAACCTCTCAATTTCAACTTTCTACCAAGTGTAGCTTTAAACTCTTTTAAATCTATGCATCCTTCAGATGGAGGATCAATTCTATAAATTTGTTCTTTCTTAAAGTGTTGATGGGCGATGTAATCTGCTAAAAATGTTTTACCCGAGCGTGGAGAACCTTTTACCAATAAAGAACCCGTACTTTTATTTTTAAATCGATCTACTGCTTTGTTGGCTAAAGCCAATTGTTTCTTTCTGCCATACCACAACTCATCGCCAGACAGGTGACCACTCAAAAATAGCTGCCCATAATAATAAGGCAAAGACTTAATGGCTTCTCTACTCGGAACTACCTTTTCTTTTAGGTTGATGATGTCTTCAACCAAAAAGCCTTTTTCTTGAATGCGAGTGAGTTTCTTTGCAGCTAGTAAACCTTCACTCCTTCTATAAATTAACTGTGTAAGGCTTTCTGTTCCCTTTTCTTTTACTTGTTCATACACATTTGCCACCCTACTAATTGCCTTAACTCTCGATCTGTTTCTGAGGTTAAAACCAATATTTGCAGAGCTTTTTACAATAGTATATGCATTAAATCGATCAGATACATCTGCAATTAACTTATCTGTTTTTACTAAAAATTCTTCTGATGATTTTTTAAGTGAAACAGAAAGCGATTTCATTTTTTTGGTTTCTTCCTGTATCAGTTTAATCAGCTCGTTTACTGAGTCATTTTGCTTTGCATCATCAGCTTGATTATCAATATTTTCTATACCGAAGTTGATTAATCTGGTAACGTCTTTTACCATTATACCAGCCTTTCTAGACTCATCTCTGAGTTTGCGCATTTCCACAATTAATGGCTCAATAAAGATCGTTTGCAAATGGAAGTTTGCTACTACAGAAGGTGAGAAACTCATAGAAGGAATTTCTTCTAACCTTTCCGGAGATGGATTATTCATCGCTTCCGGTTCTATGGTTTCCATCTCGTAAGGCAAGCTACCGGTCAAGTTTTTGAGGTCATCGAGTAATTGCTTAAAACTGCCATTTTCTGAGAAAAGCTGCATAGAAGGAGGTTGTATTTCTCCACCTGTTTCTCCCTTTTCGAGGTTACTCTTAATCCGCTGTAGTTTGGTTTGCAGATTCTTTAAAGGTAAAGTAGACTCCTGATAAATTGATTCTTGTAACTCCGCTTTATAATGAATTATTCTTTCTCTTAAACTATTCTGAAGTAGTTTTAAACTAACATCTAATGCCAGAAAACTTGTGTATAAACCAAGGTTTTGCCTGTAAACATCAGGAAAAGTAAGCCATTTTTCATACTGCTGTTTACCAGCCTTAATCATTTTAGGCTTATTATAATATTTAGAAGAAACCTGTAATTTATCTAGATGAGTTGCAATTTTTTGAAGGTCTCTAACAGTCTCAGTTACCAGAAAATCCTGATAACCCTGCATATCTGTAATTAGCTCATCATGTAACTCTTTTTGCAAAACCTGAACTTTTTTAATCTCTTCCTGAGCTTTGCTAAATGTATAATCTTTTTCATTAAACTGATTCTCAATTAATGTAAGCTTTTGAAAATACAGATTAATGTTCTTTTGGATCATCGCTATCAGACGAAAAGCATCTGTAGTAATTTTAGAAGCAAGCTGATCTTGATTACTTACTAGATTACAATAGATAAAATAATTAGAAACCTTGTCTAAAGGAATCTGTTTATTTAAGTCTGACTTAAAGGTTTTGGCATACATCTTTTTGTAAAAGCCAAATACTTTAAAAAGGTCTGGTCTGTAATCTCTCAGTCGATCATAATTGAAACTAATATTTTTCTTATTTGCATAAGTTCTAGAAAGATAACTAATCTCTCCTTGAAACATCTGCCCGCCAAGTTCCATCTGTTTTTTAATAGAATCAAGGTCATAATCTCGATATTTTAAAACCAGTTTTCTAAAATCTTCTAGAAACTTGGTGTGCACTTCAAGAACTTTAATTTTACCGTGGGTACCTCTTCTTCTAAACTTGTTTCTAAGGTCACTTTCTGTCTTTAAAACCAGTTCGTCAACCTCTTTTATAAAACAGCTTCTGATTTGATAAATATTACCCAGATAATCTTTAAAATAGGTAGAAATCGTTTTTTCAACTGAGTTTCTAAGGTTTTCAATCCACTCTGCCAATACTTCATGCTCTGGTAATTCGAGAGAAGTAAAATACAAATCAGTAGCAGCTATTTCATTTTCTTCAATTTCATCATCAACATTTCTTCTTGAAGCTGGTATTATTGGAGTTACCCCCATTTGCACATCTTTAAACTCCGTAGATGCACGATACATTACTATTGTACCAGTCTCATTACAAAGCTTGGTAGTTTCTTTATAGAAAGTGCTTTCTTCCTCTTCGTGAATATCTTTAAGCTCAGTAAATATCAAATCAGCATCAGCAGATTCCGATTTGATTAGCTCATATAAAGGCCTATTGTCGAGAAGTGTATTGATGGTTTTAATCTCGATTTGCATTCTAAATTCTTCTAGCAAATCGGTTATATTTCTTAGTACTTCGTTGCCATCTGTATCTATTGAAGAAAGGTGAATTACCATTCTGATTTTTGCATTCAACCAATCATCTGTAGTAGTAATAAAGCGAATCATGGTGAGAATAAAAGATAAGTTTCTACCTGAACCTTCCCACCAAATATCTACCTTTTCTCTCTTGCCAAAACCTTTCTTTTTCTCATAATCCATTACCAGAATGTTATAATCTAGTTCATGGAATTTTCTGAGCAATGGTACAAACTCACTTTCAGCCTTATGATTTCTCGCCCAGCCAATTAAAATCGTATTGGGTTCAATCCCTGAAAAACCGTAAGTTTCAGCAATGTTTCCCATTCCCTCATATACATTCTGGCTATAAAGCTGCCTTGCAAATATGCCTCTGTAACTTTCATTGCCATTCTTAGGCTCTTTATAATTTAATGCTTGGTCGGATTTACTTAATACCTCGCCTTGTTTACTTTCTAGCACATTAAAGTTTGAGATAAGCCCAAGCCTACCAACTAGTTTTAAGCCGAATTCTACTAAATATTCTCTCTGGTTTGCTGCTCCACTAAATAGTAAGATATTAGGTCTCCAATTTCTCTGGTCGTGTTCTCTTTTGCCTATTTTAAATAAAGCTCGCCTAACAATCTCGGCATATACTCCCTGCCAAATATTACTAAAGCCAAGGTTAATTTGCTTTTTAGTAAAATAGAAGAACAATGCACCGATAATCACAAACGAAATCAACATAGCACCAAAGTTCAATTTGAACATTACGGCGAATGTGGCCATTGCTCCTACTACACTTATAAATCGAGGGATTTTAAATTGCGGTCTAAAATCTGAACCAGACCAACTCTCTAAGGCACATGTAAAATTAATAAAGCCATAAGCGGTGAGGTAAAACATAGAAACGATTGGTGCAATCAAATCTAACTTGGCTGAATAGACACCTGCCTCTGCAATAATAAAGGTTAAAATAAGTGCATTTCTTGGTTCATTTCCTGCACCAACTCCTTTTGCAAACCTTTTGGGAGTTATTTTATCTACAGACATTGCTTGCAAAATACGAGGCCCACCTAATATTCCACCTAAAGCAGAAGATAATGTAGCCCCCCAAATTCCACTTACAACTAGTGGACTACCATATTTTGCTAATAGAGAAATTTTCGATAGGATGTTATAATCACTTAATAAATATTCTCTATCAATTCTAAATGCTAAGAAAAATGCTAAACCCAAATACACAACAAAACCAACTATTATGGATGCCATAGTACCTGTAGGAATGGATTTCTTTGGGTCTTTTAAATCACCAGACATGGCTACCCCCGCAGTAAAACCAGTTACAGCAGGGAAAAATATTCCAAAAATGGCTTCTATTGATTCTCCTCCATTGTAAGCACCAATGTTGGGGACACTAGCAATATATTCAGAATCATATAAGAACCCACCTGCAACTATAGAAATTACAGAAAGGAATATTGCTCCCATAATGTAGTACTGCGACTTAATCGCTAGAGAAGTACTAATCAGTGCAATAGAGGTAATAGTAACTAAGGTAAGAGAACCTGTAATTCTTAGGTTTCTAGTTACAATATGCTCAGGTGCATCGGGAGGGGTAAAACCAATTACACTATTAAAACTTTCACCAAAACCCACAATATACATAGATATACTCAGTGCAGTTGCAGCGTATAAAGCAATACCAATAGCACCACCTATAGGTAAACCCAAACTTCTGGAAAGCATGTAGTACAAACCACCTGCTTTTACTTTTTTATCTGTTGCGACTGATGATACAGAGAGTCCGGTGGAAACGGAGATGATGTGTGCAATAAGGATGATTGCTATAGTCCAGATGATACCCGCCTGACCAACGACCCACCCCAACCTCAGATACATGATTACACCAAGAATAGTGAGTATAGAAGGGGTAAAAACGCCGCCAAACGTACCAAATTTTCTAATTTGCGCCATGTTTAGTTTTCGTGAAAGTATCAGATTTCAAAGCAGTATACCTTGATTTGAGAAATGCCAAAAAATATAAGTAGGAGTTATTTAACAAAGTAACTGAATTTTGATAATCTATTGATGTTCTTTAATTCTTACAGTTTTGTTTACTAATTCTTTTACCGGGAAAACAACCTTTCCGTCCACAGTGTTTAATATTACTGAAATGTTTGTGATTTCTATAATCTCTCCTTCTAAATCATCAATCACAATTTTTTGCCCTACTTTAAAAGTATTTCTACTAAAAAAAGAAGAAAGGATATTGGTCATAATATCTCTAGATGCAAATGCATAAGATACAGAAGCAGAAAATAGAATTGCAGCCAAAATAATTGTAAAGTTAGATTTTAAAATGGCTGTATCGATTCCTGCTTGTTCTAGTGATGTTAAAGCAACAATAATGAGCAGAAAGTAAAATACTATATTGCTAATCAACTTACCGGCAGATAAACCAAGTGAAGATGTGGCAGCTCTTATAAAGTCTTTTACGAATGTAAGTAGGTATAAACCAATAATAAAAAAGAGTACTCCTGTAAATATTCTTGGCAAATATGTTACTAGGCTCATTACCAGCATTTCAGATAAAATATGCCAGCCAAAAGATTCACTTACAACAAGTATTGTTGCTAATATCAAAATCCAATATACCAATTTTGCCAACCAATGAGAAGGCAAAGTTTGGATTCCAGATTTCTCGTAATAACTATCAAAAGGATTGATTTGAACCAGTTTGTTGAGTCCTGCCGCTTTTAAAAATTTTTCAACAAGGTTTTTGATAACGACAGCAAGTAGCCAGCCGGCTATTAAAAGAAATATACCTAAAATTACACTTGGAGCCATTGCAAAGAATTGCTGCTTTAGCTGTGTAAAAAAACTCATTTCGAACATAAAAGCCAATTTATAATATGCGTAAAACTATACAAAATATTTTACTCATCTTCATTTTGGCTCGATGCTCCAAAGATTAAAGGTCGATAATCATTAATAAAGCTAATTTTTGCTAAAACAGCCGCTTTTCTGTACTCTTTCCAGTCTTTATTGAAGAAAGAATTTACATTATTCATCAAATTTGAAACGTCTCTTTCTATATCTTCGAGCACTATAATATGATTCTCTCCCAGCTTAATATAAGGACTGTTAAAATGCAATTCTGCATGAGATAACTTATCGTTAACTACGCCTGTTTCTCTTTTCACCCCCTGTACTTCTGCTACTTTTATTCTATCAATTAAATGCTGAAGTTTTACATCAATAGAATCTGTATAAGTTTTCATTTTAACAGATTCTTTATCATCATGCCCGACTAATCTCATGGTAACATTGGAAAGATTTTGTCTGGCTTCTTCTAATCTATCGAGAATAGCAGATGCACTATAAGTAGCTATCTCTAAACGAGAAAGCAGTTCCTCAAACCTTTTGTAATCTGGAACATCTTCTACTCTTGGGTCTGGTAAAACTTCTATAGATGTTGTCAGTCTTTCGTCGGCATAAAACAACTCTAGGGAATAAGTACCAGGAGAAACGGGAACACCTGCTGTCTCTGAGTTGAAATAACCTTTAAACTGGCCGGGAAGTTTTACAGATTTTCTACAGAGCTCCCAATAAAACCTGTTGATTCCTTCATTTACAATTACAGTAAAAGTACGGATTACCTCGCCTTGCTTTCTAGATATTTTAATGGTTGCAAGTGGTTCATTTTTTACTGGATTAGCATAAAATGAAACAGCCACTCCTCTATCTTTATTTTCACCAGTAAACATATCAGCAGAGATCACATCAGACTCATCTGGTGAAGCATAAATTGACTGAATTGCAGGAGCAGGCTTAAATAAGTGAATTGGTTTAGAAACAACTTCGTGGTGGTGGTTGGCATAGTTTCTAAGTGGACTTATATCATCAATTACATAAACAGACCGACCAAAAGTTGCTATTACCAAATCGTTAGTTACCTTTTGCAAAGCCATATCACTCACTGGTACTACAGGAAAATCTGGCTTAGGCCACTCCTGCCATTCTTTTGCACCATTTACTGAGAAGAGCAATCCAGTTTCTGTTCCGGCAAACATTAAATCTGGTGCTTCTGGGTCTTGCAAAAAAGTAAGTGCATAGCCTTTCATATCTGTTTCGTCAGCTATTCTATGCCACGACCTACCATAATTATCTGTAAAGAAAATATAAGGTTTAAAATCATTCATTCGGTGATTATCCATTACCAAAAAAGCTTCATTTGCTTTGTATGTTGATGGAATAATCTGGTTTACCCAATTATCTACAGGACAAATTTTCTCCGATGGATTTACATTTTTCCAGCTTTTACCCCCATCTCTAGTCACATATACCATTCCGTCGTCTGAGCCAGTCCAGATTACTTCTGGCGACAAAGGACTTGGTGCAATAGCCGTAAGCGTTGTATAATTTTCTGCTCTGGTGGCATCTATGGTAAGCCCACCACTTTCCATCTGTTTCTGTCTTTCTGGATTATTGGTTGTAAGATCGGGTGAGATAATTTGCCAACTATTACCCTCATCTTCGCTAACATGTAAATATTGACTACCTACATATAAAGTATGTTTATCGAATGGATCTTGCGCCATAGCAGCATTCCAGTTCCACCTCAGTTTTTCCCCTTTTGGATGCACAGGTCTGATTTCTGTTTTGAGTCCTGTTTGTTTATCAAATCGAATAATATTTCCACCTTGCCACATTGAAAAGCCGTATCGGCTATTTTCAATTGGAAAAGCATCAAACCCATCACCAAAACCTATATTCTTCCAGTCTGCATTTCTAATTCCTCCTTCTTTTAAAACATAACCTGGCCCACTCCATACGCCATTATCTTGCATACCCCCGTAAACCTGATAAGGAAAATCATTATCTACATTTACATGATAAAACTGACCTAAAGGAATATTTCTAATGTATCTCCAACTAGCTCCTTTGTCGTAAGTGATTACCAAACCACCATCATTTCCATCAATTATATGATTGGGATTGTTTGGGTTTATCCAAAATGCATGATGATCTCCATGAGATTTTTCACCAGCTAAAAATGGCCTAAAATTTCTTCCTCCATCACTACTTACAGAAACCATTGTCCATAAATTATATAACCTGTTTTTATCTAGCGGATCAACAAATAAATCTGCATAGTAAAAAGGGCGTGCACCTACATTTCTATCGGTAACTTTATTCCAAGTATCTCCTCCATTTTCTGAGCGATATAAAGATGTATTTTCAGATTCTATTAGTGCATAAACTATTTCTGGATCAGATGGGGCAATTGCCAAACCTATTCTTCCCAATTCTCCCTCTGGCATGCCATCTTTAGGTTCTTTTTTCTCCCAAGTTTTACCGGCATCGTAACTAATATACATACCGGAACCTTCACCACCAGATTTGAAAATCCATGGCCAACGCCGGAAATGCCACATACCGGCAATCAATTTACTCGGGTTTTTAGGATCCATTACCAAATCACCAATACCAGTGTTTTCATTTATATAAAGTATGTTATCCCATGTATTTCCACCATCTGTTGTTTTATAAACTCCACGGGTCGTGCTTTCTCCCCACGCTGTACCTTGAACACCAACATAAACTGTATTGCCATCTACCGGATCGATAATGATTCTATGTATATTTTTTGAACCTTCTAAACCAACTAGTTTCCAAGTTTCTCCACCATCTTCAGATTTATATATACCATCGCCAGAGTTTTGGCTGTTTCGCGGGTTTCCTTCGCCAGTTCCAGCCCAGATAACACTTGTATTGTTTGGATCGATGGCGAGTGCACCAATAGAAGAAGTTGTTTGCTTATCAAAAATTGGTTTCCATTTCACTCCTCCTCCTTCTGATTTCCAAATACCGCCAGAAGCTGTGGCAATATAAATAATGGTTTCATCTATGGGAGAGACTTGAATATCGGTAATTCTACCACCCATTCCTGCAGGACCAATTGAACGGGGATTCAGTTCGTCTACTAAAATATTCTGCTTTATTTGAGCATTTGCAGAAAGCGAAAGTAGTACATGTAGAATGAAAAAGTAAACTAGAGTATCTTGTTTAAGCCAGTTAAATCTGATAAACATCTTCTATTTTTTAAAGTTAGTAATTGAGCTTATAGAGTTCAGTCTGCAAGTATAAGCTAGTGTTGTTTATAGCAGAGATATAAAATTACTTTGATTTATACTTTATTAAAAATGAAAATCTGTTTTCAGATCAAATATTTCTTAATACTTACAATTATGTAAAAATTCCTGATTGATGTGAAATTCAAAAAACCACCAACCTTAAAAATTGTTTAAATAAAAATGGGTAGTTTGACTAAGGAAGTAGTTCACTCTCAAGAAAAACTGGGTTAAAAACACAAAGAATTTCACTTTCTCAAAAAAAATAATGTTATACGGTTTAATAGTTAGATCATTATTTTGTAAAATAGTAGATAAATTAGAAAATAACTTACGAGTTATTTAAACTGGTAAATATGATTGTGAAAGGTTGAATGGGAATCCATGTCTAAGAGAACTATACACCCATTTTTCAATTGCAAAATCTGCTCGAATAGCAATTATTTTTTTCGCATTTCTTCTGCCTACCTTTTTAAGTACTCAGTAAAGTTGTTATTCATATTCATTTAAATTTTACAAAAATGAATTAAAAGTAATAACCTGAATATAAAATAATGGACTTTCAAACTAGCTATATTATCAAAACACTATCAATAACAAATCATACTGAAGGCTTTCGATCTTCTCTAACAACAGTAACTACCTCAACAGTATACCACCACTCTTTGGCATTAGCTATTATCTCAAGATTATTTCCTGCAAACAGATTAAGTAAATCACTAACTGTTTCTGGAAAACTAATTATATGGAAAACAGAAATAATAACTATTTATCAATTCTGTAGGCGATGTTATGAAAATACAGTATTGTATTTCTCTAATAGAATTGCAGAACTCACCAAGTCAACTTTAAACTTTTTTTACAATTTGCATTACTCAACGCCTGAATTGATTACAGGCAAATTATTTTCTGGAACCCAAAAAATTGAAATATGAAATGAAAGAAACTTAATTATTTGAAACAAGACCTGAAAAATAAATGACAGTTCATCAATCAAATTGTTGTATGAACAACTAAGAAATTAATTTAAAAGACAAACCTATAAACTCTTAAAAAAAATGAGCAGAATAAAGAATCTAGAAGATTATTCAGTAGCATACCGCGAAAGTGTAGAAGACCCAAGTAAATTTTGGGGTAATGTTGCTGAAGAGTTTACATGGAAAAAGAAGTGGGATCAAGTGCTAGATTGGAACTTTGAAGACTATTACTGTAAATGGTTTATTGGGGGTAAATTAAACATTACTGAAAATTGTATAGATAGACACCTAGAAACTAAAGCAGACCAAGCTGCAATTATTTGGCAACCAAACGATCCGCATGAAGCACCAATCACTTTCACCTATGCTGATGTGCACAGAGAAGTGTGTAAGATGGCAAATGTGCTAAAGTCTTATGGAGTAAAAAAGGGTGACAGAGTTTGCCTTTATATGCAAATGGTACCTGAGTTGGCTTTTTCTGTTTTAGCTTGCGCCAGAATTGGAGCTATTCACTCAGTTATATTTGCAGGTTTCTCTTCTCATGCATTAGCTAGCAGAATTGAAGATGCCAATGCAAAAATGGTAATTACTGCTGACACTGCTTACAGAGGAGCAAAGCAAATACCTTTAAAAGAAGTTGTTGACGAGTCTCTAAATGCTTGTCCTTCTGTAGAAACCTGCCTTGTATTAAAAAGAACCGGTGAAGAAATTTATATGAAAGAAGGCAGAGATGTTTGGTTACACGAAGCATTAGAACAAGTAAGTACTGAAAACGAAGCTGAAGTAATGGACTCAGAAGACCCATTATTCATATTATATACTTCAGGCTCTACAGGTAAGCCAAAAGGTGTTGTACATACTACCGGTGGTTACATGGTTTACACTAAGTACACTTTCGAAAATGTATTTCAATACGATGAAGGAGATACTTATTGGTGTACAGCAGATATTGGTTGGATTACCGGACACTCGTATATTGTTTATGGTCCATTATTAGCTGGTGGAACTACTTTGATGTTTGAAGGTATTCCGACTTGGCCTGACGCAGGTAGATTCTGGAAAATTATAAGCAAATTCAAGGTAAATCAGTTTTATACTGCCCCAACAGCTATTAGAGCATTAATGGCTCAAGGACTAGAAAATGTAGATATTCATGACCTTAGCTCACTTAAGGTTTTAGGTACAGTAGGCGAACCTATTAACTCAGAAGCGTGGCAATGGTATTATGAACATATAGGTAAAAGAAAATGCCCTATCGTAGATACATGGTGGCAAACCGAAACTGGTGGTATGATGATTTCTCCAATTGCCGGTGTTACACCTACTAAGCCAACTTATGCTACTTTGCCACTACCAGGCATTCAACCTGCACTACTAGATTCGGAAGGTAAAGAAATTGACGGTAGAGGTGTTGAAGGAAACCTTTGTATCAAACATCCTTGGCCTTCTATACTTAGAACTACTTGGGGAGATCATGAGAGATGCAAATTCACCTATTTCTCTACTTACAAGGGATATTACTTTACAGGTGATGGCTGCCGTAGAGACGAAGATGGTTACTATAGAATACTCGGTAGAGTTGATGATGTAATCAACGTTTCTGGTCATAGACTTGGCACCGCAGAAATTGAAAATGCTATTAACCTGTATTCAGCTGTTATAGAATCTGCGGTTGTTGGTTATCCACACGAAATTAAAGGACAAGGTACTTATGCTTATGTAATTTGCGACCCAGTTGCTATTGAAGAATATAGCATGGAAGAATTGAAAAAAGGTATTTCAAGTATGGTTGTAAAAGAAATCGGACCAATTGCTAGACCTGATAAAATACAAATTGTTAGAGGTTTACCTAAAACAAGATCTGGAAAAATTATGCGTCGTATACTTCGTAAAGTTGCAGAAGGTGATACTTCTAATTTGGGAGACACTTCAACGCTACTCGATCCAAGTATCGTAGAAAGCATTAAAGAGGGAGCAATTAGCTAATTGCTTTCAAATTAATTAATCGAAATATCACTCATCTATTAAAATAAAGGTCGGATTTTCCGGCCTTTATCTTTTTACAAACAACAAATCTTTTACGCTGCCTGCTTCTAATAAGAAAGAAGCAACTTTACCTTTGCCATCTCTGTGAAACTCGGCCATTCCCTCACCTAAGATCATTTTATCCTGTTTAATCATTCCAATTTCTTCGAATGGCTTATTTCCTATCTGTATGAATAACTTCTTGTCTAACATCATTAATTTATACACCACATCCAATTCTTCATTATAATAAGCTCCTACATAATCAACCATTTCTTTATTATTCATACCAGTGGTAGTATTAACTCTTTTGGCCAACAATCTTTTATTATTGATACTCAATATCGCCAAAATAGCATTGCCTTCTTTATCAGTAATAAATGAAAAAGAAAGGTCTGTTTCTTTCACAAAAAAACTCATGATAGACTCGGGGAATAATTCGATTACTGTCTGCCCGATTATATCTACATAATAGCGGTTGTTTTCAGTATAAAATTGAAGAATTTGCCCATTTCCTAACTCATATTTTCCACTATAAACCTCAAAGGTCTTTTCAGGTATATTAATCGCCCTGCGCTCAAATGGTAAAGGTTTTCTTTCTTGAGTAACTTCTGGCTTTTTAAAGCCTTCTTCTAATATTATCTCAGCAACTTTTCTACAAATCTGTTCTGGTTGCAGATTAGATAAATTGCCTAAGCACACAATTGCCAATTTTTTCTGTGGAATATTTAAAACCGCTGATTTAAAACCAACATACGCTCCACTATGCTCTATGCAGTCGATTCCCATAATATCAGCATGTTCTAAACCAAATGCGTAGTTTAACTCAGTACCATCATTTAATTTGCCTTTGGCGTACATCCTATTGTCAAAATCTGTAATTGGTAATTTGTTTACATAAAAGTTATCGAGCCATTTTACCATATCATTTACTGTGGTAAACAATCCTCCATCACCAGTAATCATTAAATTAGATTCGTCCAATTCATATTTATCTGAATCTCCTAATGAATAACCATATGCTCTATTTTTTACTTTATATGTTTCTTGATTAAAAAATTGAGTACTACTCATACCCAGCGGTTTAAAAAGCTCATCATTTGCAAAATCGCCAATAGACTTACCAGATACATCTTTCACAATTCTCGCTAATAAAAAATAACCTGAGTTATTATAAAGCATATCTTCACCCGGTGCAAAATTTAACTTTTTCTGACGCACAATCATATTTAATACTGCTTCTTCAGAATTAAAATCGTCTTCATTATATCCCGACAAATCTGCCAGTTTAAAAAAATCTCTTAACCCGCTTGTATGATGTATTAAATGTCTAATGGTAATTTCATCTGCATAATCTGGAAAAGAAGGGAAGTATAAACTAATAGGATCGTCTAGGTTTATTAAACCTTTTTCTTCTAGTAGCAGCATGCAAGCTGCAGTAAATTGCTTTGAAAGTGACGCTACTCTAAAAACAGTTTCGTCATTATTTTTTTCTTTGGTTTCGAGATTTGCCAAACCAGCATTTTTCTCAAAAAGGACGTCTCCATCTCTAACCACTTTTAGCACAAATCCTGGTGCGTTTTTTTGATCAAAAGATTCTAAAAGTTTTGTTAATCGATCTTGAGAGTCTTTAGATAGCTGCCGAGAAAAAACTGAAAAAGAGAATGTAAATAATGAAAAAAATAAAAGTAGATATTGAAATTTAAGGCTCTTCATACAGCATTTAGTTTACTTACTCTTAAAAAATTTCCGCACAGCTGCATTGATGTTATCTACTGATACAGAAGAAGTAAGATGTATAAAATTATAGTCGAGTTAGTGCTGAAATTAGCTGAAGATGTCTGCTCGTTAGTTGATTTTAGATAATAGTACTGATAGCTTTTCCAAGATAAAGCATCATTGCTTTATAAAGTATCTGGTTAATTTTATACGATTATACAAACAGACGTAAGTAAATGACTCTAATTGCAATTATTCAATTAAAGTTTAAGAATCAATTTAAACATAAAAGGTTAAATGCAGAAATAGAAGTACAAATTCCTGTATAAATCCTTATCTATTATTTAATTCAATCTCTTTTTAACTGAGTGTGATTTTTTTACAAAAAAAATCAATCAATATCGAGAATAAATCTAGCCTCTTCACTTATTCTCTCTCTGGTTTCGGAAGTGATATATCTCTTTTGATCTATTTGTTGCGGTTGGTCTCTTCTGCAAAAATAACTATGTATAGCTCTTCTTGCTGCACTCGAATTATTGGTTGTTCCACCATGCCAAACATGAGAATTAAATATAAAGACACTTCCTGCTGGTGCATTAATTATAATCTCATTTTCATGCGAATCTTTTGTATCTTTCAAAACATCTTGTGGTAGTTCACTTAACAAATGAGTACCCGGAACAATTCTAGTAGCACCATTCTCTTTGGAAAAGTCGTCTAATAACCAAATAGAATTGCATACCTTAAAATCGCTCAAATCAACGGTTTCATGCCAATCTACATGCAAATTTTGCAAACCACTTCCTGGAATAGCTGCTCTATAATTTAAAGATGAAAGTTTGACACTACTATTTAAAACATGAGCTACCGCAGCCAATACTCTTGGGTGTGTATAAAATAAATCAAATATCGAATGTTTATTTACTAAATCGGCAAGTCTATCCGCCCCTACTTCTTTTGGATGCCTGATGTATTTAGAATCCATTAATTCTGCACCAGCAAGTAGACCTTCTTTTACTAATAAAGAATCTATTACTTCTCTTACAGAATTTAAAAGTTCATCAGATAATATCTTTCCTAGGTTAAGATATCCGTTATCATCTAAAAATTGTTTCTCACTTATGGTGAGTATGCTTTCTGTAACACCTAGATTTTGCAAGTAGTTTTTCATATTTACCATTTTTATAAACCGTTATTTAAGGTACAAAAAAACTACTGAGTAAACCACAGAAACTATTTAAATACAGCGTTAATTCCTTTCTTAAATACCCTCAATCAATCTGACTTAATTGATTTTACTAGCTACTTGATTTTTTAAATCAATCTATTACAACTTAGATAAAATCGGCTATGCTATTTCAAATTAATAAGAAAACAGCTTTCTACAGTTTCATAAACAACTTCTTATTTTTTGCATTTTTATTCATTCTCTTAATGATTATATCTTGTTCGGAAACACCCGAAGTTTCTCCTACACAGGCAAATACGAAGGTAATAGAACCATATAATGGAGTAGATGAAAAACTATGGATTTATTTTAACAGATTTGAAGAAGAAGCTTTAAAAAGAAGCATCCAAGTTGACCTTCGTTTTGCTGGAATTACAGGAGAAATTATAGATTTAGAAGAAGAGCATGTAGCTGGAAAATGTAGATTTAACCCTTTAAGACAAAGTCATTTAGAAATAGACTTAACTTATTGGAATAGTAGCAGCGATAAAAATAAAGAGTTTGTAATATTTCATGAACTTGGCCACTGCTATTTATTTAGAGACCATAGAGAAGCATTAAACAATGATGGGACTTGTATTAGTCTAATGAGAAGTGGAATTGGAGAATGCACAGATAATTACAATGCTAATACAAGAGCAGTCTATATAGATGAGCTATTTAATGAAGAGTTTACAGGAGAATTATTAAGCAAATAAAAAAGGGATAGTTTTTAACTATCCCTAAAATAAATATCTTTTAAGTACTTTTTATTGGATTGAATCACCTGATTCTTCAACATCAAGTAAATCTTCAGTATCAGTACTTTCGATTGCATCTGAGTTCTCGTCAGAAGCTTCTGGTAATTCTAATCCTGTAGATGGAATAGCCTCACTCTTTGCTTTCTCGATGTTTGGAGAAGTAAAGTTAGGTCCAGTTCTTTTCTCAATTGAAGCATTAACTCCAAGAGAAAGAACAAATAAAGCTACAAGAAATCCCCAAGTTGCTTTTTCTATCCAATCAGTTGTTCTTCTTGTACCCATTATCTGGCTTGCTGCTCCAATATTACCAGTAAGACCTGATCCTTTAGAATCTTGAGCCAAGATAAGTAGAACTAACAATATACATACAATGATTATTAAAACAATAATAGATGTTGCCATATCTTTTTAAATATCTTTTCTTACCTTTTCTATTTGAGTTGCAAAGTAAGCTTTTTTATCTGGATTTTTCAACATCAAGTGTTCATAAATCTCAATAGCTCTAGGTAATTTTCCCTGAGTGACCATTAATTTGGCCATTGTCTCTGTCATTTTTGAAGTGTCGGCTTGAACACTTCTATCATAAAGGTCTCTCGCAAGGTGTGAATATTCTCTGCTTTCGTGGTCCTGGGCAGTTAATTCAGGAATAGTATTGATAAAACGATCGATTACCTCATGCTGATAATTCACCATTTCAGGTTGTTTTTTTTTTACTTTCCCCTCTTCATCCTCAACAATCAGATGATTTAACTCAAAAAGGTTATCGTCAAACATTAAATTACTATCAGTTATTGTTTCAGTATTTCTTTTATTCTCAGCAACATGTTTTGGTTTTTCTGATTGAAATTCCTCAACCATTGCCACATTTTCATCAGTGTTTAAAGCTAAATCATCTTCGGTATCAAAATGATTTACTAAAGCATCTGAGTTATCTTCTTCTTTTTCCGATTCTTCCTCTAAACTCTCCCATTTTCCAGTAAATGTTTGTTCTGTTTCTTCAGAGTCTTCTATTTCCGGTTCATTTACCTCTGGTTGGCTTTGTTCAGGAACATCAAGTTTTTCTTGCTCTTCTGCCCAAGCCGCTTTTCTTATTCTTGTTAAATCTTCAAGACTTTCCATTAATTCGTTCCTAAACTGATCATTACTATCTGAGTCATTTTGCTCTATGGCATCAGAAGAATTTGATTCAGTATCATAAGAACTCTCGATATCAGAAATTTCGGGTTTAGAGTCGTCCTCCTTTTCTTGGTCTATATCCCAATCAGAAAAAGAATTATCTTCATTCGTAAAGTTATAATCATTTGAAGTATCTTCCTTTTCTTCTTCTTTATTTTCGCCAAAATTATAATTGTAATCCGGAAGATTAAAATCTTCTGCAGAATAATCGCTAGTTAAGCTATCATTATATTGATTTTTTATAAAATCATCTGCTTCAGATTCTTCATTTTCTTGAGTTGAATCACTTTCAAAAGTATAAGGATCGTTTTTTTCCTCATCGTCAGTTTCCTTTTCGAAAGTATCTATTAAGGAATGAACATCTGGCTCTTCAGTTTCGTCTAACTGCGAAAATTCCTGAGTTTCTTCGCTTTCTTCTTTTAAATGATCAAAAGCATTTACACCTGATTGTATTTCAAGATCATCTAGGTTTGGCATATTAAAATCCTGATCGAATGAGCCATTAATGAGCTTCATTAATAATTTTCGATCTGCAGAATATGTAGCTGCACTTTTAATAAAATTAGATGTTCCGGCAGCCTTAGCAGCTAAAACTCTAGCAGCTTGAAAATACGGGAATTGCCTTAACACATCTTCTAATGCGGATAAGTCTTCAGAATTAACTTTATCAGGGTTTTCTAGTAGATCTTTAAGCCTATCAGGATTCACAACTTACAATTTTAAAAAATAAAGTAAATGTAAGAATTAAAAAATATACATAAATATAGCATATTTTCAAAATAACTTACTGATTATTAGCATATTTCATCAGTCGGTATGCTTCAGTAATCAACGATAATAAAATTGTATTATTTTCAAGTTTGTCAATTACTGATATTGGAATACTACAATGCGTTATAAAAAAAATACTCTGAACAAATATAGTTACCAATCGGCAAGAGTTCTGTTAAAAATATCAAATATTATTTGTTCAAATATTTCATCGATCAACTCATCTTCAACATCAGCTAAGTTTTGACTAGCACTAAAATCAGAAAATTGTGAAGCACTGCCATTCTCTATGCTTTTTTCGTCGTCTGGTAAAACTATGTAATCATATTTAACAGCAATGGTAAGTCTTTGTAGTTGAGCACCTTGAGTTTCTGTAGCACCAGCAGAAACCGGACTAAGATCGTATCTGGTTATACTACCAGAAAATTGTAAATCTCCAGCTCCGATTACTTGCTCTAATGAAGTATTTCGTTGAAAATAATCTCTTAATTCTTCTGTAAAACGAATACCTAAATCAGCGGGACCATCTGATGCATCGTTCATAAAGTTTGCTACTGAAAAGCTTGATGCGCCTTCTGGTATGGTGGCACCTGTAAATGTAAGTCTTGGTGCCTGTCTACAACCTGCCATTGCAAAACATAGGCAGGTAATTATTAAAAGATGTCTTATATACATATTTAATCCTCTATTCCGTATTGTTTGATTTTTCTATAAAGTGTTCTTTCAGAAATACCTAAATCGCGCGCTGCATACTTACGCTTATTGTTGTTTTTCTGAAGTGCTTTTTTGATAGCCTCTACTTCAAGCTTTTCTAATGAAAGTGTCTCATCTTCCATTTTATGCGTGATGTCTTCAATGCTATCGTCTAACTTAAATGTTTTTTGCTCTCTTTCTCTATCTATTGACTTCTTTGGTGGCATATCATCGTCATCATGATCATCTTTGTGTGCATGTAACAATAATGACGCATTGTCTATCTGCTCTTTAAATAGTTGCTCCTGAATATTATGGAAAAGATGTTTATTGTCTTTATAAACTTCGCTGTTGGGCACATCTGTATCTAAGATGTTTAGTACCATTTTTTTAAGCTCGGTTACCTCCTTTCCTAAGTCTACCATCCCATTTCTCAGATCGAACAAAACTTTATAAAGTATGTCTCGCTCTGAAAAATCGTTATTACCAGTTCCATTGTTATTAGTAGCTTTTGAAAGTACTGGTAGAGCACTACTATGCTCAGATGGTAAAAATTCAGATAATGCCCTAGAATCAATTAATCTATCGTTTGCCAATACAGAAACCTGCTCTACAATATTTTTTAATTGCCTGATATTTCCAGGGAATCTGAAGTTAAGTAAAAGCTGCTTAGCAGATTGGTCTAAAATAACTGGTTTAGTACGGTTTCTTTCGGCAAAATCAATAGAGAATTTTCTAAAAAGCAGTTCTACATCTTCTCCTCTGTCTCTAAGTGGAGGCACTTCGATAGTTATCGAAAATCTAAAATATAGATCTTCTCTAAACCTCCCTTGAGCCACTCTCTCTTGTAAATCAACATTTGTAGCTGCTACTACCCTTACATTGGTTTTTTTTACTTTGTTTGAACCTACTCTTAAAAACTCTCCATATTCAAGCACTCTCAAAAGCATTGCTTGAGTTTCTGGCGGCATTTCGGCTACTTCATCTAAAAAGATTGTACCATCGTTGGTCACTTCAAAATATCCTTTCCTTGCTTCAGAAGCACCCGTAAAAGCACCTTTCTCATGACCAAAAAGCTCTGAGTTAATTGTACCTTCAGGAATTGCACCACAGTTTATTGCTATAAACTCACCATGTTTTCTAGCACTTAGCTGATGAATTATTTTAGAAAATGTTTCTTTACCGCTACCACTTTCTCCAACTATTAGCACACTAGATTCTGTTCCAGCGACAGTAGCTGCAATTTCTATTGCTCTGTTTAACCTAGGAGAATTCCCTATTATTCCAAATCTTTGTTTTATTGCCTGTATTTCCTGAGTCTCCATGCAAAATTTAGTTCGGTAATTATCTGTACCTCAATTGCTGATTTTCCTAATTATTTTTTTTGATGATGCACAATTTTAAACAGTCATCCAAAAAAAACAGCAAATATTTAAGATAAAAACAATTACATACAAAAAGGTGTTTGATTTATTGAAAAATATTCAATTTCAAACACCTTCAAAGTTAGAAGAATAGTTTTTTAGATACCTTTAAAAAAGGTTAAAAATTAAATTACTTCACGTTCTTCTGTTAAAATCTTAATAATTTTATTAAAAACGACTGCTCTGGCTCGTTAAACAATTTTGTAAATACTTAGCTTCTGGCTCTGTGCCATATTGCCTTGCCTTTAAAAATGCTTCGCAAGCAGCAGTTGTATTATTTGCAGAATAAGCAATTCTACCTTCTTGGTAATGATACATCCCCTTCAATTTCACATATTCTTGTCTTACATCTGCATGTTGTCTATTCTGATCTAGCTCTAACAAACAAATTGATATATCTGTAGATGCACTAGTTAAATCTCCTAAAAGGTAATAAGCTACTGCTCTACTATTAATCGCTTTTATCAATTTTAATGGCGTATTTGACTCTGGTTTGTAAGATTTAATAAAGGCTGTATAATATGCGATTGCATTGCTATAATCTTTATTAGTAGTAGACAAATCTCCAATTACTTTGTAGATAAATGTATCTCTCTTTGTTGGATCATTCGCTGTTAGCTGAAGATATTTCTGAGCCAATTCATATCCTTTAGAATAAAAATCAGGTTCGTCTGGAATTTGGTTTTGAGAGAACAAAATAGCCAGCTCCTTCATAGATTCAACATCATTCTGTAATGCCGCTTGATAAAAATACTGAACGGATTGCCTTACATCTGGAATAACATTTAGCTGACCTTTAAGATAAATATATCCCAAATTTCTTTGCGCATCTACAATACCGTTATCAGCTGCTTTTTTAAACCAATGCACTGCTTTCTCACTACCTTGGCTGTAATAATAATTTGCTACTCTTAATTGAGATTCTGTATCACCTTTATTAGCTAAGTAACTAACATAATCAAGGTCGTCTGGATTTATATATCTTGTAATATCGTATTTTGATAGCTGAAACATTGCTTGCCCTGCAATTGAGCTTTTAGTTGAACCAGCTGCTTTTAAATACCATCTTACTGCTTTTTCTGTATCAATTTTAGTACCTCTGCCATTTGAATACATGTTAGCCAGTACGATCATAGCCGAATCGCTTTTATTGTTTGCAGCTTCTTGATACCACTGAAAAGCATTTTCCTGATTCATACTCACTATTGTACCTTTAGAATATAATCCACCTAATTCTAACATAGCAGGTACATAGCCTTCTAATGCAGCTCTTTGGCAATATTCCAAAGCTTTGTTTGCATCTTTTGCCACACCTTTTCCTGTAAGATGATTTTTATACAAAGAGAAATATCTCGCCCCCATATTTTCGCCACCATTCTTCGAGATATATTCGATGTAATCAGGGTTATTTTTGTCTACATAAATATCTAACGTAAGGCCTTCAAGTTCTTTTCGAGCTGCTTCTACTCCACCATTTGCAGCTCTTATAAAATTAAGCACTGCTAATCTCATATTTCTTGGCACGTCGGCATTGGTAGTTCTTAAACCTGAAGTATAGATTTTACCCAACTCATACTGAGCTGGCGGATATTCTTTATTTGCAGCTTCAAAATAGTTTCTAAAAGCCTTTGCTTCATCTTTACTTACTCCATTTTTACCTGTCTCATACATTTTGCCTAGTTTGTATAGACTTTCTGCATTTCCTTTTTCTGCACTGTAAAAAATATAACCTAATAGAGACTTATTAGCATCATTTTCAACTGGTAACTTATCCAGTTTAGATAATACACTTTTATCTCCTAAAGCAAATGCTTTAAGGTAGTTATCTATAGCTTTTTTAGAATCTTTAGGCACTTCTCCTGCTCCTGTGTAATAAATATTTCCTAGCTTAGAATATGCTACAGAATTTTTAAATTCAGCCGCTGCCATATAGTAGTTTACAGCAAAACTGTAGCTTTGAGGAGTACCATTTCCAGTTTCATACAGATTACCCAATGCTAAAAGAGCAGAATCATACTTACTTTTTGCAGACTGTTCGTAGTATTTAAAGGCTTTCTTATAGTTAATGCTAGTACCATAGCCTTTTTCATATACCTGACCTAACTGATATAAAGCATGGGCATTTCCAGCCTTCGCAAGCGCCTTAATTTGTTTTAAGTCTGAAGATGAATATTGTCCTAGAACAGGGATAGTAATCAGACTGCATACCACCAAAAACAGGCTGAACAAATACTTAAGCATCATTAAAAAATTTAGTTAAAAAAACTTAAGAACCTTCTTAAAATTCAAATAAAGAATAAGAAAAGATTGCGAGGTTCAAATCAATCACAAAAAAATACAAGTTTTATTGCATGAAATTAAAAAAAATCTTTCGTTAATCTCAAATAAATAAAGAACTATTAACTCTAAACCGAAATTTACTTGTATAATCTTCTATAAAGCAACAATTTATATTTATAACCAACTGAAAGTAAAGAAAGATTTAAAAATATCTTTTGTTAAATATAATTCCCTCTAATTTTTCAAAATTTGATCTACTTCTGCAAGTGCTTCTTCTGTTAACGGCTTTGTTATAAACTTTACAACTAAGTTATTATTTATAATTTTATCAATATCTCTTTGATTGTCTGAACTTGACAGTATGATAATCTTACATTTATCTTTTAACAGATCTGCAAATTTTTCAAATTCATACAAAAACACAAAACCATCTACAATTGGCATGTTAATGTCAAGAAAAATTAAATTCGGTAAATTTTCTGGATCATCTATCACACTTTCCAGGTATTCCAACGCGCTTTTTCCCGAATTTTTAATTTCTATGCGGTAGGCAAAACTGGTTAATTCAATAATACGCTTGTTGATAAAATTATCAGTATCATTATCATCAACAAGCATTACAAGATCTACAGCCATATAATTTATTGTTGCGTATTTGCAAAAACTACCTTGCTAAACTAAGTTGTTTAACATTTTATTTCTCAAACGTAATATATTGAATCTTTATATTACAAGCATTTTACTCTTTATTAGCATCAAAATCTTTTTTTTATTGCATAAATCCAATAAGTCTACTTCCCTGTTTGTATTTATTTAATTAGTTTTATGCCTTAATTTTTAAGTTAAAAACATTCATCTTAACTTTCTGATATTTAACATTTTTAGCTTAAACTTTTTTATCAATAAATCAACATTTTATGGCAACAGCAGAAATAGTGACGGAAAGAGGCACAATGAAATTGGAGTTTTATGAAAAAGATGCTCCATTAGCAGTAAAAAACTTTATAGACCTATCTAAAAGAGGCTTCTACGATGGTTTAACTTTTCATAGAGTAATTCCTGGTTTCGTAATTCAAGGAGGTTGCCCAGTAGGAAATGGTTCTGGCGGACCAGGTTACACAATTAAATGTGAGCTTGATGGAGATAATCAGTACCATGACAGAGGCGTAATTTCAATGGCTCATGCAGGTAGAAATACTGGCGGTTCTCAATTCTTTATCTGTTATAGCCGCGAGCAAACTCAACACTTAGACAGAAACCATACTTGCTTTGGGAAAATAGTTGAGGGAGATGATGTAATTGACAAAATCAAACAAGGTGATACAATTGAGAAAATATTAATCCACGAAGATTAATTTTCTGAATATATATCTAAAAAAAGGCATTGAATCTTATTGTTTCAATGCCTTTTTATAATCATTACTGTTTGTAGGATCTATTTTAGTAAGTAATTCTACTGCCTGTTCTCTTAGTTGCATATCTCCTCTTGAGAAAATATTAACGAGTTCGTCATCTTTTGTATCGAAAAATGTATTTACCATTATAGATGTTGGAGATACTTCTCTCACCTTTGCCACCTTTTCAAGTGCACCCATAATTATTTCTCTCGAACCATCTGGATCTTCATTAAAAACATCAAGCCCTAAACGATTATAATCATAAATTGCATCTCGAAAATCTACAAACTGAGCATTATTTAGATTTTCGCTAACCCAATAACGATCTCTGGTATCACCTAAAGATGTCCAGCCAGTTCCTCCTCCTTGTTGCTCTGCTAGAGAAGCTATATTTCTTGCAATATTAAAATATGGTGTCCCTCCTTGCCTTTCGAAAGAATCATAATCTAAACCAATAATTATATATGCATAAAAAGCTAATAAGGAAGTTAACTCAGAATTATAGGTATTTTCAGCAAAAATAAGAGGTTGAGAAACTGTATATGAATACCCCCACTTATTATCTAAAAAGTTTAATAAAGGTGTTTCGTAATCTGTACCAAATACAGGTCTAGATGACTGTATCTGTACATTTGCTTCGAATGTATTTACAGTTGAATTAGAACCTAAAATTATTAATAAGTTGCATTTAATTTTCTCATTCTCCTCATACTCATCATCTGTCCATTTGGTGGTGTTCATAAATTCTGTGATAGCATTTTGCATATCTTCGAAAATCTGAGTTTGCTGGGTTTGTACCCTTTCCGAATTAATTTCAACATTACACTGTAGTTCTTGTGCTTTTACAAAAAATACATTGAACACTAATAAAGATAAGACGATTCGAAACTTAACTAGATTCATGAATATCTGAATGAGTTAAAAAAAATTGTTTATTTAATTTTCTCAATAATCTTGCTCAAGATATCAACTGCAACTTCACTTTTAGATTTTAGAGAAAATTCTTGCTGTGTATGTTCATCTATAATAGTAATTTTATTTGTATCGTGGCCAAAACCTGCCCCATAGTGTTTGAGCGAGTTAAGCACTATAAAGTCAAAATTCTTCTTTTTCAATTTCTGTTGAGCATTCACAACTTCATTATCTGTCTCTAACGCAAAACCTACAGTTAATTGGCCTTCTCTTTTGACTTTTCCAGCTTCTTTGGCTATATCATGCGTCTTGATCAGGCTAATTTTCATCTCAGAATCATTTTTTTTGATCTTAGTATCTGAGACTACTTTTGGTGTATAATCTGCTACTGCAGCAGTAAAGATAGCTATGTTTGATTTTGAAAAGTTCTTCATGGTAGCATCATACATTTCTTTAGATGTATCTACCTTTATAACTTCAACATTACCATCTGGAATAGGCAAATGAACTGGTCCACTAATTAATGTGACTTGCGCACCAAAATCACTAGCAGCTTTAGCCAATGCATAACCCATTTTACCAGTAGAAGCATTGGTTAAATACCTTACAGGATCAATATATTCCTTGGTGGGTCCAGCAGTAATTAATACTTTCTTTCCCTTTAATACCTCCTTACGCTGAAAAAACGCACTCAACGCATCAACAATATGCTCAGGCTCTGCCATCCTTCCCTTTCCAGAAAGACCACTCGCCAGTTCCCCTTCTTCTGCATCAATCATAATGTTTCCATCATTACAAAGTATTGAGATGTTTCTTAAAGTTGTTTTGTGGGTATACATATCCAAATCCATTGCTGGAGCAAAAAATACTGGACATCTTGCCGAAAGATAAACTGCTATCAATAAATTATCAGCAATTCCATTAGCCATTTTAGCCAATGTGTTAGCACTTGCGGGTGCAACAAGTATAACATCAGCCCATAAACCTAAATCAACATGGCTATTCCAGACACCTGTATCATCTTTGACAAATTCTGATAATACTGGATTTTGTGAAAGGGTGGATAAAGTAAGAGGGGTAATAAAATGAGAAGCTGAAGCAGTCATAATGACTTTTACTTCAGCTCCTTGTTTTTTCAAGAGTCTTATAAGTGTAGCTGCTTTATATGCTGCAATACTACCAGTAACTCCTATTAAAATTTTTTTTCCTTTGAGTATCATTTATTACAACAAGCCCAAATCATCCTCTTCAATTCTCTCAGGTAATTCTCCTTCTCTTTGATAATATATTTTATCTTCTAAGAACTCTTCAGTTGCCAATAACGATGGTTTTGGCATTCTTTCGTAGAATTTTGAAATCTCTATTTGCTCTCTGTTTTCAAATATTTCTTCAAGATTATCAACAGAAGTAGCAAATTCAGCAAGCTTGTTACTTAATTCTTCCTTAATCTTTGTAGAGATTTGTCTAGCTCTTTTAGATATAATAACCACAGACTCGTAAGTATTACCAGTATCT